>CAYWPB010000585.1:0-2286 GCA_964458725.1 uncultured Nevskia sp. | reverse complement strand
ATCGGCAGCCCGGCCAGTACCACCCGCGGCTTCAAGGAAGTGCAGATGGGCGAGGTGGCGAGCTGGATCGCCGACATCCTCGATGCCATGGCCAGGAGTCAGGACGTCGACGGCACCATCGCCCGCGTGCGCGGCAACGTCGAGAACCTGTGCGCCGGCTTCCCGGTGTATCAGGCGGCGAAGAAGGCCGCGTGAGGCAGTTGTCAGTGATCAGTTGTCGGTTGTCGGTGAAAGCAGCTTCGCTTTTCACTGACAACTACGAACTGACAACTGACAACTGCTGAGGCGGAGCTCAGGATGCAGTGCCCCTTCTGCAAGGCCCCCGACACGCGCGTGATCGATTCGCGCCTGTACGAGGAGGGCACCCAGGTGCGCCGGCGCCGCGAGTGCCCGCACTGCGGCAACCGCTTCAGCACCTTCGAGAAGGCGCAGCTGTCGATGCCGTTCGTGCTGAAGAGCAGCGGCAAGCCGCAGCCCTTCGATGAGGACAAGCTGCGCCGCGGCTTCGAGAGTGCGGTATATAAGCGTCCGGTGCCGCAGGAGGCGGTGGACCACGCGGTGGAGAACGTGATGCGTAAGCTGCGCGCCAGCGGCGAGCGCGAAGTGCCGTCGCGACGCATCGGCGCGTGGGTGATGGAGGAGCTGCGCGACCTCGACCACGTCGCCTACGTGCGCTTCGCTTCGATCTACCGCAGCTTCCAGGACGTCAACGCGTTCCGCGAGGAGATCGACCGCCTGGAGAAGCTGCCCACCGCCGAGCTGCGGCGCAACCAGCTGCCCCTGATCGATCCGCCCGAAGAACAGAAAAGCGGCAAGAAGTCTTGACCGGCACCATCGCCAACGTCGACGAGGTGGTGGCCAAGAGTTTCATGGCGCGCGCCATCCGCCTGGCCGAGCGCGGCAAGGCCAGCACCCATCCCAATCCGCGCGTGGGCTGCGTCGTCGCCCGCGATGGCTTGATCGTGGGCGAGGGCGCCCATCTCCGCGCCGGTGAGCCGCACGCCGAGGTGCACGCGCTGCGCGAGGCTGGTGACAAGGCCCGCGGCGCCGAGGTCTACGTCACGCTCGAGCCCTGCGCCCACCACGGCCGGACGCCGCCCTGTGTCGACGCCTTGATCGCGGCGAAGGTGAAGCGCGTCTGGATTGCGATGCAGGACCCGAATCCGCTGGTGGCGGGCCGCGGCCTGGCGCGCCTGCGCGAGGCTGGCATCGAGACCCACGTCGGCGTGATGGGCGAGGTGGCGGCGGACCTCAATCGCGGCTTCATCTCGCGCATGAGCTGCGGCCGGCCCTGGGTCACGTTGAAGCTGGCGGCGAGCCTGGACGGGCGCACCGCCATGGCCTCCGGCGAGAGCCAGTGGATCACCGGCGAGGCGGCGCGGGCCGACGTGCACCGCCTGCGCGCCGAGGCCGGCGCGGTGATGACCAGTTCGGCCACCGTGCTGGAGGACGACCCCCAGCTCACCGTCCGCCTGGAAGGGCAATGGCGCCAGCCGGACCGCATCGTGCTCGACACCCATCATCGCGTCCCCGCGACGGCGAAGGTCTGGGCGGAAGGCGCGCGACGCTTTCTGCTGACTACCGATCGCGGCATCGCGCCGCCCGCGCCCGGCGTGGAGGTGATCAACGTGGCGGCCAGCGCCGACGGCCATGTCGACCTCGGCGCGGCGCTGGCGGCGCTGGGCCAGGCCCAGGTCAACGAGGTGCTGGTGGAGTGCGGGCCGCGCCTGGCCGGCGCCTTCCTGCAGGCCCGCCTGACCGACGAGATCGTCGTCTACCTGGCGCCCGCGCTGCTCGGCCATGACGCCCAGCCGCTGGCCCACCTGCCGGGCCTGGTGCGGCTGGACCAGCGCGTGCAGCTCAAGCCGAAGGACGTGCGCCTGGTGGGCGACGACATCCGCGTCACCGCCACGCTGGTCGAGAGCCTGTGCGCCCCCTGCGAGGCCGCCAAACAAGCATGAACCTGGAGATTGGCTAGATGTTTACCGGTATCGTCGAGGCCCTCGGCCGCATCGACGTGGTGGAGGAGATCGGCGGCGACCGCCGGATGCACATCGTTACCGATGGCGCCTACCTCGACGGCGTACAGTCGGGCGACAGCATCGCCTGCAGCGGCGTGTGCCTCACCGCGGTGCGGCTGCTGCCGCGCGGCTTCACTGCCGATCTGTCGGTGGAGACCCTCAAGGCCACCACCGCCGGTGCCTGGCAGGCCGGCGCCCGGGTCAACCTGGAGCGGGCCCTGACTCCGGCCAAACCGCTGGGCGGCCACATGATGTCCGGCCACGT
>CAYWPB010000584.1:0-2293 GCA_964458725.1 uncultured Nevskia sp. | reverse complement strand
CCGCGCAGCGGTTCCGACCTAGCAGTTTTTGATGTTCTCCCCCGTTGGCGGCGCCGAGCACCGCAAAACCGGAGCGACATGGGCCCGCGCCTTTTGGCGCGGGGCGAGGCAGGATGCCGAAGCGTCCGACGTCAGGCCAGGGATGGCCTGTCGGCGGACCCCGCTCCGGCTGCGGAGCGCAGGGCACCCTCTCACCGCGCTTCTTCTTTTGCGGTGAGAGGGCGTCGCCTCCGGGGCGGCGCTTTTTGGTTACTTTTTGGCGCTGCTGCCAAAAAGTAACTCGCCTGTAGGCGAAAACCCACGACCTCATTACGGGAAGGCAGACGCGGCGCGTGACGCTTCTGCGCAACATGAAACAGCGCTGGATTCCCGCTTTCGCGGGAATGACGACGTGCCTATTGTTGCGGCGTCACGCGCAAAATTCCGGAAGAAACCCCCGCGTTCCAGCCCCTAAAGTGCGCTCCATCGGAACAAAGTTTCAGGAGCGAACCATGAAGACCAACGCCGCCACCAGCCTGCGCCGCTGGAGCCTGGGCCTGATCCTGGCGCTGAGCGTCAACCTGGCGTTCTGGGCTCTCGCCGGGATTGCGTTTTCCGCCGAGGGCGTGCGTCAATCGGCCGGAGCCGGCCTCGACGGCTACGGCCTGCTGCAATGGAAAGTGTCATGACGTCCAAACCCGCAACCCAGATCGACTGGCCACGCGTACTGATGCAGGCCTGCCGCCGCATCGAGCGCGCCGAGCGCGCGCCGACGCTGGCGGAGCTGGCGCAGGGCAGCGGCGTCAGCCCGTCCGAGCTGCAGCGCCAGTTCACGCGCCGGCTCGGCGTCAGCCCCAAGGCCTACGCCCAGGCCCTGGCCCTGCACCGGCTGACCCAGACCCTGCACCAGGATCGCACGGCGCTCGACGCGGTGTTCAGCGCCGGCTACGAGTCGAGCGCGGCGGCCTATGCCAATGCCGGCGCGGCGCTGGGCGCGGCTCCCGGCAAGCTGCGCGGCGCGGTCGACATCGGCTGGTGGATGGGTCTGTCCGACTTGGGCTGGATGCTGCTGGCGGCGACGCGGCGCGGCGTCTGCTGGCTGGCCTTCGGCGAGGAGCCGGGGCGCCTGCTGGAAGACCTGCGTGCGGCCTTCCCCAAGGCGCGGCTGCACAACGACGAGGCGCGGCTGTACGGCTGGTTCGAGCAGGTGCGCGACTTCGTGCTGCTGCCGCGCGAGGCGCTGGACCTGCCGCTGGACATCCAGGGCACGGCGTTCCAGTCGCGGGTATGGCGTGCGCTGCGCCAGATCCCGCTGGGTGAGACCCTGAGCTACGGCGCAGTGGCCCAGCGCCTGGGCGAGCCCAAGGCCAGCCGCGCGGTGGCCTCGGCCTGCGCCAGCAACCGCATCGCCATGCTGATCCCCTGCCATCGCGTGGTCGGCGCCGACGGGCGGCTGTCGGGCTACCGCTGGGGGCCGCGGCGCAAGGAGGCGCTGCTGCGGCGGGGGGCGGGGGAACCGGGGGCTTGATTTTTCATCCTGACCCTACGCAAGGATTCTCGCTGGCCCCCTTCCTGCGCGATCCCAAGCGCAACTCCTTCTACGGCCACCTGGGCCTGCGCGAGGACGATCCCAAGAACAAGGCCGTCCCCCCCGCCGAGCCCGACTGCGCCGATCTCCCCTACTACCTGCGCGCCTACTTCTCGTGGAAGATGAACCTGCCGTTCGGGCTGCGCGACTGCGATCGCGGCAACGCCACCCGCCCGCCCAAGTGCGGCCCGGTCACTGACAACAGCCAGCCCGCCGAGGGCAGGGACCCGCTGCTCTCCTTCCGCAAGTTCCTGCGCCTGCTCGCCAACAAGGTCCACTCGGGCAGCGGCCGCACCGCGCTCGACGACAACGACACCGATCACTACCCGGTCAAGCTCACCCGCACCGCTCTGCGCCCGGGGACCATCTACGCCGATCCCTACGGCCACGTGCTGATGATCGTGAAGTGGCTGGACCAGTCGGGCAGCGCCGGCGGGCGCCTGTTCGCCGTCGACGGGCAGCCCGACAACTCGGTCGGTCGCAAGCGCTTCTGGGAGGGGACGTTCCTGTTCGCCAACGACGTCAAGAGCGCCGGCCCCGGCTTCAAGGCCTTCCGCCCGCTCGTCGGCGGGCCGGGCGAGAAGCCCGCGCCGCTCACCAACGAGGCCCTCACCAAGGACCACCGCTTCGCCCCCTACTCCGCCGAGCAGGCGGAGATGAACGCCGACGCCTTCTACGCCCGCATGGCCAGCCCTATCCACCCCAAGGGCCTGCATGCCACCGCCC
>CAYWPB010000583.1:0-2299 GCA_964458725.1 uncultured Nevskia sp. | reverse complement strand
CGACGCACTCGCGCTACGTCGTCGACCTGAACCGCGATCCCGGCGGCGAAACGCTCTATCCCGGCGCCGACAATCCCGAGCTGTGCCCGACGCGCAGCTTCGCCAACGAGCCGCTGTACCAGCCGGGCCGCGCGCCCGATGCCGCGGAGGTGGCGCGGCGCCGCGGGCGCTGGTGGGCCCCCTACCACCGGGCGCTGGCCGGGGCGCTGGAGCGGATCCGCGCCCGACATGGCTACGCCATCCTGCTTGACGGGCACTCGATCCGCGCGCAGGTGCCGCGTTTCTTCGACGGCCGGCTGCCTGACCTGAACCTCGGCACCGCCGAAGGCACCAGCTGCGGCGCCTCGCTGCAGGCGGCGGCACTGGACATTCTTCAAGCCGCGCCCGGATTGAGCGCGGTCTGCAACGGCCGCTTCAAGGGCGGCTACATCACGCGCCACTACGGCCGGCCGGGCGAGGGACTGCACGCCCTGCAGCTGGAGATGGCGCAGACGGCCTACATGGACGAGTCGCCGCCTTACGCCTGGGAACCGCGCCGCGCCGAAGCGTTGGGCGCGGTGCTGCGCCGGCTGGTCGGCGCGCTGCTCGACTGGAGACCCTGATGGCCGTACCCGCGCCGCTGCGCCTGCTGCCCGCTGTCCTGCTGCTCGGCCTGCTGGCCGTCCCGGCTTCGGCCCAGCCGCGGCGGCCGCCGCCGCAGCCTGACGAGCGCCGCACCGTCGACGTCGGCAGCAGCACGCGCAGCTACTACGTGCACTTCCCGGCCGGCAGCCGCGCTGCGCCCTGGCCCTTGGTGCTGCTGCTGCATCCCGCCGGCAGCGGCGCCAAGGAGGCGATGGAAACCCTGCGCTGGTCCGAGTCCTCCGACGAGAACGGCTTCATCCTGGTCGGGCTGGAAGCGCGCACCCCCAGCGCCTGGCTGCCGGCCGCGTTCAGCCTCAACCCGCGCGTCTGGAACAGCGGCGATCCGGGCGTAAAGCAGGAAAACATCCTGGCCAGCGACGACGTGGCCTATGCCGGCGCGGTGCTGGACCAGCTGATGCGCCGCTACACGCTCGACACCGCGCGCATCTACGTGGTCGGCTTTTCCAGCGGCGGCGGCATGGCGCAGCGCCTGGCCCTGGAACTGCCCAGGCGCTTCGCTGCGATGGCCTCGGTCGGGGCCCTGCGCGCCCAGGCGGCGCCAGCGCGCAGGCCGCTGTCGGTGATGCTGGTCTACGGCAAGCTCGACCCGGTGACGCCCTATGACGGCGGCATCCGCCATACGCCCTGGGGCGATACGCCGAACATGCCGCCGGTGGCCGATACCACCTCCGCCTGGGTCCGCGACCTGCACTGCGCGCCGCAGGCCCAGGCGCAGCAGCCCAGTCCGCAGGTGCTGCGCGAAACCTGGAGCGGCTGCGACGAGGGCGTGGAAGTGCAGGCCGTGACCCTGGCCGACAACGGTCACCACTGGGCCGGCGGCCTACCGGACCGGTTCAAGCCCGCCGAGACCGGGCCGGTCAGCCAATCCTTCGACACGACCGCCGAAATCTGGGCCTTCTTCGCCGCCCACCCGCGCCGCGGACCCAAGCCTATTACCGCACCCTGAACACCGGGCATCCCGGGCCATCCCGCAGCTGCGGGATGACGCCAGCCTCGCGCCGTTGTATCTTGTAAAAAAATCAACCGTATTGATGTGGGTGGTTGCCGCCGCAAACAGCGGCGGTGACATCGGCGCGGTTAGAACATAGCGGCACGCCAAGTTGCCGCACGGCGAAGGGGGAGACTGGCCATGCTATCCAGAGCACTGGGTGTGGCTGCTGTCCGGTGGGTGGTGTTTGCTTGCGCTTTGCTCGGCGCGACGCAGGCAACCCGAGTTTGGGCGATCGACTTCGATGTCAAGCCGCCGCTGACGAAGGACCCGGTGCACGGGGTGCTCAATACCACCTTCACCGCCGGTCTGGGCGTGCGCACGCAAAGTCCCAGCGTCGACCAGATCGCCAAGGGCGACATCAACCGCGACGTCTGCGGTCCGCCGTTCCAGCTGTGTCAGGGCCTGTTCCGCACCCAGATCTACAACGCCCAGCATCTCGCCGCGGCGCCCGGCTCCTACAGCAACAACAGCGACCGTGGCGACCTCAACTATGGCCACAAGGGCGCCATCTTCCAGGCACCGGCCAAGGTCACCTCCGACCTGACCCTGAGCTACGGCGAGTTCGGCGCCTTCGCCCGGGTGCTGTACTTCTACGACTTCGTCAACAACGACTTCCCCGAGACCCACCCCAACGAGCTCCCGCCGCAGAACCCCCCCCCGGGG
>CAYWPB010000582.1:0-2299 GCA_964458725.1 uncultured Nevskia sp. | reverse complement strand
TGATCATGTTCTTGACGTAGTCGGCGTGGCCGGGGCAGTCGACGTGGGCGTAGTGCCGGTTCTTGGTCGAGTATTCGACGTGGCTGGTGGCGATGGTCAGGATCTTGGTGCTGTCGCGGCGACCCTGGCTCTCAGAAGCCTTGGCGACCTGGTCATACGGCACGTACGTGCCCCAGCCCTTGTCCGCCGAAATCTTGGTCAGCGCCGCCGTCGTCGTCGTCTTGCCGTGGTCCACGTGACCAATCGTGCCCACGTTCACATGCGGCTTCACTCGCTCAAATTTCTCTTTGGCCATCGTCCTTCAACCTGTTCCGTATTTCTTAAGAAAAGTGTTTTAAATCAGCGGTTTACTTCTTGATCAGAGCGGCGGCCACGTTTGCCGGCGTCTCCTGGTACTTCTTGAATTCCATGGTGTAGGTGGCACGGCCCTGGCTCATCGAGCGCAGGGTGGTGGAGTACTGGAACATCTCGGCCAGCGGCACCTCGGCCTTCAGCACCTGCACACCGGCAACATCTTCCATGCCCAGGATCATGCCGCGGCGGCGGTTCAGGTCGCCCATCACGTCGCCCATGTAGTCGGCCGGGGTTTCCACTTCCACGCCCATGATCGGCTCGAGGATGACCGGGTTGGCTTTCTGCGCGCCTTCCTTGAACCCCATCGAGCCGGCGATCTTGAACGCCATTTCATTGGAGTCCACGTCGTGGTAGGAGCCGTCGAACACGGTGACCTTGACGTCGACCACCGGGTAGCCGGCGATCACGCCGTTCTTCATCTGCTCGACCACGCCCTTTTCGATGGCGGGGATGTATTCGCGCGGGACCACGCCGCCGACGATGCCGTTGACGAACTCGAAGCCCTTGCCGGCTTCCTGCGGCTCCAGGCGCAGCCAGCAATGGCCGTACTGGCCGCGGCCGCCGGACTGGCGCACGAACTTGCCTTCCGACTCGATGCTCTTGCGGATGGTTTCGCGGTAGGCCACCTGGGGGGCGCCGACGTTGGCTTCCACGCTGAACTCGCGCTTCATGCGGTCGACGATGATTTCCAGGTGCAGCTCGCCCATGCCGGCGATGACGGTCTGGGCGGTTTCCTCGTCGGTGAAGACGCGGAACGACGGATCTTCCTGGGCCAGGCGGCTCAGCGCCACGCCCATCTTCTCCTGGTCGGCCTTGGTCTTCGGCTCCACCGCCTGGCTGATCACGGGGTCCGGGAACACCATGCGCTCCAGCACGACCGGCTTCTGGGTCGAGGCCAGGGTGGTGCCGGTGAACACGTCCTTCAGGCCGACGCAGGCGGCGATGTCGCCGGCGCGCACTTCCTTCAGCTCGGTGCGTTCGTTGGCGTGCATCTGCAGCATGCGGCCGATACGCTCGGTCTTGCCGCTGCGCGAGTTGTATACCGAGTCGCCGGTGTTCAGCACGCCGGAGTAGACGCGCACGAAGGTCAGGGTGCCGACGTACTTGTCGGTCATGATCTTGAAGCCCAGCGCCGAGAACGGCTCGTCGTCCGAGGCCTTGCGCAGGATGATCGTCTCGTAGTTGTCGACGTCGTGCGCCTCGATCGGCGGCACATCGGCCGGCGACGGCAGGTACTCGATGACCGCATCGAGCATCGCCTGCACGCCCTTGTTCTTGAAGGCCGAGCCGCACAGCATCGGGAAGATTTCCAGGGCCAGGGTGCGCTTGCGCAGGCCGGCCTTGATCTCTTCCTCGGTCAACTCGACGCCTTCGAGGTACTTGTTCATCAGCTCGTCGCTGGACTCGGCGGCGGCCTCGACCATCTTCTCGCGCCACTCCCTGGCCGTCTCCACCAGCTCGGCCGGGATGTCGCCGTACTTGAAGCTGACGCCCCTGTCTTCCTCGCTCCAGATGATGGCCTTCATCTTGACCAGGTCGACCACGCCCTTGAAGCCTTCCTCGGCGCCCACAGGGATCTGGATCGGCACCGGGTTGGCGCGCAGACGCTCACGCATCTGCTTGTAAACACGGAAGAAATCGGCGCCCATGCGGTCCATCTTGTTGACGAACGCAAGGCGCGGGACCTTGTACTTGGTGGCCTGGCGCCACACCGTCTCGGACTGCGGCTGCACGCCGCCGACGGAGTCGTACAGCATCACGGCGCCGTCGAGCACACGCATCGAACGCTCCACCTCGATGGTGAAGTCGACGTGGCCCGGGGTGTCGATGATGTTGATGCGGTGCTGCTCGAACTGGCCGCCCATGCCCTTCCAGAAGCAGGTGGTGGCCGCCGAGGTGATGGTGATGCCGCGCTCCTGCTCCTGCTCCATCCAGTCCATCGTCG
>CAYWPB010000581.1:0-2301 GCA_964458725.1 uncultured Nevskia sp. | reverse complement strand
GGCGCCGCCTCGAGCACCGCCTGGCCAAGGTCAACGAGCGCCTGCACATCCTCGACGGCCTGCTGATCGCCTACCTCAACATCGACGAGGTGATCCGCATCATCCGCTTCGAGGAGGATCCCAAGGCCGAGCTGATGCGCCGCTTCAAGCTCAGCGAGATCCAGACCGACGCCATCCTCGACCTGCGCCTGCGCCACCTGCAGAAGCTGGAGGAGATCAAGATCAAGGGCGAGCAGGCCGAGCTCGCCGCCGAGCGCAAGTCGCTGGAGGAGCTGCTCGCCTCCGAGGCCAAGCTGAAGAAGCTGGTCGGCCAGGAGCTGGCCGAGGACGCCAAGAAGTATGGCGACGCGCGCCGCTGCCCGATCGTGGCGCGCCCCGCCGCGCAGGCGCTGGAGGCGACCGAGATCTTGCCGTCCGAGCAGATCACCGTGGTGCTGTCCAAGGCCGGCTGGATCCGCTCGGCCAAGGGCCACGGCATCGACGCCGCCGGCCTCAGCTACAAGGCCGGCGACGAATTCCTGTGCGCTGCGGAAGGCCGCAGCAACCAGCTGCTGATCCTGCTCGACAGCCGCGGCCGCTCCTATTCGCTCAACCCGCGCGAGCTGCCCTCGGCGCGCTCGCAGGGCGAGCCGGTGACGACCAAGCTCGATCTGCAGGACGGCGCCACGGTGGTGGCCATCATGCTCGGCGAGCCCGGCGACAAGTACGTGCTCGGCGGCGGCGACGGTTACGGCTTCGTGGTCAAGCTCGACGACCTGCAGGCGCGCAACCGCGCCGGCAAGGCGGCGATCAACGTCGAGCTGGCGCCGTTCGCCCCGGTGGCCACGCGCGACCCGGCCGGCGACCGCCTGGCCATTGCCACCGCGGAAGGCCGCCTGCTGCTGTTCCCGGTCGGCGAGCTGCCGGAAATGGCCAAGGGCAAGGGCAACAAGCTGATCGTGCTGAAGGGAGAGGACCGCATCGTCGCCGCCACCGTGCTGCCGGCCGGCGCGCCGCTGGAGGTGCTCAGCGGCAAGCGCACCCTGACCCTGAAGCGCTCGGACCTGGAGCATTACGTGGGCGCCCGTGCCAGCCGCGGCAACCATCTGCCGCGCGGCTATGCGCGGGTGGAAGGTCTGCAGCCGCTGCGCGACAAGCCGGCCGATCCCAAACCCGAGTAGTCGATGTTTCCGGGGCTCTTGAGTTCGGCCCGGAATCCTCCAGAATTAATCAGGGCATCCGCCCTGCAACCGCCTGATCCATGAAACGTATCTTTTTGTTTCTGCTGACGAATTTCGCGATCCTGGTCGTCTTGTCGCTGATCTGCTCGGTGCTCGGCGTGGATCGCTACCTGACGCAGCGCGGGCTCAACCTGCCGATGCTGCTAGTCTGGGCCGCGGTGATGGGCATGGGCGGCTCGTTCATTTCGCTGCTGATGTCGAAGTGGATCGCCAAGATGAGTACCGGCGCCGAGGTCATCACCCAGCCGCGCAGCGCGGCCGAAGCCTGGCTGCTGGCGACGGTGGAGCGCGAGGCGCGCGCCGCCGGCATCGGCGTGCCGGAGGTGGCGGTGTACCAGGCGCCGGAGCCGAACGCCTTCGCCACCGGCGCCAGCAAGAATAACGCCCTGGTGGCGGTGAGCAGCGGCCTGCTGCAGAACATGACGCAGGAGGAGATCGAGGCCGTGCTGGGTCATGAAGTGAGCCACGTCGCCAACGGCGACATGGTGACCCTGACCCTGATCCAGGGTGTGCTCAACACCTTCGTCTTCTTCCTGGCGCGCGTCATCGGCTATGTCGTCGACAGCGCCATGCGCCGCGACAACGACCGCGGCGGCATCGGCATCGGGTACTACGTCACCGTGATGGTGGCGCAGCTGGTGCTTGGCGTGCTGGCGACGCTGATCGTCTGCGCCTTCTCGCGCTGGCGCGAATTCCATGCCGACGCCGGCGGTGCCCGCCTCGCCGGCAAGCGCAAGATGATCGCCGCGCTGGAGCGCCTGAAGTCGCTGCACGAGCCGTCGACCTTGCCGCAGAACATGACCGCCTTCGGCATCGCCGGCGGCGTCAAGGACCTGTTCGCAACGCACCCGCCGCTGGAGCAGCGCATCGCGCGTTTACAGCAAGCGCAGTAAGGCGGAGCTGAAACGGGAAGGGCGGCCACTGGCCGCCCTTCTTCGTTTTGGGGCGCTCAGGCCCCCCCGCCGGTGCGGCCGTAGACGTCGTCAAAACGCACGATGTCGTCCTCGCCGAGGTAGGCCGCCGAATGCACTTCGATCAGCCTCAGCCGGATTGCCCCCGGGTTTTCCAGGCTGGTCCTGGC
>CAYWPB010000580.1:0-2303 GCA_964458725.1 uncultured Nevskia sp. | reverse complement strand
AACCGCGTCGCGGTGGCCGCCGCCGCGGCGGTGTTCGTGGTGCTGGCCGGCGGCGCCGCCGCCGTGCTGTGGCAGGCGCGCCGTGCCGAGCTGCAGGCGCAGCGCGCCGAACACGTCAAGGACCTGGTGCTGTCGGTATTCCACCAGCAGGACCCCCTGAGCATGGACGGCAGCAGCACGCGCACGCCGGCGCAGCTGATCGCCATGTCGCTCAACCACGCCGACCAGGAGCTGCGCAACGAGCCGGACCTGCACGCCGAGCTGCTCGATAACCTCGGCCAGATCCAGTACAACATGGGCGACAACGCCGGCTCCGCCGAGACCCTGCGCCGCGCGCTGAGTGAGAAGGAGAGCTGGTACGGCCCCGACAGCCGCGAGGTCGCCGCCACGCTGGGCCAGCTGATGCAGCCGCTGAGCGTACTGGTGCGCACCGAGGAGGTGCGGCAGTGTGCCGACCGGGCCCTGGCGATCCTGCACCGGCTCGGGCAGGACGACTCGGTCGAAGCCGGGCGCGTCAAACTGCGCCTGGGCATCGCGCTGTCCTGGGGCAACGGTGCGCCGGACAAGGCGCTGGCGCTGCAGACCGAGGCGATCCACATCTTCGAGAAGCAGCTGGGGCCGGACCATCCGGAAACCATTCATGCCCTGTTCGAGCTGGGCAGCACCGAAGAGCAGGGCCGCCACGACGCCCAGGCCGAGTTGCTGCTGCGCGACACCATCGCCCGCTACGAGCGCCTGTATGGCCCGAACTCGGCCTGGCTGGAACGGCCGATGACCAGCCTTGCGATCGTGATGGAGCGCAGCGAGCGCCCGCAGGAAGCCGAAGCGCTGTTGCGCCGCGCCATCACCATCGCCAAGCCGGTGCTGGGCCCGCGCCACGACACGCTGGCCACCAGCTACAACAGCCTGGGTGTGCTCTACGCCCAGAAGCTCGGCCGCTTCGACGAAGCCGGACAGGCGTTCCGCGATGGCGAAGCGGCGCGCCCCCAGGGCGACGAGACCGTGCACGTCAGCCTGCTGCGCGAGAGCGGGCGCCTGCACCTGCGCATGCAGCAGTACGCCGAGGCGGAACACGAGCTCGATCAGGCCTTCGGCCTGAGTCGCCGGGTGCTGGGCGAGGACAAGGGCATCGTCTGGTACACCGGCAGCGAGTGGGGCCGTGCCCTTGCCGGCGAGGGGCGGCTGGCCGAGGCCGAGACGATCCAGCGCCAGGCCTCGGCCAAACTGGCCGCGCTGATCGGGCCGGAGGCGTATCACAACTGCCTGATCGAGGAGGCCCTGGCCGACACGCTGGAACAGCGCGGCGGCGCCGCCGCCGAAGTGGTGCGCCTGCGCCGTCACGCGGTGGCGCTGACCGAACAGAAATACCCGCGCACCAGCCCGCTCTGGGCGGAGCGGGCCTACGACCTGGCGCGCGGCCTGCTGACCCAGGATGCTGCCGCCAATCGCACCGAGGCGCGCTGGCTGCTCGACCAGGCAGCGGCGGCCTACGCCCTCAAGTCGACGCCGATGGACCCGGCCGGTCAGGTGCTGCTGCTGCGTGCCGAGCTCGAATCACGCGGCGGCGAGCGCGACGGCGCGCGCACCGACCTGCGGGCTGCCGTGCAGAAATTCAGCGTGCAGGCGGTACCCGACGCCGCGGCGATGACACGCATGCAGGTGCTGCAGCGCGAGGTCGGCGGCGCCTGAAACGGCCGTTGTGTGCGGTAGTTCACACTCCGGGGCAGGTCGGGTGGCGGCTTTTGCGGCGCCTGACGACTGACAGGTAGAACCGGCACCACAAGCCGGACCTGCCCAGGGGATTGTCAAAAATGCCATCCAGCCCAGCGCCGGCCGCTGCCGGCGAGGTTTTCCGCGGCCAGCCGCCGTCCACCGCGCCCAAGCCCGTCTCCGCCTGGCCGGACCGCCTGCCGTTCGCGCTGCGCGGCCGCTCCATCGTCGGAGTCGCCGATGGCGATCCTTTCTTCCTGGGCGCGCTCAACGGGGCGCGTGGCCCGCATGCGCTGCGCAGCTACGCATCCGCGGCCGACGTGCTCGAGGCCGGCCAGCGCGCACGCGCGGCTGGCGGCGCGCCGCCGTGGGATGCGGTGATCGTCTCGCTTGGTCTGCCCGATCTGCACGGCAACGCGGTGATCGCGCAGCTGCGCGAGTGGTTTCCGCAGCTGGCCATCTGGGCCACGATCGGGATGGAGGAATCGCACAGTCTGATCGGCTCGGTCTGCGCCGGGGCCGACGGCTACCTGGTGAAGAGCGGGCACCCGGAGACGGATCGTGCCGGCCTGGCCGCGCTCGACCCGCAGCGG
>CAYWPB010000579.1:0-2309 GCA_964458725.1 uncultured Nevskia sp. | reverse complement strand
CTGCTGCACATGGCGAAAACCGCCGGCGCCGGCTTCACCTCGCTGCCGCCGGTACGCGAATACCTGCAGAAGAAGATCGAGCTGTCGGAGGCTTCCTTCGACACCGAGGTCAGCGAACCCGGCCACCAGCGCTACATGTTTGTGCTGGAGGACGTGGACAGCGGCCGGGTCGGCGGCTGCTGCGCGGTGGAGGCGGCCTGCGGCCTGGACGAGCCGTTCTACAACTACCATTTCGGCCTCACCGTCCACGCCAGCCACGAGCTGAAGGTCTACAGCCGCACGCCGACCTTGTACCTGTCCAACGACTACACCGGCGCCAGCGTGATGGTCTCGCTGTACCTGCAGCCGGACTTCCGCGGCGGTGGCGCCGGGCGCCTGCTGTCGAAGTGCCGCTTCGCCTTCATGGCGCAGTTCAGCCGGCGCTTCTCGACCAAGGTCATCGCCGAGATGCGCGGCGTCTCCGACGAGCACGGCCGCTCGCCGTTCTGGGAGGGCCTGGGGCGGCACTTCTTCTCGATCGACTACGACCGCGCCGAGCACATCGTCGGCATGGGCAACAAGGCCTTCATAGCCGAGTTGATGCCCAAGCACCCGATCTACACCCTGCTGCTGTCGCCCGAGGCGCAGAACGTGATGGGGCGGGTGCACCCGCAGACCGCACCGGCCCTGCACCTGCTGGAGCAAGAAGGCTTCCGCTACCAGGGCTACATCGACATCTTCGATGGCGGCCCCACGGTCGAGGCGCCGCTGGCCGACATCCGCAGCGTGCGCCGTTCGCGCGAGCTGACCGCGCGCATCGGCGCGCCGCAGGGCGGCAGCACCCATCTGGTATCGAACACCGAGCTGAAGGGCTTCCGCTGCGCGCTGGCCGAGCTAAGCCCTGCGGCCGACAGCGTCGTCCTCGAAGCGAAGCTGGCCGCCGCGCTGAATCTAGAGTCCGGCGATCCGGTGCGCGTCGCCGCGCTGTAGGGCAAGGCCTCATGAGCCCGGGCTTCGTCCTGTCCAAAGTGCTGTGGGGGCTGCTGTCGCCGGCCTCGCTGATGTTCCTGGCCCTGCTGGGCGCCTGGTGGTGGCAGCGGCGGCGCCCGCGCCTGAGCCGCACCCTCGTCGCCGTGCCCCTGCTGTTCCTGGCCGCGCTCGGTACCCTGCCGTTGACGCACTGGGTTGCGGCGCCACTGGAGCGGCGTTTCCCGATGCCGTCGCCGGAGCGGGTGGACGGCATCATCGTGCTCGGCGGCGCCCTCGACCTGCCGAATACCGTGGACCTGCGGCAGCCGGGTCTGGACGGCGCGGCCGAGCGGATGACGCAGGCGGTGGCGCTGACGCGCCGTTATCCGGAGGCGAAGCTGTTGTTCAGCGGCGGCTCCGGCCTGGTGCGCAACCATTCCTTCAACGAATCGCAGGTGGCGAAGGCGCTGTTCGACTCACTCGGCGTCGATCCGGCCCGTACGCTGTATGAAGACCGCTCACGCAACACCTGGGAGAACGCGCTTTACTCGAAGAAGCTTGCCGATCCGCAACCTGGCCAGACCTGGCTGCTGGTCACCTCGGCCTGGCACATGCCGCGCTCCGTCGGCTGCTTCCGCAGGATCGGCTGGACGGTGTTGCCCTATCCGGTGGACTATCTGGGCAACAACGCCGGATGGCTGCAATTCGATGCGTCCACCCAGCTCGACCTGCTCACCGTGGTCCTGCACGAATGGCTGGGCCTGCTCGCCTATCGCGCCATGGGCCGCAGCGACGCCTTGTTCCCGGCGCCACTGGCCGCAAATTAAGGAAGATCCATGAACCGGCAAGGCCAACTCTTCATCGGCGGGCAATGGCGCACCGGCGCCGGCCCGGAGTTCAGCAGCACCGCCCCCTCCAGCGAGGAAGCGATGTGGCGCGGCCATGCGGCCGCGGCAACGGATGTGGACCAGGCGGTGCGGGCGGCGCGAGCCGCCTTTCCGGCCTGGGCTGACCTGCCCTTCGCCGAGCGCGAGAAACTGGCGCGGGGCTTCGCGGCGCTGCTGGAGAAGAACAAGGAAGCGCTGGCCCGGATCATCGGCCGCGAGACCGGCAAGCCGCTGTGGGAGACGCGCACCGAAGTCGCGACCATGGTCGGCAAGATCGACATCTCGGTGCGCGCCTACCACGCGCGCACCGGTGCCAGCGAAACGAAGAACGGCGCCATGACCCAGGCGCTGCGCCACCGCCCGCACGGGGTGGTGGCGGTGTTCGGCCCCTACAACTTCCCCGGCCATCTACCCAATGGCCATATCGTGCCGGCACTGCTGGCCGGCAACACGGTACTGTTCAAACCCAGCGAG
>CAYWPB010000578.1:0-2315 GCA_964458725.1 uncultured Nevskia sp. | reverse complement strand
CGACTTCGCCCCGGGCGCCGAGATCAAGGTTTCCGTGCTCGAAGGCGTCAAGGCCGTCGACGTCGCCGGTGTCAGCCTGGGCAAGGGCTTTGCCGGCTGGCACAAGCGCTGGAACTTCGGCGGCGGCCGCGCCAGCCACGGTAACTCCCTGTCGCACCGCATGCCGGGCTCCATCGGCCAGCGCCAGAGCCCGGGCAAGGTGTGGAAGGGCAAGAAGATGTCCGGCCACATGGGCGACCGCAATGTGACCGCCCTCAATCTGGACGTGGTGCGCATCGATGCCGAGCGCAACCTGATCCTGGTCAAGGGTTCCGTTCCGGGCCACAAAGGCGCCGACGTCGTCGTGCGCCCGACGGTGAAGTGAGAAGAATCATGGAACTGCAACTCCATCAGAGCAAAGACAAGCTGAGCGTGGCTGATGCCGTGTTCGGCGCCGAGTTCAACGAGCCGCTGGTGCACCAGGTGGTGACCGCATACCTCGCCGGCGGCCGTGCGGGCACTGCCAAGCAGAAGACCAAGGGTGAAGTCCGCGGCGGCGGCAAGAAGCCGTGGAAGCAGAAGGGCACGGGTCAGGCCCGCGCCGGCTCGATCCGCAGCCCGCTGTGGCGTGGCGGCGGCAAGATCCACGCCGCCGTGCCGCGCGACCACAGCCAGAAGGTCAACAAGAAGATGTATCGCGGCGCGCTGCGCTCGATCATCTCCGAGCTGGCCCGCCAGGGTCAGTTGCTGGTGGCCGACAGCTTCGCGGTCGACGCGCCGAAGACCAAGAGCCTGCTCGCCAAGCTCAACGGCTACGGCAACGACATCCTGATCGTGACGGAAACGCTCGACCAGACGCTGTACCTGTCCGCGCGCAACCTGCATACCGTCGATGTCATCGACGTCGAGGCGATCAACCCGGTGGCGCTGCTCTCGTTCGAGAAAGTGCTGTTCACGACGCCGGCGGTGAAGAAGCTGGAGGCCTGGCTGTCATGAGCAAAATCAGCATCGCGGGCGAGCGCCTGCACCAGATCATCCTGGCCCCGGTGGTTTCGGAGAAGAGCACCCGCTCGGCCGAGAAGCACAACCAGGCGGTCTTCAAGGTTCTGCGCGACGCGCGCAAGCCGGAGATCAAGGCTGCGGTGGAGAAGCTGTTCAACGTCAAGGTTGAGGCGATCCGCACCCTGAACGTCAAGGGCAAGACCAAGCGGTTCGGCGCCTCCATGGGCGTCCGCTCCGACTGGAAGAAGGCCTATGTCACCCTCGCCGAAGGCCAGGAAATCGATTTCCTGGGCGGCGCGGCCAACTGATCGGTAGGTAGAGACCATGTCCCTCCAGAAAATGAAGCCGACCTCGCCGGGCCGTCGCCATGTGGTGGCGGTCAAGGCCCAGGGTCTGCACAAGGGCAGCCCGTATGCCCCGCTGCTGGAAAGCAAGAAGTCCAACGGCGGCCGCAACAACCACGGCCACATCACCACGCGCCATCAGGGCGGCGGTCACAAGCAGCACTACCGCCTGATCGATTTCAAGCGCGACAAGGATTCGATCCCGGCCAAGGTTGAGCGCCTCGAGTACGATCCGAACCGCAGCGCGCACATCGCCCTGCTGCTGTACAAGGACGGCGAGCGCCGCTACATCATCGCGCCGCGCGGCCTTGCCGAAGGCGATCAGGTGCAGTCGGGTTCCGACGCTCCGATCAAGGCCGGCAACGCCCTGCCGCTGCGCAACATCCCGATCGGTTCGACCGTGCATTGCGTCGAGCTGCGTCACGGCAAGGGCGCCCAGCTGGCGCGCTCGGCCGGCGCCGCCGTGCAGCTGGTCGCCCGCGAAGGCGAGTACGCCACCATCCGCCTGCGTTCGGGCGAGATGCGCAAGGTGCACTCGGAGTGCCGCGCCGTCATCGGCGAAGTCAGCAACTTCGAGCACAACCTGCGTCACTGGGGCAAGGCTGGCGCCCGCCGCTGGAAGGGCATCCGCCCGACCGTGCGCGGCGTCGTGATGAACCCGGTCGACCATCCGCACGGCGGTGGCGAGGGCAAGTCCGGTCAGGGCAACCCGCACCCGGTGTCGCCGTGGGGTCAGAAGACCAAGGGTCTCAAGACCCGCAAGAACAAGCGCACGCAGAAGTTCATCGTGCGCAGCCGTCACAAGAAGTAAGGTTGGGGTAGAGCCATGCCGCGTTCAGTCAAGAAAGGCCCGTTTGTCGATCACCACCTGGCGAAGAAGGTGGCCGATGCCCAGGCGAGCCGCGTCAAGAAGCCGATCAAGACCTGGTCGCGCCGTTCCATGGTCACCCCCGACATGGTCGGCCTGACCATGCAGGTGCACAACGGCCG
>CAYWPB010000577.1:0-2325 GCA_964458725.1 uncultured Nevskia sp. | reverse complement strand
TCTGGCTCCACCAAATTTCTCTACGAACGTCCCCATCGTCTAGAGGCCTAGGACACCACCCTTTCACGGTGACTACCGGGGTTCGAATCCCCGTGGGGACGCCAATCAAAAGCTGGTGCCTTGCTGAAGAACCCGTCCTCGTGACGGGTTTTTTGTTGGGCGCAATTCCGGCGCTCATGATCAGCCCCTGAACACCGTGGTCAGCGCTTCGTGCAGCGGCTGGCGGAACACGGCGGCGATGGCGAGCATGCTCAGCACGATCCCCGCACGCAGCAGCCAGGTGGCGAAAGGCCGGTCGTCCTCGTACAGCTCCGGGCGCGTATAAACCTTGTAAGGCTTGTTGCCCTTGCCTTTTGGTTTATGCTGTTTGCGCGCCATGGGGTCCGCTCCTTCAAGCCCGGCCCCTCGCACTTGCGATGGCCTGCGAGATGTACTGTACACATGTACAGTTATCCGCGCAAGTGCCCTTCCTGCCCGGCATCCGATCATTTAGTTTTTCTAAGCAGTGGTGCCACTAAATATCAATTGTTGCAATGCAACAGCGGGCGTATAAATTCGCCATCGAAAAGAGCCCGCAAACCGGTGCGCCAAGGGGCGCACAGGGTCAGGCAAAGGAAGATGCGATGAATACCCCGATCGTGATGCTGCTCAACGTGGTGCTCTGGTCCTTCGGCGTCAGCGCCGCCATCCTGGCCGGCCTGATCTGGCTGGATCGCGTCGTGGCCCGCAAGCAGAATGAAACAGCCCTGCCCGGCCCGCGCCTCGATACCCAGACCCTGATCGGCCGCATCCAGCAGCCGAGCGCGCCGCGCCGTCGCAGCGGTGCGAACCAGCCGGCCGCCAAGGCCGCCTGACCAGTCCCCCGAAGCCGCGGGCCCTCCCCCAGCCCGCGCACGCAAGGACCCGCCTAGCGCGGGTCTTTGCGTTTCTGCAGCCCGGTCAGCCGGCGCGCCGGCTGCGCCGCTGCGGCGCCTGGTGCAGCCCCATGCTCCGGCGCAGATCGTGGGCCAGCGCCAGCATGTTACGCACCGTCGCGGACGGATCCCCGCTGCGGCAAGCCAGACTCATCCGCGCCCTCGGCGCATCGCCCTCGAGCGGCCGGTAGACGACGCCGGTGGACAGCACCTGCTGCATCGAAGCCGGCACCAGCGAGACACCCAGGTCCGCCGCCACCAGGTTGGCGATGGAGGTGACCTGCCTCACCTCATGGCCGATCTGCGGGCCGAAGCCGGCGCGGCGGCATGCGGCGAGGATCTCGTCGTACAGGCCCGAGCCCACCGGCCGCGGAAACAGCACGAAGCTCTCGTTGGCCAGGGCGGCCAGTGGCAGCGAGCGCAACCGGGTCAGGACATGCCCCTCCGGCAGCGCCACTACCATCTCCTCGTCGAACAGGGTCTCGATGCTCAGGCCGGTAGTGTCACCCAGCAGCGGCCGCATGAAAGCCAGGTCGACCACGCCGTCGCGCAGCGACTGCGCCAGCGCCGGGGTGATGTCCTCCTCCAGCCCCAGCGCCACCTCCGGATAGAGTTGGCCGAACTCGCGGATCACCCGCGGCACGAAGGGATGGAACGGCGCGGAGTTGATCATGCCGATACGCAGGCGGCCACGGTCGCCGCGCGCCACCCGCTGCGCCTGTTCCGTGGCTTGGCGCACCCGTTCGAGGATCTCCAGCGCATCGCGCAGGAAGTAGCCGCCGGCATCGGTCAAGCTCACGCCGCGCGGCAGGCGCTGAAACAGGCTGGTGCCGACCTCCTCCTCCAGCTGACGGATCTGCTGGCTCAGCGGCGGCTGCTCCATGCCCAGGCGCTTTGCCGCGCGGGTGAAGTTCAGCTCCTCCGCCACGGTCACGAAATAGCGCAGATGGCGCAATTCCATATATATGAAAAGTATCGAGTTGTACGTTTCAAGATATTAGACATATGTAAATTCCGCGTCTACAGTCGCGCCAATTCCGGATCACGCAAACCGCGCCAGCCCGGCGCGGGAGGAGCAGGACATGGGTGCAGCAGACGCAGGCGGCGACGACAGGCTGGGGCAACACGGCCGCGCCGACGCCGATCCGCAGGAAACGCGCGAGTGGCTCGAAGCCCTGCAGGCGGTGCTGGAGCGCGGCGGCGGCGAGCGCGCCCACTTCCTGCTCGAGGCCCTGCAGGAGAAGGCGCGCCTGTCCGGCGCCTACATCCCGTTCTCGCCCAACACCGCCTACATCAACACCATCCCGCCGCACCTGGAGGAGCGCTCCCCCGGCGACCAGGCGCTGGAATGGAAGGCGCTGTCGCTGATGCGCTGGAACGCGATGGCGATGGTGATCAACGCCAACCGCGA
>CAYWPB010000576.1:0-2332 GCA_964458725.1 uncultured Nevskia sp. | reverse complement strand
GGCCGCGCGCGGTTCAGCGGCCGGACGAGCGGGGCGCGCGCACCTTGTCCAGCACGTGGGCGGGACGGGTCTCGCTCATCACCAGGCCGTAGCTGATGCGCGGCGTGACCTTGAACACCATCAGCACGCCGGCCTTCTGCTCCGGCAGGGCAACCCTGCTGTCGCCGTAAGGGTCGGAGACGTGACGGGCCGCCTGATAGATGCCGAGCACGGTGCCCGGATCGAGGCCGTCCTTGCTGCCGCGGTTGATCGCCACGATGTTGTACTGGGTGATCTGGCTCAGGCCGTTGTAGACGCTGAGGATACGGCCATCCACCGGCTTGGCCGGCGGGTGCGGATAGAAGTCGGACTTGAAGCTCTCCGGCTCCAGCGGCAGCAGGCGGTTGCCGATCTCCACTTCCTGCGGCGAGCGGGTCAGCATCATCTCCGCGACTTCCTTGTCGTAATCGCGCAGGTCGGCCTCGCCGGTAGGGATGGCCTCGAAACCCAGGGTCTCGCGCGTGTCCGGATCGACGTAGGGCTCGCCGATCTTGACCAGCGACCAGCTGCCGACGCTGTTCTTCGGCAGGTTCTTGACGTAGACGCCGCTGTTCTGGCCGGCGACGACGTGCTCGTCGGTGAACTCGACGACATACGGCGCGTGCTGGATCTCGTCCTTGTCGACCACGCGCGGCCCGCGCAGGAATTCGCGGATGGCGTCGATCGGAATGGCCGGGATGGCCTGGTCCAGCGGCATCTCGTGCACGCCCGGATGCAGGCGGTCCTCGGACAGCACCACCCGCGGGCGGCCGTTGACCATCACCAGAGTCAGCACCTCGCCCGGATAGATCAGATGCGGGTTCTTGATCTGGCCGTTGTCGTACCACAGCTGCGGCCACTGCCAGGCGTCACGCAGGAAGTGGTTGGAGATGCCCCACAGGGTGTCGCCCTTCTTCACCGTGTAGTGGAGAGGCGCGTCCTGGCGCAGCGACAGGTCGCCGGCCGCAGCGGTGGCCTGGTCGATATTGTCGACCGGCGTGACGCTGTCGTTGGGACTGCTCTCCGGCACCGGCGGCGGCGCGGTCACCGCCGCGGCGCTGTCGGTCTGGGCGACCGCCGGCTCGTCGGCGCAACCCGCTGCCAAGGCCAGCAACAGGCCGGCGGCCGCGGTCCTTGCGGCGACAGACCCTGCCAGGGCAAGGCCAAAATGCTCCATCGAGGCGCTATACTTCCCCATGTCACCACTCCCTTGTTTTGCAGCCCCCGTCCACAGCGGCTTCTCAGCTAGCCCGATTTTGGCACAAAGTTGAGCAGGGACGCACGGTTGCCGGCAAATCCCGCAGTAGATTCGCAAGTCCCCCCTTTTTTCCGGCCTGTTCCGCCCCTCCAACCCCCGTCGCCATGGCCCTTCTGACCATCCTCCACCACCCCGATCCGCGGCTGCGCAAGAAGACGCCGCCGGTGCAGAAGTTCGATCAGGCGCTGCAGAAGCTAATCGACGACATGTTCGAGACCATGTACGCCGCGCCGGG
This sequence comes from uncultured Nevskia sp., assembly GCA_964458725.1. Lineage (GTDB taxonomy): Bacteria > Pseudomonadota > Gammaproteobacteria > Nevskiales > Nevskiaceae > Nevskia. The sequence goes on along the minus strand of CAYWPB010000576.1, from coordinate 821 downwards.
AGTGGGCTTGGCGGCGAACCAGGTGGGGGTGCAGCTGCGCCTGGCGGTGATGGACTGCTCCGACGAGCACAACCAGCCGCTGGTGATGATCAACCCGGAGATCGTCGAGGGCAGCGACCGCCAGGACATGGAGGAAGGCTGCCTGTCGGTGCCGGACATCCGCGACAAGGTGCAGCGCTACAACCGGCTGAAGCTGCGCGCGCTGGACCGCAAGGGCCAGCCCTATGAGCTGGATGCCGAGGGCCTGATGGCACAGTGCGTGCAGCACGAGATCGACCACCTCGACGGCAAGCTGTACATCGACTACCTGTCCAGCCTGAAGCGCGAGCGGATCAAGAAGAAGCTGCTGAAGGCCGCGTCAGGTGCTTGAGCCGGTCGTAGGGCGGGCCATGCCCGCCGCTTTTCCGCGACAGGTGCGCAAGGCGGGCACGGCCCACCCTACAACCGCTTCATGAAACTGGTCTTCGCCGGCACCCCCGACTTCGCCGTTCCCGCGCTGGACGCGCTGCACGCGGCCGGCCACCACATCGTCGCCGCCTTCACCCAGCCCGACCGCCCCGCCGGGCGCGGCCGCAAGCTGCAGGCCTCGCCGGTGGCGCTGCGCGCCGAGGCCCTGGGAATCCCGGTGCACAAGCCGCTCAAGCTCCACGCCGAGGCCCAGGCGCTGCTGCGCGAGCTGGCGCCCGAGCTGATGGTGGTGGTGGCCTACGGCCTGCTGCTGCCGCAGGCGGTGCTGGACATTCCGAAGCATGGCTGCTTCAACATCCACGCCTCGGTCCTGCCGCGCTGGCGCGGCGCGGCACCGATCGCCCGCCCGGTTG
>CAYWPB010000575.1:0-2338 GCA_964458725.1 uncultured Nevskia sp. | reverse complement strand
CAGCGCATCCGCAATATCAGCGAGCGGGAGGACCCGAGAAAGGCGCTCAGCGACGCGCTCACCACCGCAGACGCCAGCACTGTCAACCCGAACGAGTTCTTCTCCGCCCAGCAACTCCTGGCCTGGGGCCTGGACCTGGACCAGCGCGGCCTGCGCGCCACCGGCACCCAGGCACACGAGGACTACATCGACGAGTTGCGTCGCCGCCTGGCCTGCGCCGGCGTGACACAGCTGCGCTACGAGGACGTGCCGCTGACGCGCTGGGCGGTGGACCACTGGTCGCTGGCTGTGGCCAGCGGCGCTTCCGCCGGACCGGTGCGCGACGCCGGCTATGTGCCCTACTCGGGCGTCACGCCGGAAGGCGGCGTCACCGCACCGCTGGTCTATCTCGACTCGTCGACCACGCCGACCGCCGCCAATGCCGGCGGCAAGATCGTGCTGTTCGATCTGCCACCCGGCTCGCTGCCGATGTACGGGTTCTACCTGCTGGCGCTGGACATCTACGATCCGCGCCTGCAGGCCAACCCGCTGCAGAGCTACGTCCGTCCCTACCTGTCGCAGCCCACCGCAATCCTCGACCAGCTCACTGCGGCGGGTGCCGCCGGCGGCATCGGCATCATCCCCGCGCCGTACGAGACCGCGCATGGCAGTTACTTCCCCTACGACCGCAAGCTGCGCGGCGCGCCCTCGCTGTTCGTCGACCAGGATGCCGGCGCCCAGCTCAAGCAGCTCGCCGACGGCAAGACCCAGGTGAACCTGACCCTGCCCGCCACGGTGCAGCAGGTCACCACCCGCAACCTGATCGGCATCATCCCCGGCGCCAGCGAGGAGCTGACCGTCATCAACAGCCACACCGACGGCAGCAACGGCATCGAGGACAACGGCCCCAACGCCATCGTCGGCATGGCGCAATACCTGGCACGCCTGCCGCAATCCGCGCTGCCGCGCAGCATCATGATCCTGCTCAGCAGCGGCCACTTCGCCGGCGGCGTCGGCGCCGAAAGCTTCCTCGCCACGCACAAGAACGACGGCCTGCTCGACCGCATCGCCTCGATCGTCACGGTCGAGCACATGGGCGCGCAGGAATGGCTGCCGGACAGCAACGGCCTGCTCCAGCCCACCGGCAAGCCCGAGGCCGGAGCCATCTTCGTGCCGAAGAACCAGGCCCTGGCCAATGCCTCCTACGCCGCGCTGAAGAATGCCGACGCCGATCCCTCGTTCGTGCTGCCGCCTCTCAACGCCAGCGGCGACGGCACCGCCGACGACGCAGTGTGGCCCGGCGAAGGTCAGTACTTCTACGGCGAGGGCCACATCCCCACCGCCAACTACATCACCGGGCCGTACTACCTGCTCAACTGGGGCGTGAGCACCGCCGACAAGACCGACTTCCAGCGCATGCGGCGCGAGATGATCGCCTTCACGCAGATGCAGCTGGACCTGTCGCGGGTGTCGATGACGGACTTGCGGGCTTCGACCTCGGTGGTGTTGCCGGCGGTGCCGTGAAAATGTGCGCACCGCATGGTCCTAAGTTCCCCTCCCCCTGCGGGAGGGGACAGGGGAGGGGTCGCGCGCCTTCATACTGCGCACTCTCTCCCGGCTGCGCACCCCTCCCCCTAACCTAACCCCCTCCCGCAGGGGGAGGGGGAACTGGATCATCCGAACCCATCAAACCCACTCACCAGCCGCTTCGCCAGCCGCGGCTGCTTCAGCTGCTCCACCCACCATCCCAGCGCCTTGCCGTCGTGCTCGCCGCGCCAGCCGGCATACAGGACGTTGGGCTCGCGCGGATCGGCCATGCGTTTCTCGACCAGCTCGCCTCGTTTGAGCAGACCCGCGGCCCGCTGCCGCGGCAGCCAGCCGACGCCCAACCCCTCGCGCTGGGCCTGGATCTTGGCGCGCATGCTCGGCACGGCCAGCACCGCCTGGCCGCCAAGCAGGCCGTAGCCGCGTACGTCGCTGCGGCGCGAGGAATCGGCGACGACGACGGAGCGGTGCGCGGCCACAGTGTCGCGCTGCAACGGTTCCGGCGCCTTGGCCAGCGGGTGGCGCGGCGCGACGGCGAAAACCCACTCCAGCGCGCCCAGCTCGAACCAGCGCAGTCCGGGAATGGCCGGCGGCTCGTTGGTGGCACCGACGACCAGATCGGCGCGGCCGTCGCGCAGCGCTTCCCAGGTGCCGCCCAGCACCTCATGGGTGAGGCGCAGCGACACGCCGGATTGCAGCGCATCGAAAGCCTTGATCACCGGCAGCAGGGTCTCGAACTCGAGCAGCTCGTCGGTGACGATCCACAGCCGGTCTTCCCAGCCGCCGGCAACCTGCTTGACCCGCCGCGTCAGGC
>CAYWPB010000574.1:0-2341 GCA_964458725.1 uncultured Nevskia sp. | reverse complement strand
GGACTTCCTCGCCGCGCACCGCGCGCTGGCGGAGCCCGGCTGGTTCGTCGCCGGCAACCGCGCCCTGCTGTCGGAGAGCTTCACCGCCGGCCTGGCCGATTCGCCGCAGGCGGTGGCCGACTGGTCGGCGCGGCCGCTGGGCGGCTGGCTTGGCGCGCGCCTGCGCGGCGACATCAACCGCCTGGCGCCAATGGTCCACCTGCCGGCCGGCTGGCAGCGCAAGAACAAGCCGCGCGAATGGCGCGGCGCCAAGACCTGCAACCTCGCGGTGTGGCGCAAGGACTTCGTCGCCATCGACGGCTTCGACGAGAGTTATGTCGGCTGGGGCCACGAGGACGCCGACCTCGCGGTGCGCCTGATCCGCAGCGGCGTGCTGCGCAAGGAAGGCCGCTTCGCCGCCTCGGTGCTGCACCTGTGGCATGCGCCGGCGCCGCGCCAGGGCCTCAGCGCCAACGAGGGGCGGCTGGCGGAGATCATCGCTTCGGAGCGGACGCGGGCGGTGCTGGGCATCGCGCGGGAGCGGCCGGCGGACACTCCGACTTCCTAGAGTCGTCATTCCCGCGAAAGCGGGAATCCACGGCGCATTCTCAGACAGCGGTGCACTTTGCAATGGCGCTGGATTCCCGCTTTCGCGGGAATGACGATTTTTGGGAGCGTGCGTCCTACCGGCCCAAATCGAACGGCTCCCGTCCTAATGCCTCTTGCACCCGCTCCACCGCCACCGTAGTCGGCCGCTCACGGTCGATGTCCTGGTGCTCGCCCGACCGCAGCCACACCTGGTTGGCGCCGACTGCGCCGGTCAGCTGCGGCAGGGTCGGACCGTACAGCGAGACCTGCGGCGTGCCGAGCGCCGCGGCGAGGTGGGCCAGGCCAGTGTCCACCCCCACGCACAGCCGTGCCCAGGCCAGCCAGCCGGCCAGCGCGGTCAGGCCCAGCCGCGGCAGCACCAGGCCATTGCAGGCCTGGGCGATGCGCTGCGCATCGGAGTACTCGGCCTCGCTGCCCCAGGGCAACACCACGCGCAGGCCGCGCCCAGCGATCCAGGCACCCAGCTCGCACCACTGCGCCAGCGGCCAGCGCTTGCTCGGCCAGGTGGTGCCGTGCAGGAACACGGCATAGGGCAGCGGCGACTCCGGCCGCAGGAAGCGGGCGCGGTCCAGGCCCGCATCCGGGGGGCTGTCGCTCCAGGCATACCCCAGCGCCTGGGCGAACAGACGGCGGGCGCGTTCCACCGCATGGGCGGCGTCGTGCCGCGGCACCGGGTAGCCGCGCTGGTACAGCGCAGCGGCCAGCGGTTCGCGCGCCGAAACCCGGTCCGGCCCGGCCAGGGGGCCGCGCGCCTGGCGCGCCAGCCAGGCGCTCTTGACCAGGCCCTGGGCGTCGATCACCAGGTCGTAGCCGGTCTGGCGCAGCTCGCCGCGGAAACGCGACCAGTCGCCGCCGAACACGGTCTGCCCCAGGTTGCGACGCCAGCCGCGCAGGTCGCACTGGATGACCCGCTCCACGGCCGGGTGCCAGGCCGGGATCTCGGCGAAGGCGCGCTCCGCCAGCCAGTCGCAGCGCAGGCCGGGCCGGGCGCGCACGGCGTCGGTGACAGCGGGCAGGGTGTGAACGATGTCACCCAGGGATGAGGTCTTGACGATCAGGATGCGCATGGATTTGCCGCGCGTGGTGCCGCCGCCCGGGGACTTGCTGATATATTAAGTGACGAGTGGAAACGTTAACGCGAAGAGGGGTCCGAGTGAAACGGAACGCAAGCCGCGCCGCGGCGATCATGCTTTTGGCGGCGGGGACCGCCCTGTCTGCGCTGGCCGCCGCTCCGGCGGTGCAGGAAGCCCAGACCCTGATGTCGCAGGGTGACTACAAGGGGGCCCTGGACCGTCTCGACCGGTACCTGGCCAGCTCGCCGCAAGATGCCGAAGGGCGCTTCAGCCGCGGCCTGGTGCTGGTCAAGCTGAACCGCACCGACGACGCGATCAAGACCTTCGCCGACCTGACCCGCGACTATCCGCAGCTGCCCGAGCCGTACAACAACCTGGCGGTGCTCTACGCCCAGAAGGGCGACTACGAGAAGGCCCGCGACGCGCTGGAAGCGGCGCTCGCCACCCACCCGGCCTACGCCACCGCCCATGAGAACCTCGGCGACATCTATTCCGCGCTGGCCGGCGCCGCCTACAACCGCGCGCTGCAGCTCGATCAGGGCAACCAGGCAGTGCGCTACAAGCTGGCGCTGATCAACCAGCTCGGCAGCGGCCCGGGGGGTTATGCCCCTTCCGGTACCACCAGCCTGCCGGCGGGTTCGCCCAAGTCCGAGACGCTCGGCCCCGCGGCGAGCGCCGCG
>CAYWPB010000573.1:0-2353 GCA_964458725.1 uncultured Nevskia sp. | reverse complement strand
CGTACGAGAACTGGATGCCGGCCGTGCCGCCGGTCTCGATGAACAGGTTCATGAAAGCCGGGACCGTTTCCTTGCGTTGCCAGTCGCGCTGTAGCTCGCAGAACAGCTGCGGCACGCTGATCATGCGGCCGCCGGCCTGTTCGATGCGGCGCAAGGCCATCTCGTGGGCGGTGACGGAAGTGCCGCCGACAGCGTCGGCAACGACGTAGACCTCGTAGCCGGCCTTGAGGGCGTCCAGCGCGGGGAACGTGAGGCAGGCTTCGGTCCACAGCGCGGTCATGATCAGCTTCTTGCGGCCGGTGGCCTCGACAGCTTTGCGGAACTCGACGTCCTCCCAGGAGTTGATGCTGGTGCGGTCGTAAGTCGGGTAGTGTTCCAGCACCTTGCGCAGCTGGGCGATCGGCGGCTTGTTGAGGCCGGTCTTGACGTTGACGGTGGAGTGGACGACGGGCAGGCCGTAGGCCACCGCCGCCTTGGCGGCGCCGACGATGTTGTTGACCAGCAGCTGGCGGTCCATCGAGGCGATGGAGTTCACCTGGACCGGCTGGTAGTCGATGACGATGAAGGCCGAGTTCTTGGGGGTGAGCAGCTCGTCTTTGACAGGGTCGCGGATAGGTTCGCTCGACATGGGGGATCTCCGTTTGCCGTCCGCTGCCGGACGTCGATGGGTGAGCCGGCAGCTTCGCGCAAGCGGCCGCGGGCTGGTAGCCTGCTGATCCAGAACACGCTGTTCCGGGAACGAGAACGGGGAGTGGCCTCACCATGCGGCTGCGGCTGAATGACATCGAGGCCTTCATGCTGGTGGTGGAGACCGGCAGCATCAGCGCCGCGGCGCTGCGACTGGGCATCGCCAAGTCGGCCGTCAGCCGGCGCATCACCGACCTGGAGCAGGGGCTCGGCGCGCAGCTGCTGCACCGCTCCACCCGCGGCGTGTCGGCCACCGACCGCGGCCAGGCGTTCTATCACCGCGCGCGCGACATCATGCACGAGCTGGAAAGCGCCGCGGATGCGACCAGCGACGAAGGCGCGCAGCTGGCCGGCCAGCTGAAAATGGCGGCGCCGGGTAGCTTCGGCACGATGTACCTGGCGCCGATGCTGTTCGAATTCGCCGGCCAGCATCCGGAGCTGAACCTGATGGTCGACTTCGAGGATCGCAAGGTCGACATCGAGGCCGGCGGCTTCGACCTGGCGGTGCGCGTCACCCAGCTCAAGGATACCGCGCTGGTCGCCAAACCCCTGGCGGCCAGCCGCCGGATGGTCTGCTGTAGCCCGGCGTATGCGCGGCGGCATGGACTGCCGCAGTCCATCGAGGACCTGCATCGGCACCGCTGCATCAGCTACGCCTATGTACACTCCGGCCAGCTGTGGCAGTTCGAGCCGCAGCGCTCCGGCGGACCGGTGCGCTCCATCGCCCTGAAGACCACGCACGTCTTCAACAACGGCGAGGCGATGCGCGATGCCGCGGTAGCGGGCATCGGCTTGTGCCTGATCCCGGTGTTCATCGCCGCGCCGGCGCTGCGCGACGGCAGGCTGATCGACGCCCTGCCCGCCGAGCGGCCGATGTCCGATACGGTCTACGCACTGTATCCGTATCGGCGCATGCAGCCGAGAAAGCTGCGCCTGTTCATCGAGTTCCTGCAGCGGCGCCTGGCGGGGGTGCCGCCATGGGAGCAGGGACTACGGTCATGACCGCGCGACTAAGCCAGTGGCTTCAACACCAGGCGCCCATAGGCGATAAACCCGCACACCGCCGCCACCACCAGCCAGTAGACCAGGTGCGCATGCTGCGGATCGCCCGAAGCCAGGTGCACGCCGCAGTAGAGCAGCATGGTCGCGGCGATGAAGGCGGCGGCGATGGGGGCGAGCATGGCCAGCGACTTGTTGAGCGCCGGCAACAGCAGGGCGGCGCCGCACAGCAGCTCGGCCACGCTCAGCGCCAGCCAGGCGCCATGCGGGATCGCGGCGAGCGAGGGCACGGTCTGCTCGGAGTTGCCGAACTTCCACACCGCGCCCATCAGGGTGTGCGCGGCGAGCACGGCTTGCAGGGTCCACAACAGGATGTTCATGTCTTGATCTCGTCGAAGTGAGTGGGTGGGTTCAGTCAGGCCGGGCCAGCACCTGTTCCAGCTTGTCGAGGTACTTCTGCCAGCCGTACTTCGCCCCCTGGTAGTTCTGCGGGCGGTCGGGACGGAAGCCGGACTGCTCCATGCGCAGGTGGGTGCCGCCGCGCGTGGGCGTGAGGGTCCAGGTCACCACGCTCTGCAGGCCGTTGGCGGGATCGTCGAAGTTCCAGGTGTAGGACAGGCTGCGCTGCGGCTCGACGGCGAGCACTTCGCAGTCGAGCACGCCGCCC
>CAYWPB010000572.1:0-2357 GCA_964458725.1 uncultured Nevskia sp. | reverse complement strand
GGGGGCTGGGCGCCCCGTGCCCCGGGACGGGCTGTTCGAAGCCGGAGAGCAGGGCCAGGGCCTGGGGATCGGCAGCGTCGGGCAGCGGCGACTCCGGCAGCCCGCCGCGCGACCACAGCCACAGCTCGGCCACGGTGTAGGAGTCGAGGTCCCGCGCCGGCAGCAGGCGCCGGCCCGGCTGGCTCTCGGCCAGCACGCCCAGGCTCAGCAGGCCCGCGGCGGTGCGCTCGAGATGCTCGGCCGGAACGGCGAGGCGGCAGCGTAGATCCTCGAAGGCCAGCGGCGGCTCGCCGGCGAGGAAGCGGCCGCCGACCACGGCCATCAGGCGCAGGGCCAGGAACTCGGCGGCGCGGCTGGCCGGCGGCGGCGGCTCGGCGGTGCCGGGCAGGTAGCGCGGGTATTGCACGTAGAAAGCCAGGCGGCAGCCCATCAGGATGATCAGCCAGCCGACGTAGACCCACAGCAGCAGCACGATGACGATGGCGAAGCCGGAGTAGATCGCCTTGTAGTTGGCGTTGGCGACGAAGGTGGCGAAGGCGACGCTGGCGCTCTGCCAGACCACGCCGGCGAACAGGCCGCCGACCGCCGCCGCCTTCAGCCGCACCCGGGTGTTGGGGATGTAGGCGTAGAAGAAGCCCAGTACGCCGATGATCAGCAGGTACGGCAGAGCCTTGGTCAGCAGCAGGATGGCGCTGCCGAAAGGTTCGATGGTCAGCAGGTCCAGCACCAGGCGGTTGCTGCGCAGCGAGGCGGTGAGGCCGAGCGCGGCGACCACCACCATCGGCCCGACCATCAGCACAACCAGGTATTCGCTGAAGCGCTTGGAGAAGCCGCGGGTCTGGGCGATCTTCCAGATGAAGTTGAAGCTGCTCTCCACCTTGGTGATCATCGACACGGCGGTGTACAGCAGCAGGATCACGCCGAGGAAGCCGAGCACGCCGACCTTCATGTTGTCGACGAAGCCGATGATGTTGCGGGCGATCTCCGGGCCCTGCTCGCCCAGCGGCCGCAGCAGCTGCTCCAGGATCGGCTCCAGGCTGTCGTGCACCCCCAGCGCCTTGAGCACCGAGAAGGCCAGGGCCAGCAGCGGCGCCAGCGACAGGAGCGTGGTGTAGACCAGGCTCATCGCCCGCAAGGTGATTTCCCCTTCCGCCATGTCGCGGGCCAGAGCCATGGCGTAGCGCGCGGCATGCAGGGCCATGCGGCCGGGACGGGTGGCGGGTTCGGTGGTCCAGACCCAGTCGTGCAGGCGCTGGTAATAGGTATTGGAGATCAAGTCCCGGCCCCTGAAGCGTTGTGGAATTGTCGCGGTGCAGCGCAAGGCTGTCCACGCGCGTTCACCGGCGGCTCCGCCGAGACGGCCGGAGCAGGCGTAACTATGGGTACGGTCCCGGAACCCAGAACCACGTAGGACGGAGGTTTCAGGACAGTCGGAGCGGCATTTCTTGTGAAAAACGGACAATGACAGTGCGCACTGGTTTGGTGCCGTTCGTCGGCCGGGCCGGCCCTTCCCTTGACATGAACAGCCCCGCAGCTATGATGCATTGCACAATTTGTTGCGATGCAGCAAATTGAGCCGCCGCCAAATTTACCGCCATTGTGGAGTTGAACCCATGAGTCTCCAGACTGTTGTTGACGATGTGAAGGGTCGCGTCGAGACGCTGACCACCCAGGGCCAGAAGGTCGCTCAGATCTCGCTGGACACCCTGAAGCAGACCGGCGAAATCGCCGCCGACAAGTTCCAGGCTCTGGTGAAGACCCAGTCCGATGCCGCCAAGGAAATCTACACCGAGGCCAAGGCCGGTTTCGAGAAGGCCCGCACCGACGGCCTGAAGGCCGTTGCCGCCGCCCCGATCAGCTACCTGCCGGCCAAGGACCAGTTCGTTACCGTCTACCACGACACCGTCACCCTCGTGTCCAACACCAGCGACGAGCTGTACAAGGCCCTGAAGGCCGGCTTCGACAGCATCCAGGCCGAGATCAAGGGTGAAGTGGTCAAGGTCGAGAAGAAGGTCAAGGCCGCCGCCAAGAAGGCGACCGGCGCCGCCAAGAAGGCCGTCAAGGCCGCCTAAGGCTGCACGTTCCGGCCCTTGCGGCTGGAAGCCAAATCAGGGGCTGCGGCGCCGCGAGGTGCCGCAGCCCTTGTTGTATCGCTGTTTGTGTTGAGGGCATCGCCTCGGGGGTAAAGCCGTGAAGCTTTCCACCACGTTACGCAAGATCAGGAGGGCGCAAATGGACAACCTGCTCGAACGCGCCATCGACAGTGTCGGACAGATCGTGATGTACGAGGCCGGCGCGCTGGACAATCACCTGCTCGCCCTGCGCGAGCGCTGGTCTGTGGCGCGCAAGGCGCGCGG
>CAYWPB010000571.1:0-2360 GCA_964458725.1 uncultured Nevskia sp. | reverse complement strand
GCCTTCTTTTTTGCAGCCTTCTTCGCAGCGGGCATGGGAACCTCCCAACTTCAAATTATGGCTGGTGCTACCTACGCCCATCGCAGGCAGTCACGCGGCCACGACCCATAGTGGCAAAGCTTGAGAAAAAACACAAGATCTAGTAGGGAAAAAACTGTCAAGGCACAGACCGTGAATTTTTTTGGACCGCGCGAAATTTTGCCCGCGCCAAACCGGCCACTGTGTAAAACATCAAGTGGAATAAGGGTTTCTTGAAAATCGCGCGCCGCGCATCGAAGCGCTTTTTGAGCCTTCAGGGGCGCGCCAGACGCTCAGCGATGACCTTCAGCACCTGCTGGTTGACCACCATTCCGAAGTGACTTCCGCGCACTTCCGCGCACTCGGTGTGGTCCGCCGACTCCTCCAGACAGCACTGCCAGGCGACGATGCCGTCGCTCTTGGAATAGATCGCGGTGCACGGCACCGGCGGCGGCGTGCGCCGCTTGTTGAAGCCTTCCCAATCGAGATTCACCGGCTTGCCGCGATTGGCGATACGGAACAGCGGCAGCATGTTGTTCGCATCCGGACGGCCGTTGATCGGGCTGCCGAGCGTGAAGATGCGACGCACCAGCTGCGGCTGATGACGCGCCATCTCGCGCACGAACACGCCGCCGAGACTCCAGCCGATCAGGCTCACCGGCCGCTGCGTTTCGGCGGCGAGTTTCTGCAGACGCTGGTTCAGCGCGTTCTTCACCGTCGGACGCATGCCCAGGTTGGTGCCCAGGCCCCAGCCGTGCGCGGCATAGCCGAGGCGGCGCAGCGCGCGCCGCAGCGGCAAGGTCGCCAGATCGTTGGCGCCGAAGCCCGGCACCACCAGCACCGCGTGGCCGTCGCCGCGCGGCAATCCGGCGCTGCGCAGATTGCGCAGCAGGAACAGGGGGATTTCGGCAAACACCCGCGCTTCCAGCGCCAGCAGGCGCGCCGAAGGCGCCTGGATTTCAGGCATGGTGGACTGAGTGCTCATCCGGTTTCCCCCGTATCGTCGTTGCGGCATTATCACCGCAAGCGCCGGAGAATTGCGGAGAGGGCATGTCATGAGCGCAACAACACACGACTACCATGCCACCGTCGTCTGGCAGCGCGGCAACCACGAGCTCTACACCGACCAGCGCTACTCGCGCGCGCACCAGTGGCGCTTCGACGGCGGCGCGGTGGTGCCGGCCTCGAGTTCGCCCAAGGTGGTGCCGGCGCCATATTCGGTGCCCGCCAACGTCGATCCGGAAGAAGCCTTCGTCGCCGCGCTCTCCTCCTGCCACATGCTGTTCTTCCTGTTCTACGCCGCGCAGCACGGTCTGGTGGTCGACGACTATGAAGACCAGGCGGTGGGCGTGATGGGAGCGGATGCGCAGCAGCGGACGGTGATGCTCAAGGTCTGCTTGCGCCCGCGCGTGCGCTTCGGCGAGACGAGCACGGTCGATGCGTCGCAGCTCGCCGCGCTGCATCACCGCGCGCACGAAAGCTGCTTTCTCGCCAACTCGGTGAAGTGCGCGGTGGAGGTCGAACCGGCGCAATGATGCAATGCGCAAAAAGCACCCCGGAATCCCCGGCGGCGGCATTTTTGCGTTTTTCCGGTTTTCCCCTCCAAACCACCCGCAAGGGTGGTTTGGAGGCTAATCGCCCAAGCTTTCCTGATTTGTAACCAGAACAGTATCAGGTAGGGGCCTTATTGCCCGGGCTACTGCCCTGGCGGAAACGATGTGCCCAGGCTCACCGTTTCCCAGGCCGCCAGTTCCTCGCTCATCGCCTGCAGCTTGCCGCGGATGCGGCCCAGCGCCGCCTCCCCCAGGGGCAGGCGCAGCGGCGGCCGGGCCGATTCCACCAGCCCGATCATGGCGGCGGCGGCCCGCGCCGGATCGCCCGGCTGCTTGCCGGAATAGCCGTTGATGGTGGCGATGACCCGGTGCGCGGTGTCGGCATAGGCGGCGATGGTCTGGCGCGCCCTGACCATGGAAGGGCCGGCCCAGTCGGTGCGGAACGGCCCCGGCTCGACGATGGTGACGCGGATGCCGAACGGCGCCACCTCCTGCGCCAGCGCCTCGGAGAAACCTTCCAGGGCGAACTTGCTGGCGTTGTACAGGCCCAGTCCGGGCGTGGCGACAAAGCCCGCGGCGGAGGACACCTGCAGGATATGGCCGCCGCGCTGCTCCCTCATTCCCGGCAGCACCGCCCGGGTCAGGGCCAGGGCGCCAAACACATTGGTGTCGAACTGGGCCCGCGCCTCGGCCTCGCTCAGTTCCTCCACCGCCCCGGCCAGGCCGTAGCCGGCGTTGTTGACCAGCACGTCGATCCGGCCGAAGTCGCGGATGACCGCCGCCACCACC
>CAYWPB010000570.1:1858-2363 GCA_964458725.1 uncultured Nevskia sp. | reverse complement strand
CGCGCCGCTCGGCGGCGGCCACGTCGGGGCGGCGCTCGAGCAGGGCCGAGGGCAGGCCTGGGTCGATCGCCGGGGGTTGCAGCGACGGTGGCAGCGGCTGCGGCGCCAGGCTGAAGCCCGAGGCCTGCTCGCCGGTCAGCACGGCGATGGCATGCTCGAGCTGGGCGCGCTGCAGGTGGTTGTCGGCGGCCTGGGTTTTGGCGGTTTCGAGCTGCGCCTGGGCCTGCACCAGGTCGCTCAGCGGCGCCGCGCCGCCGTTGTACAGGTTCTGTTCCAGCTGCAGGGCGCGGGTGTAGTCGGCCACGGTCTGATCGAGCAGCAGCTGGCGCGCGTCGGCGCTGCGCAGCGAGTAGTAGTCGGTGGCCAGCTCGGCATGGGTGGCGAGGTCGAGCGAGGCGAGGTCGGCGGCGCTGGCCCCGGCACGGGCGCGCGCCGACCTGACAGCGTTGCCCCCTGGGCCCCCCCCGTCGACTCTGTAGCTTAGGTCGGCGGGAGGGTTGAACTG
>CAYWPB010000570.1:0-1848 GCA_964458725.1 uncultured Nevskia sp. | reverse complement strand
CCCAGGGCCTCGCGGTAGCGCAGATGGACCGAGCGGGCCAAAACGTCGACCTGGTAGCTGAGGTCGGCGGGGAGGTTGAAGTCGTTGCCGATCGGCGGCGTGCCGGGCACGTACTTCGGCCCGTTGAGCGAGGCGCGCGATCGCGTCACCGTTGGACCGGCGGTGACGGTGGGGAACAGGTCGGCACGCTGCACGCGGACTTCCGCGCGGGCCTGCTGCAGGCGGGCGAACGCCGCCTTGAGGTCCTGGTTGGCGTTCGTCACCTTGGCCTGCAAGGCGTCGAGCTGCGGATCGGCGTAGAGGCCCCACCAGGGGCCGCGCGGCTGCGCGTCGGCGGGCTGCGCCTGCTTCCAATCGCCAGCCTCGCGATAGGCCTGCGGCGGCGGCGCCGTTTCCGGCGTCTGGTAAGTCGGGGCGAAGTTGCAGGCGGCCAGGGCGCCGCCGAGCGCGAGCGCCGCCGCCTTGGCGGTGGTTTTCACGAGGCCTTGCCCTTGTCCTGCGGCGGGTTCTTCGGTTCCGGTGGCGGCGCGATGCGCACCTGCACGCCATCGGTGATCGAGTCCGGAGGATTCAGCACGACGTTGTCGGCGGCAGTGAGGCCGTCGAGGATCTCCAGGCTGCTGCCGAAGTCGCGGCCCTGGGTGATGTTCTTCAGCACGATCTTGTTGTCGGCGCCGACCGTGGCGACCTGCAGGCCGGCGGAGCGGAACAGCACGGTGTTGGCCGGGATGCGCAGGCTCTCGGCGTTCACAGGCAGTTTGAAGTGCACCTCGGCGTAGGCGCCGGGGAACAGCTCGCCCTTGGCGTTGTCGACCTGCAGCTCGACCTGCAGGGTACGGGTGCTGGGATTGAGCGCGCTGGCGGTGCGCACGATCTGCGCCGGGTAGAGCTTGCCCTGGCGGTCGGTGAACACCAGCTTCGCCTCCAGCCCCGGCTGGGTCGCGGCGGCGTAGGGCTGCGGCACCTGGACGTAGACGCGCAGCTTGCGGGTATCGGCGACCCGGAACAGCTCGGTGCCGCTGCTCTGGCCGGCGTTGATCAGGGCGCCGATGTCGGTGTTGCGTGCCGTCACCGTGCCGTCGAACGGCGCCACCACGCGCTTGAACGACTCCAGGTCGTGCAGGCGGGCGAGGTTGGCGGCGGCCGATTGCAGCAGCGCCTTCTTCGCAGCGGCATCGCCAGCTTTCTCGTCGGCGTCCTGCTTCGACACCGAGTCGGTGGCCAGCAGGCCCTGCCAGCGTTTGTTGGTGGATTCGGCCAGCGCGTAGTTGGCCTGGGCGGTGGCGAGATCGGCCTGGGCCTGGCTCAACTGCTGGTCCACTTCGGGCGTATCGATCTCGGCCAGCACCTGGCCTTTCTTCACCGGGGTGCCGATGTCGGTGGACCAGTTCTTCAGATAGCCGCTGGTACGGGCGTAAATCGGCGCCTCGTAGTAGGACTGCACGCTGCCGGGCAGCACCAGGTCTTCGCCGCTGGCGCTGTGGCCGGGCTTGACCGTGATCACCGTGGGGATGGCGGCCTCGGCGGTTTCCTTGGCCAGGGCGCTGCGCGCCGTGACGCGGCTGAATACGCCCCAGACGGCAAGCAGCAGGGCGACGGCGAGGGCGATCAGCGCGTAGCGGCGCACTTTGCCCGGAGGGGTGTTGCTGGGGAGATAGGGCGAATGCTCGGACATGTTCGGTCTCTCTTTCTCTCTCAGTGCGCGTGCCGGCTGCGGCGGCCGTGGATCAGGGTGAACACGGTCGGTACGAAGAACAGGGTGGCGACGGTGGCGAAGATCAGGCCGCCGATCACGGCGCGGCCCAGCGGTGCGTTCTGTTCTCCGCCGTCGCCCAGGCCCAGGGCCAT
>CAYWPB010000569.1:0-2367 GCA_964458725.1 uncultured Nevskia sp. | reverse complement strand
ACCTTGGGCGAGATGTCCATGCCGCTGCGGATCTGGCGCACGCCGAGGATGAAGGCCTTGAGCCATTCCACATCGGCCTCGGCGGACTCGTCGATCTTTTCCGGCTGCGCGGCGGGGTAGGGCTGCAGCATGATCGTGGCCCCGGCCTTGCCGGCGAGCGGAGCGACCTTCTGCCACAAGTCCTCGGTGACGAAGGGCATCAGCGGGTGCAGCAGACGCAGGATCGCCTCCAGCACGCGCAGCAGGGTGCGGCGGGTGCCGCGCTTGGCCGACTCGTTGTCGCCGCGCAGGGCCGGCTTGGTCAGCTCCAGATACCAGTCGCAGTACTCGTTCCAGACGAACTGGTACAGGGTCTGCGCCAGCAGGTCGAAGCGGTAAGTGCGGAAATGCTCGGCCACCTCGGCCTCGACCTTCTGCAGCTTCGAGATGATCCAGCGGTCCGCCTCGCTCAGCCAGGCCTGCCCGTCCGGGTTCGGGTCCGGCGTCTCGCAGTTCATCAGCACGTAGCTGGTGGCGTTCCAGATCTTGTTGCAGAAGTTGCGGTAGCCGCCGGCGCGGCTGGAGTCGAAGCGGATGTCGCGGCCGGGGCTGGCCAGGGCGGCGAAGGTGTAGCGCAGCGCGTCCACGCCCACTGCTTCGATGCCGTTGGGGTAGTCCTTGCGGGTGGCCTTCTCGATCTTCGGCGCGGCTTCCGGCTTCATCAGGCCGGTGGTGCGCTTCTTCAGCAGCTCGTCCAGGCTGATGCCGTCGACCAGGTCGAGCGGGTCGAGCACGTTGCCCTTGGACTTGCTCATCTTCTGGCCTTCGCTGTCGCGGATCAGGCCGTGGACGTAGACCTCGCGGAACGGCACGTCGCCGTACAGCTTCTGGCCCATCATCACCATGCGGGCGACCCAGAAGAAGATGATGTCGAAGCCGGTGACCAGCACGCTGCTGGGGTAGAACTGCTTCAGCTCCGGTGTTGCGTGCGGCCAACCCAGGGTGGCGAGTGGCCAGATGTCGGAGGAGAACCAGGTGTCGAGGA
Organism: uncultured Nevskia sp.; assembly: GCA_964458725.1. Taxonomy (GTDB): domain Bacteria; phylum Pseudomonadota; class Gammaproteobacteria; order Nevskiales; family Nevskiaceae; genus Nevskia. Next base: position 1,343 of record CAYWPB010000569.1, on the reverse strand, counting down.
CGTCCTCGTCCTGGCGCAGCGGCAGGTCCGCCGCCAGCTGGTACTTGCTCCGCGCTTCGGCCTCGCTGCGCGCCACGTAGACCTTGCCGGCCTCGTCGTACCAGGCCGGGATGCGGTGGCCCCACCACAGCTGGCGGCTGATGCACCAGTCCTGGATGTTGCGCAGCCAGTGGAAGTAGGTGTTGCTCCAGCTCTCCGGCACGAACTTGATGCGGCCGCTCTCCACCGCCTGGATCGCCGGCTCGGTGATCGCGGTCCAGCCGCCGGGGCGGCCGTCGGGCAGGGTCTTGCGGGTCAGGTCGACGAACCACTGGTCCGTGAGGTAGGGCTCCACCACCACGCCACTGCGGTCGCCGACCGGCACCTTGAGCTTGTGGTCCTCGATCTTGTCGACCAGGCCCAGGGCCTCGAGGTCGGACACCACCTGCTTGCGGGCGGCGAAGCGCTCCAGGCCGCGGTAGGCCGCCGGCGCCTCGTCGTTGATGACGGCGGTGGGGGTGAAAATGTTGATCAGCGGCAGCTGGTGGCGCTGGCCGAGGGCGTAGTCGTTGAAGTCGTGCGCCGGGGTGATCTTGACGCAGCCGGTGCCGAACTCGCGGTCGACATAGTCGTCGGCGACGATGGGGATCTCGCGGTTGGCCAGCGGCAGGATCACCTTGCCGCCGACCAGGTGCTTGTAGCGCTCGTCCTCGGGGTGCACCGCCACCGCGGTGTCGCCCAGCATGGTCTCGGGGCGGGTGGTGGCGACGACGATGTAATCCTTGCCGTCCTGGGTCCTGGCGCCGCCGGCCAGCGGGTAGCGGAAGTGCCAGAGTTTGCCGTCCTTCTCCTCCTGCACCACTTCCAGGTCGGAGATTGCGGTCTGCAATACCGGATCCCAGTTGACCAGGCGCTTGCCGCGGTAGATCAGCCCCTCGTCATGCAGGCGGACGAAATGCTCCAGCACGGCCTCGGAATAGCCCTCGTCCATGGTGAAACGTTCGCGGCTCCAGTCCACCGAGCTGCCGAGACGGCGCATCTGGCTGGTGATAGTGCCGCCGGAGTATTTCTTCCACTCCCACACTTTCTCGACGAATCCGTCGCGGCCCAGGTCCAGGCGCGAGCTGCCGGCAGCCTTGAGGTTGCGCTCCACCACCATCTGCGTGGCGATGCCGGCGTGGTCGGTGCCGGGCTGCCACAAGGTGCGTTCGCCGCGCATGCGGTGGTAGCGGGTCAGCGCGTCCATGATGGTGTGCTGGAAGGCATGACCCATGTGCAGCGTGCCGGTGACGTTCGGCGGCGGCAGCAGGATGCAATACGGCTTCGCGTTCGCGCGCATCGCGTGCGGGAAATAGCCCGAGGAA
>CAYWPB010000568.1:1934-2386 GCA_964458725.1 uncultured Nevskia sp. | reverse complement strand
TGGGCGCGCGGGTGCTGGACGAGGCGGTGATCGAGGACGAGGTGTTCATCGCCGCCGGCAGCCTGGTCTCGCCGGGCAAGCGCCTGGCCTCCGGCTTCCTCTACCGTGGCAGCCCGGCGCAGCCGGTACGCCCGCTTACCGAGCGCGAGATTGCGCAGCTCAAGTATTCGGCGGAGCATTACGTCCGGATCAAGAATCATTATCTGAACAGCGATGAGTAATTGCTTGTTTCAACAGTCGGCGCCAGGGATGGCGCCGTCTTGTCCAGGACGGACATACGCCTCGACTATATGGACGCAGTCCGTATAGTCGAGGTGGGGGCGCGCGACGGCCTTCAGAACGAAGCCGCCCGCGTCCCCGCGCCGGTCAAGATCGAGCTGATCGAGCGGCTCGGCCAGGCCGGGCTGCCGGTGATCGAGGCGACCAGCTTCGTCAGCCCGAAGTGGGTGCCG
>CAYWPB010000568.1:0-1924 GCA_964458725.1 uncultured Nevskia sp. | reverse complement strand
CCCGGGAGGCGGTGGTCGAAGTGAACCAGTTTCGTAAGCCCGACGTGGGGGCCGAATGTGGCGGAGGCAACCGGGGTGCTGGCCGGCCTGCGGCGCAAGCCGGGTGGGTCCTATCCGGTGCTGGTGCCGAACCTGCAGGGTCTGGAGCGGGCCACGCGCGCGGGCGCCGACCACATCGCGCTGTTCACCGCCGCTTCCGACGCCTTCAACAAGAAGAACATCAACTGCGACATCGCCGCCTCGCTGCTGCGTCTCAAGCCGGTGGCCGAAGCGGCGCGGGCGCAGGGCCTGCAGCTGCGCGGCTACGTCTCCTGCGTGCTCGGCTGCCCCTACCAGGGCGAGGTCGCGGTGGCCGACGTGGTGCGCGTGTCGAAGGCGCTGGCGGAGATGGGCTGCGGCGAGATTTCGCTCGGCGATACCATCGGCATCGGCACGCCGGCCAAGGCCCGCGCCATGCTCAAGGCAGTGGCAGCCGAGGTGCCGATGACGCACATCGCCGTGCATTTCCACGACACCCGCGGCCAGGCCCTGGCCAACATCTACGCCTGTCTCGAGGAAGGCGTGCGCTCGGTCGACGCCAGCGTCGCCGGGCTCGGCGGCTGCCCCTATGCGCGCGGCGCCACCGGCAACGTCGCCACCGAGGATCTGGTCTACATGCTGCAGGGGCTGGGCCTGGACACCGGCGTGGACCTGGACGCGCTGGTCGAGACCGGCCGCTGGATGTCGGCCAAGCTGGGCCGCGAGCCAGCCAGTAAACTAGGACGCGTGAAAAAGAGTTGAAACGTACGAGCGGGAGAGGAGTGTGAACAAGCTATATCCGAGCGCCAAGGCCGCGCTCGAAGGCATCATCCAGGACGACATCACCCTGGCGGTCGGCGGCTTCGGCCTGTGCGGCATTCCGGAGGCACTGATCGAAGCCCTGCGCGACACCGGCAGGAAAGGCTTCACCGTGATCAGCAACAACGCCGGCGTCGACGGCTTTGGCCTGGGCCAGCTGCTGACCACGCGCCAGATCAAGAAGATGATCTCCTCCTACGTCGGCGAGAACCGCGAGTTCGAGCGCCAGTTCCTGGCCGGCGAGCTGGAACTGGAATTCACCCCGCAAGGCACCCTGGCCGAGAAGCTGCGCGCCGGCGGCGCCGGCATCCCGGCCTTCTTCACCAAGACCGGCTACGGCACGGTGGTGGCGGAAGGCAAGGAAACGCGCCAGTTCGACGGTGAGTGGTACGTCATGGAAAAAGCCCTCAAGGCCGACGTCTCCCTGGTCAAGGCCTGGAAAGCCGACAAGGCCGGCAACCTCATCTACAGAAAGACCGCGCGCAACTTCAACCCGATGATCGCCGCCGCCGCGCCGCTGTGCGTGGCCGAAGTGGAGGAAGTGGTGGAGACCGGCACCCTCGACCCCGACCAGATCCATACCCCCGGCATCTACGTCAAGCGCCTGGTCCACAACCCCAACCCCGAGCGGCGCATCGAGCAGCGCACCCTCAGGAAATAACGTCGTCCCCGCGAAGGCGGGGACCCAGTTTTGAACCGAACGATGAATTTCGATCAAGCCTGCAAAAACTGGATTCCCGCCTGCGCGGGAATAACAGCTCGGGCTTGGGGAGCAAACGATGGCCTGGACTAGAGAAGAAATGGCGCAGCGCGCCGCCAAGGAACTGCAGGACGGCTACTACGTCAACCTCGGCATCGGCCTGCCGACCCTGGTCGCCAACTACATCCCCGACAGCATGGACGTCTGGCTGCAATCCGAGAACGGCCTGCTCGGCATCGGCCCGTTCCCGACCGATGCGGAAGTCGACGCCGACCTGATCAACGCCGGCAAGCAGACCATCACCACCGTCCCCGGCAGCGCCTTCTTCAGCAGCGCCGACTCCTTCGCCATGATCCGCGGCGGCCACGTGGATCTGACGGTCCTGGG
>CAYWPB010000567.1:0-2387 GCA_964458725.1 uncultured Nevskia sp. | reverse complement strand
CCACCACCTCGCGCATGATGTGGATCGACTCGGCTTCGAGCCTTTGCAGGTGGGTCAGGGTCAAGGGGGCAGTACTCATCGCAGGGTGCTTGCACGGGCGGGCAGGAGCGCCATTCTAGGGTGCCCTAAAGCTTAAGAAAAATATAATATCTACACATCATCCATCTCTTTTACTCATATCAGTGAACCTCAACCATCTCGCCATCTTCCACGCCGTGGCCCTGGCCGGCAGCGTCAGCGGCGGGGCGGTGCGCCTGCATATCAGCCAGTCCGCCGTTTCCAAGCAGCTGAGCGAGCTGGAGGCGGCGCTGGAGCTGCCGCTGTTCGAGCGCCTGCCGCGCGGCGTGCGACTGACCGAGGCCGGCAAACTCCTGCTCGACTACTCGCGGCGCCTGTTCGCGGTGGAGAGCGAGGCCGAGCGGGCCCTGGCCGAGCTGAAGCAGCTCGGCCGCGGCCGCATCGCCCTCGGCGCCAGCCGCACCATCGGCACTTACATGCTGCCGCCGGTGCTGGCCCGCTTTCACCGTCGCTATGCAGCGATCGAGCTGTCGTTGCAGGTGGACAACACCAAGGCGATCGAAACCAGGCTCGTCGCCGGCGAGATCGACATCGGTTTCGCCGAAGGGCTGCCGAGCAGCGAGGAGCTCGACTACCGCATTTTCGCGCGCGATCAGCTGGTGCTGGTCGCCGCGCCGGACCACCCCGCCCGCGCCCGCGCGCCGCTGTCGCTGGCGGCCCTGGCCGGCGAGGAGCTGCTGATGCACGAGGATGGCTCCGGCACGCGCGCCGTCACCGAAGCCGCGCTGGCGGAGAAGAACCTGCGGATCCGCCCGGTGATGGTGCTGGCCAGCTCGGAGGCGATCAAGCAGACCGTGGCCACCGGCGCCGGCCTCGCTTTCCTGTCCTCGGTGGCGATCCGCAACGAGGTCGAGGCCGGCACCCTGGTCGTGCTCAAGGTGCGCGGCCTCAACATCGAGCGTCCGCTCTACCGCATGCAGCTGAAGAAGGCACGGCTCAGCCCTTCATTGGGGGCCTTCCTGCAACTGCTGGACGGCTACAATCAACCCCACTCCGGGGAGTCCTGAATGCGCACATACAGCGACTGCGAAGCCTGTGTCGACGAGATCCTCGCCAAGCTGGGCAAGCGCATCGTGCTGGGCACGCCGCTGGGCATCGGCAAGCCCAATGCGCTGCTCAACACGCTGTACCGGCGCGCCAAGGCCGACCCTTCGATCCGGCTCGACATTCTCAGCGCGCTGTCGCTCAACCCGCCGCAAGGCAAGTCCGAACTGGAGGAGCGCTACCTCAAGCCGGTACGCGAGCGGGTGTGGCCCGGCTATCCGCGCCTGGAGTTTGTCGACGACCGCGCCGCCCGGCGCCTGCCGCCGAATGTGCGCGTGATCGAGTTCTACATGCAGTCCGGCGGCTTGCTGCGCAATCCGTCGGCGCAGCAGGACTACATCAGCAGCAACTACAGCCATGCCGCGCGCGACATGGTTGGCCGCGGCGTGAACCTGCTGCTGCAGGCGGTGGCGCTGCGCGAAGACGGCGGCCGGCGCCGCCTGAGTCTGTCCAGCAATCCGGATACGACCCTGCCGATCATGGAGCTGATGCGCGGCCTGGACCGGCCCTGGCTGGCCTGCGCGCAGGTCAACCGCGAGCTGCCATGGATGGGCAACCACGCCGAGGTGGGCGAGGACTTCTTCGATTGCCTGGTCGACAACCCGGCGCTGGATCATGCGCCGTTCGCGGTGCCGCACGAGCCGGTGGGCCTGACCGACTGGGCCATCGGCTACCGCGGCAGCAGCCTGGTGCGCGACGGCGGCACCTTGCAGGTGGGCATCGGCGCGCTGGGCGACGCCGCCTGCCATGCCCTGCGCCTGCGCCAGCGCGACAACGCCGGTTATGCGGCGGTGCTCGACGCGCTCGGCGCCGACGCACACGCGGAGGGCATCGGTGGGCGCGGCCTCTTCGAGCAGGGGCTGCACGTGGCCAGCGAGCTGATCTCCAACCCGCTGTACTGCCTGTTCGAGGACGGCATCGTGCGCCGCGGCGTCTGCCCGGAGGAAGAGGACGGCTCCAAGGGCGCTTCGAACATCGTGCTGCAGGGCGCTTTCTTCCTCGGCCCCGGCGACTTCTACCGGCGCTTGCGCGAGCTGCCGGAAGAGCGCCGCGCCCTGATCGACATGACCAGCGTCAACGTCGTCAACAGTATCTACCGCCGCTACGGCCCGGAGTGCGCCCAGCGGCGCCATCCGCGCTTCATCAATATCACCATGAAGGTGACGCTGCTCGGCGCGGCGGCGTCCGACCAGGTCGGCGACGGCCAGGTGGTGTCCGGCGTGGGCGGGCAGTTCGATTTCGTCAGCATGGCGCACCAGTTGCCG
>CAYWPB010000566.1:0-2395 GCA_964458725.1 uncultured Nevskia sp. | reverse complement strand
GCGGTGCTGCAGGTGGCGCACTACTACGAGGCCACCAGCCAGCTGGCGCAGACCACGCTGCGCTCGGTGCTGGGCCAGCACGTACTGGACCAGATGCTGACCGAGCGCGACACGCTCAACCGCGCCCTGCAGGACATCCTCGACAAATCCACCGATGCCTGGGGCATCAAGGTCAGCAATGTCGAGATCAAGCACGTCGACATCGACGAGACCATGGTCCGCGCCATCGCCCGCCAGGCCGAGGCCGAGCGCACCCGCCGCGCCAAGGTGATCCACGCCGAGGGCGAGTTGCAGGCAGCGGAGAAGCTCAAGGAAGCAGCGATGGAGCTGGCCAAGCAGCCGCAGGCGCTGCAGCTGCGTTATTTGCAGACCCTGATCGACATCGCCGACGAAAAGAACTCGACCATCATCTTCCCGCTGCCGATGGACCTGATCACGCCGCTGTTGGACAGGCTGAAGAAGGACTAGCTTCAACCGTCCGCAAGCTCACAAGAGAAGGGACCGCATGACTAGATCTCATGTCGTGATCGCCGCCGCTCTATTTACGTTCTGTACGGGTTGCGCGGAAGTTTCACCCTGGGGGATAGGCCGCGTACCAACGCTCGCCTCCGCCTCGGCCTCGGGAACTCTTGACGGCTGGAGCACAGGACAACATCGATACCTGCTACCGTTAGTAGCGCCCATCAAGCCAGACTTCTGGCCCGAAGCGCACATCACTCTTGCGAGTAGACGTTGGGACTGGCCCAAACTGGCTTGGCCGCCGGCGGACCTGCAAAGCGCCGCAGTCGCCGCTTCAGACAGCAGCGTTGTTAGCGTCCCGATCGCCATATCGTTGAGCGACGAGCAGCTTATCGCGTTGTCGGAGTGGCTCGATGCGCATCGATGGGGCTGGGGACCTTTACTCTACACACCGCCTCCGGGAAGCACCTTCTGGCTGGCGCTGGCGCACGTGGATGGCAGCTTCGAGCGCATCGAGTTCTACTCCCACCCCGACTCTGGCGCAGGCGCCATCCTGTGGGACTCGAAGGGCGGCCATGTCCAGGGATTTTCGCGCGAGGAAATCGGCAAGCTGCGCCTACTCCTTCAAGGCGTTGGGCAAACTGGTTGAACCGGCATTGAGCGGCATGCAGGACGCTTATCCAAGCGGATGCAGAGGTTTCATTTGTCTTCCGGCAGTGGCGCAGCTAGCTTTGGACGCGCAGCCAAGACGGAGGACCAACCGATGTCCGGAATCGCAACGGGACAGCAAGGCACGGATTTCGTGGTCCGGCGCGACGACCTGCGCCAGGCGCGGCTGGAGCAGGCGCCACTGCCGGCGGTCGGGGATTCGCAGATCCTGTGTCGGATCGAGCGCTTCGCGCTGACCGCCAATAACGTCAGCTACGCCCTGTTCGGCGACCAGATCGGCTACTGGCGCTTCTTCCCGGCCGCGTCCGGCTGGGGCCGGATTCCGGTATGGGGTTATGCCCGCGTGCTCTCCTCGGCCTACCCGCAAGTCGGCGTGGGCGAGCGGCTGTTCGGCTACATGCCGATGTCCAGCCATGCCCTGTTCACGGTCGGCCGCCTCGATGCCGACAGCCTGGTCGATGCGGCGCCGCACCGCGCCGAGCTGCCGCCCACCTACAACCGCTACCAGCGCCTGCCGCCGGACGCGCCGCGCGACGATACCGCGGAGGCGCAGCAGGCGCTGCTGCGGCCGCTGTTCATGCTGGGTTTCATGGTGGCGGACTTCCTCGACGAGGAAGCGCTGTTCGGCGCGCGGCGCGTGATCCTGTCCAGCGCCTCGAGCAAGACCGCGCTGAGCCTGGCCCAGCTGCTGCATGCCGACCACCCCGCCGGCTGCGAGGTGGTGGGCCTGACTTCGCCGCGCAACGCCGGCTTCGTGCGCGCCAGCGGCTACTACGACCGGGTTGCGACCTACGACCAGCTGGAGGCGATTCCCGACGAAGGCGGCGTGGTGTTTGTCGACATGGCCGGCAATGCCGCGAACCTCGCGGCGGTGCATGGCCGTTTCGCCGGCCAGCTGCGGCATAGCTGCCTGGTCGGTGCCACCCACTGGGACCAGCGCGCCGCCGCGCCGGCCGCCCTGCCGGGCCCGGCGCCGCGCTTCTTCTTCACGCCGGACCGGATGCGCAAGCGTCTGCAGGACTGGGGCCGGCCCGAATTCGAGCGGCGCTTCGCCGAAAAGTGGAACCGCTTCCTCGACACCGTCAGTCCCTGGCTGCGGCCGGTCGAGCGGCACGGCGCGGAGCCGGTGCTGGCTGCGTACCAGCAGGTGCTCGCCGGGACGGTCGATCCGGCGGAAGGCTTCCTGCTGTCGCTCTGAACGATTCCCCCTCTCCCCGCGGGAGCGGGGAGAGGGTTGGGGTGAAGGGCCAGTTGCGCGGTCCCGGGA
>CAYWPB010000565.1:0-2398 GCA_964458725.1 uncultured Nevskia sp. | reverse complement strand
GCTTGCCGTAGTGGTATTCCAGCGTCTCGCGCGACATGTGCGGCTCGAGCGCTTCGCGTGCGTAAGGCAGTTCGGGGAGGGTAAAGGCCATGACGTCCTCTTTTTGAACGTGGGGGGTTCGGTTTCGTCCGCCGCACACCTTAGGGCAGGGGTCCGCTAAATTCAATACCGCAAAGGAGTGGACCGGCGCGGTCTGACAAAGGTTCCGGCCGGGTCGGCCCTTGAAAAGTGCTTTTCCGTACCACAACTTAGGCCTTGTAATTATTTCCCGGTGCCAGCCGGGCATTTCCCGAGGTGGTAAAATGCGCCTCGCGGCAGTCCCGCCCCCCGCAGTCGAGTGAGTAACACGATGGACGTCCTTGAACGGATCAAGCAGCAGGTCTCCGAGAACCCGATCATCCTCTACATGAAGGGTTCGCCCGATTTCCCTCAGTGCGGTTTCTCCGCGCGCGCGGTGCAGGCGCTGAACGCCTGTGGCGTGGAATACGCCTACGTCAACATCTACGAGGATGAAGAGGTTTACCGCACTCTGCCGAAGTTCGCCAACTGGCCGACCTTCCCGCAGCTCTACGTCAAGGGCGAGCTGGTCGGCGGCTGCGACATCACCCTGGACCTGTTCCAGTCCGGCGAGCTGAAGAAGATGCTGGAAGAAGCGGTGGGCAAGAAGCAGGCCGCCTGATTCCTGTCCGCTGCATCAAAAACGCCCGCAGATGCGGGCGTTTTTGTTTTTGCGCTCGTTACAGGCGCCCTTTAGAAAGCCTGCCCCCGAATGCTTCAATCGGTGGCGACTGCGTTGTCGGCCTATGACCGAAGGAAATCCCTTTAGGGAAAGGCCGACCTACGACGCCAGCAGCGCCGCCGCCACTTCCTTGCGCTTCGCCGGCCCGGCGATCAGCTCGACCAGCGTCAGCGCGAAGGCCATGGCCGTCGCCGGCCCCTGGCTGGTGATGAAATGGCCGTCCACCACCACCGGCTTGTCGATCCAGCGCGGCAGCCTGGCTTTGAAGGCCGGGTAACAGGTCGCTTCGCGTCCTTCGAGCAGGTGTTGCGGCGCCAGGGTCAGGGCCGGGGCGGCGCAGATCGCGGCCAGCCAGTGTTGCGCATCGTTCTGCTGATGCAGCATCTCCACCAGCGGCGCATTGCGACCCAGGGCCTCTGCGCCTTTCTCTCCCCCCGGCAGAACGATCAGGTTGTATTTGTGGCCGAGCGTGTCGAGCAGGCGCTTGTCGGCGTGCAGGCGCACGCCGCGGGTGCCGCTGACGGCCAGCTCCGATTCGATGCTGGCCATGGTCACTTCCACTTCGGCGCGGCGCAGCACGTTGACGATCGTCACCGTTTCCAGGCTTTCCGATCCATGCGCCACGGGTACCAGGGCGGTTGGAGTTTTCATCGAAGCTCCCTGCTTGGGCCTGCGTTCGGGTTCCTAGCCTACCCCGTTTGCGGCTGCCGGGCGATGCAGGACCCGGTGCTAGAATGCCTCGATCAAGGACCCCCAATGAGGTCGGCGCAAGGCCGAGGAGAAGGATTCCCATGAGCACCGTGTACCGCCATATCAAGATCCCCACCACCGGCGAGAAGATCACGGTGCGCAACGGCAAGCTGCACGTGCCGGAGCAGCCCATCGTCGGCTACGTCGAGGGCGACGGCATCGGACCGGACATCACCAAGGCCTGCCTGCGCATCTGGGATGCGGCGGTGGAGAAGGCCTACGGCGGCAAACGCCGCATCCACTGGTGCGAAACCTTCCTCGGCGAAAAAGCCGCCGGCCTCTATGACGGCAACTACTGTCCGGACGAGACGCTGAAGGTGCTGCAGGAGCTGGTGGTCTCGATCAAGGGGCCTTTGACCACCCCGGTGGGTGGCGGCTTCCGCAGCCTCAACGTAGCGCTGCGCCAGGACCTCGACCTCTACGCCTGCGTGCGCCCGGTGCGCCACTACGCCGGCGTGCCCAGCCCGCTGAAGCGGCCCGACAAGGTCGATATCGTGCTGTTTCGCGAAAACACCGAGGACGTCTACGCCGGCATCGAGTACAAGACCGGTACCCCGGAGAACCTCAAGGTGGCCGACTTCCTGCGCAAGGAGATGAAGGCCAAGTTCTTCGACGGCGCCGGCATCGGCATCAAGCCGGTGTCCGAGTTCGGCAGCAAGCGCCTGGTGCGCAAGGCCATCCAGTACGCCATCGACAACGGCCGCGAGTCGGTGACCCTGGTGCACAAGGGCAACATCCAGAAATTCACCGAAGGCGCCTTCCGCGACTGGGGCTACGAACTGGCACAGGAAGAGTTCCGCGAGCAGGTCGTGACCGAGCGGGAAAGCTGGATCCTCGACAACCTGGACAAAGATCCTCGCTTGGGCGTCGAGCAAAACGCCGCCATGATCGAACCCGGACTCGAACAAG
>CAYWPB010000564.1:0-2401 GCA_964458725.1 uncultured Nevskia sp. | reverse complement strand
GTGTCCCGCCCATCAGCCGCCTGAATCGGAACAACGTGTTGAGACGCGACACCTAACCCCCTCCCGCAAGGGGAGGGGGAACTGAGGGCGCGGCCGCCTCGGCGTGCAGCCAAGCCGCAAACTGCTGCACCTCCGGCCGCGCCGCGGCGCCGGGCTCCAGCACCACGTAGTAGGCCAGCGAGGTGCGCGGCGGGCGGTTCTTGAAGCGCGACAGCTCGAACGGCGCCACCAGCTGCTTGCGCCGCAGCTGCGCCTCCATCAGCGGCAGGCGGCCCAGGGCCACGCCGTGGCCGTCGACGGCGGCGTGGATCAGCTGGTCGTAGTGGCTGAAGCGCAGCACGCCGGCCGGCTCCAGCTCGGGCAGGCCCATCGCCTCCAGCCAGTTCTGCCAGTCGAGGATGGCCAGGCGCGGCGCGGTGTCGTCGAAGTGCAGCAGCACCTGGTGGCGCAGGTCGGCTGGCTCGCGCAGCGGCCGCGCCGGGTCCCTGAGCAGGTCGGGGCTGCACATCGGCAGCACTTCCTCGCCGAACAGGCGCGGCGCGTTGGCCGGCGCGCGCTCCGGCGGGCAGTAGCGGATCGCCACGTCGATGCGGCTGCGGCTCAGGTCCACCACCGAGCTGTTGGCGGAGATGCGCACGTCCACGCCGGGCCAGGCCTTGCGGAACGAGGGCAGGCGCGGCACCAGCCACAGCGAGGCGAAGCTGACGGTGGTGGTGACGGTGACCAGGTGCGAGCGCTCGGCGGCGATGCGGTCCAGGGTGGCGTGCAGCTCGGCCAGCATCGCCACGGCGGCCTGCTGCAGCAGCTGGCCGGCCTCGGTCAGCAGCAGGGCGCGGTGGCGGCGCTGGAACAGCGGCTGGCCAATGTGCTGCTCCAGGGCCTGCACCTGGCGGCTGACTGCTGACTGGGTCAGGTGTAGTTCCTCCGCCGCGCGAGTGAAGCTGAGGTGGCGCGCGGCGGCCTCGAAGCCGCGGATCAGGTCAAGCGGGGGCAGCCGTTTTTGCATGCGTGTGGCTCATGCGAGACCTTCACAATCATCGTTTGAAGGGGGACCCGGAGAGGCGCAAGATGCGCGCGCTGCAAGGCTCCGCCGCCATCATTGCATACGACAGGCGCATGCGACAGGCCCGGAGCCGCCGCCAGGAGCGCCCCCATGAGCCCCACCCATCTCCTCCATCCCTTCCCTCTCCCCCTGCGTACCCGGCGCGCCACGCGCCCGCGGCTGCGGCGCTGGCTGGACCGGCTGACCCGGGTCTATGGCCGCGCCGGCATGCTGGAGCTGCACCGGTGAGCGCGCGACTGACGGCCGGAGGGCCCGCGACCGATGCGGTGCGTGAGAGCTTGCGCGAAGCCGCCCTGCTGCTGGGCATCGTCGGCGCCTCCCTGGTGCTGCTCCTGCTGTTGTCGCTGGTGATGCCGGGCCAGCCGGGGCGGCCGGCCACTCCGTCCCGGACGCCTGCGGCTCAGCAGGCGCTTCTGCCCGGCCAGGTCGTCGCCTACGGTGGACACCACCAGCCGGCGTGGCGGGTTGCGGCGCAGGAGTGAACGCGGGTGACCCCAAGGGCTCGACTAGGGCCGCTGGGATGTGCTGATCCAGCCCCAGATGACGGCGATGATGCCAACCGCAACACCGGTTGCGACGGTCCCGAAAGCTAGGTAGGCCAATGGATTGCCGGGTCGGTAATCGATGCTGAACCCTAGCACTGCGCCAGCAGCGGCTACACAAAAGCCGCCGAATGCAAAGCGTAGCGGTCCGGGAGTGCCGGCGAAAAACCGTTCGCGCTTGTTGTCCATAGGCTCCCTCACTTCCGATCAAGCGAGTCTTACCAAAGAAAAAGCCGGGCAATGCCCGGCTTTTTCTTTACACAAACGCGATCTCAATTCCGCTTCATCGAGTCGAAGAACTCGGCGTTGGTCTTGGTGCCGCGCATGCGGTCGAACAGCAGCTCCATCGCCGCCAGCTCGTCCATCGGGTGCAGCAGCTTGCGCAGGATCCAGACTTTCTGCAGCTCGGCCGGCTCCAGCATCAGCTCTTCCTTGCGGGTGCCGGAACGGTTGATGTTGATGGCCGGGAACACGCGCTTTTCGGCGATGCGGCGCTCCAGGTGCAGCTCCATGTTGCCGGTGCCCTTGAACTCCTCGTAGATCACCTCGTCCATCTTCGAGCCGGTGTCGATCAGCGCGGTGGCGATGATGGTCAGCGAGCCGCCTTCCTCGATGTTGCGCGCGGCGCCGAAGAAGCGCTTGGGCTTCTGCAGCGCGTTGGCGTCGACACCGCCGGTCAGCACCTTGCCGGAGGACGGCGCCACGGTGTTGTAGGCGCGCGCCAGGCGGGTGATGGAATCGAGCAGGATCACCACGTCGCGCTTGTGCTCGACCAGGCGCTTGGCCTTCTCGATCA
>CAYWPB010000563.1:0-2405 GCA_964458725.1 uncultured Nevskia sp. | reverse complement strand
CGACCGCGCCGGGGCGCGCCAGACGCCGGCCCGCTTCGCCCAGCCACCGGGTCAGGATGTCCCAGCCCTTGGCGTCATGCGCCGGCGGAACGCGCAACGCGGCGCCGTGATCGAAGCGTGGGAGGAGAGCCGTCTTCATCCGACGCAAAGGAGGCTGCGCCGGTATCCAGAAGCTTAACCGGCAGGCGATCTGCGGTTGCCTTGCGCCCCCTCCGTCGTTCGCCGCTTCGCACCGAACGCCACCTTGTGTGTTGGCGATCTGGTAGATCGGTAGGGTCTTCCGGGACGTCCGCCTGGCGTCACCAGCGCCAGGCGGACAGCCGTCGGAGGGACCGTAGCCACCTGAGCCTTTAAGGCTGAGGGGGAGCAGGGTCGCCGTCGGCGCTTCACAGACCCGGATGGTTGCAGGGACGTAGAGGTCCGAAGCCACAAGGAGGGGTCGATGCAGCCGAGGAAGACTAGCACGAAGTGCGGCGGAATCGACGTGGGCAAGCACTGGCTTGACGCGGCGGTTCATGGGGCGCCTCAGAGCCTTCGTGTGAAGCGTGATGAGGCCGGTCTTGGTCAGCTGATGTGTTGGCTGCAGGGGCAAGGGGTTGGGCGTGTCGGCCTGGAAGCCAGCGGCGGTTACGAGGGCCTGGTGATCGAGGTCCTGCAGGACAGCTTCGAGGTGGTTGTGCACCAGCCGCTCGAGGTGCGGCTGTTCGCCAAGCTCAAGCGCCTGCGGGCGAAGAACGACCGGCTGGACGCCCACCTGATCGCGGCGTCGACGGCCCAGGTCGATGCGGTCAAGGCCTGCGCCGATCGGCGACTGCGCGAGCTGGCCGAGCGGCTGACGGCCTACGAGCAGGTCAGCGACCAGCTGGCGCAGCTGCGCACCTTCATGGAGCACGTGCGGCTGAAGGACGTCGAGCAGGCGTTGCGAGGCCAGATCGGCTCGCTTGTGCGTCTGAAGACCAAGCTCGCCGCAGATGTGCGCAAGGGCATCGTCGCCCACGACGATCTGAAGGCGCGCTACCGGCTCCTGCTTAGCCTGCCCGGCGTCGGCCCGATCGTCGCGGCCAGCCTGGTCGTGCGCATGCCCGAGCTCGGCCAGATGAAGCGCGGCCAGGCCGCCGCCCTCATCGGCGTCGCCCCCTACGACCGCGACTCCGGAAACATGAAGGGCCAGCGCGTCATCGCCGGCGGCCGCAGACGGCCTCGCCGACAGCTCTACATGGCCGCCCTCAGCGCCAAGCGTTGGGATCCATCCCTGAAGGCCTTCGCCAGCCGCCTCACCGACCGCGGCAAGAACGCAAAGGCCGTCATCGTCGCCGTCATGCGCAAGCTCATCGAGGTCGCAAATCTCGTCCTGGCCAGAGGAACACCCTGGACCTCAGCTGTACCGGCCTAACATGGTTGCTCCCCCGCTGCGCGGGTGAGGAGAATATGGCGTTGCCGCTTGATCAACCGGGCTGATGTCTGACGGAACAGACCGGGTTGATGGCTTACAGTTTTGCGGGTTGGGCTTGGTGCGCTTCGCGTAGCCTTTGGCGTAGCGGAGCGAAGCGCACGAAGCGTCCGCGTCGGTCGATGACGCCCAGATCGATGTCGAAGAAGCGGACGATATGGTCGTCATTGGTGGTCTGGGCGAGGCCGACGGGCTCGCCGACGAAGGTCTCGCCGATGAAGACGAGCTGACCCTTCCACTTGATCTCGCCGTTGGAGCGTACGGAGCGGACCTGGTGGTCGGAGCTGTACTGCGCGGTCATGAGTTCGCGCGGCATGGGCCGCTGCGGCGCGCGCCAGAGGTCGGCCGGGGGGATCTGACCGAGCGCTTCGTGCGGACGCTCGAGGTTGAAGTGGTCGCGGAAGGCGTCGAGGCGCAGCTGCTGCTCGATGGCGTTGGCGGCCGGCGGCTGGGCGGTCTGGGCCTTCAAGGTGCGGTGCATGCGCTCGTGGCAAGCGTTGTCCTGCGGCGAGGCGGGCCGGATGAAGTGCGGACGCACGCCCAGCTTCAGCCACCACACCGACAGCCGTGACAGCCCACCGGGCGCTGGCGCGCCGAACGGCGGGCCGTTGTCGCAGCGGATCGCCTCGGGCAGGCCGTGCTCGGCGAACAGGGCCTCGAACACCGGCCGCACGCCCTCGCTGGTGGGCGGCACGATCTGCGCGGCGATCAGGTAGCGGCTGGCGCTGTCGCTGACCGTGAAGGGATCGCAGCGCCGCCCGTCGGCCGTGCGGAACCAGCCCTTGAAGTCGCAGCACCACTCCTGGCCCGGCGACACCGCTGCGCCCCGCACCTGGCCGTTCTCCACACGCCGTCGCCGCCGGCGCCGGCTCTTGACCAGGCCCTCCCGCGCCAGGATGTCGCCGATCGTCGAGGGCGCCGGCCAGACCGTCTGCGGCTCCTGGCGCTCCAACCA
>CAYWPB010000562.1:0-2408 GCA_964458725.1 uncultured Nevskia sp. | reverse complement strand
GCCGGCCACCGGATGGCCCAGCGCCAGGGCGTGCACGCGGATCTGGTGGGTGCGGCCGGAGTAGATCTCGACCTCGCACAGGGTGGCGTCGCGGTAATGCGCCTGCGGCACGAAACGCGAGCGCGAGGGCTTGCCTTCCTCGTCGTCGACTTCGACGAAGCGCTCGCCGCCCTGCAGGCGGCTCTTCACCAGCGCCGCGTCGACCTCGCGCGCCCCGCCCTGCAGACGGCCGACCAGCAGCGCGAAGTAGCGTTTGTCCGACAGTCCGTCGCGGAAGGCGCGCTGGGCGCGCAGCAGCGCCGGGCGCGACTTGGCCAGCAGCAGCACGCCGCTGGTGTCGCGGTCGAGGCGGTGCGCCAGCTCCAGGAACTCGTACTTGCCCCAGCCGCGCGCCGCCTCGATCACGCCGTAGGCGACGCCGGTGCCGCCGTGCGAAGCGAGGCCGGCCGGCTTGGAGATGGCGAGGTAGTGCGGGTCCTCGTAGACGATGGCCTCGCGCAGCTTGTTGAGCACCGCGTCGGGCGCACGCACCGGCGCATCGCGGTCGGCTACCCGCACTGGCGGGATGCGCACCTCCTCGCCCTGCGCCAGCTTGCGCTCTGGCTTGGCACGGCCGCCGTCGACCCGCACCTGGCCGGAGCGCAGCAAACGGTAGACGTGCGACTTGGGCACCCCGGGCAGGCGCTTGAGCAGGAAGTTGTCGATGCGCTGCCCGTCCTCGCCCGGGCCGACCATCACCTTGCGCACTCCGGCGGCGACCGGCTCTTTCGGGGTCCGCGCACGGTCCGGCTGATCGCCGCGGCGCTGGCCGAGGGGTGGCTTGACCTTGGCCCGCCGCTCCTGGCCCGCGGCGGGGCGGCGTTCCCCACTCGCGTCAGGGCGAGCGGGACGGGCGCCATCGCGGACCGGCCTGGCGCCTGCGCGCGACCCTTTTGCGCCCGCTTTGGGGGCGGTCCGCGCCCCATTCCGGGCACCTCCGCGCTGCGATGGACGCGTCACGAATGCGACCCGGCCGGGCTGGAAACCCGGTAAATACCATCATGTTGCGCGGATTTAGGCACGGATGTCTCTGATTCCAAGGGAAAACTATCGAATTTGAAAACTCTGTGGCACACTAATATGCCCTCGGGTTCTAGCCCGGGGCGCGGCTGACCGCTGTGCTGCGCACGCGGCGGCCAGGCGAAGTGGGTGGCGCATCGTAACAAACCATCCCCTTCGCCTTCAGTTTTCCGTGTCTTTCGACGACGAAAGACGTTTTCACCATCAAGCCGTTCCCGCGCGAGGCGGGGATGATGATCAGACCGAATTCAGCTGTTCGAGGAACGATCGAGGCGCGCAGCAGACGCGCCGCATCCCGTTGTTGGTCATGCCACGCGCGGTCGAGCGAACACCGAGACCGCCATAATGAAAAGAATCCTCATCAACGCCACCCAGCGCGAAGAGCTGCGCGTGGCCATCGTCGACGGGCAGAAGCTCTACGACCTTGATATCGAGCTCGCCTCGCGCGAGCAGCGCAAGTCCAACGTCTACAAGGGCAAGATCACCCGGGTCGAGCCCAGCCTCGAGGCCTGCTTCGTCGATTACGGCGCCGAGCGCCACGGCTTCCTGCCGCTGAAGGAAGTCGCCAAGGAATTCCACACCGGCGAAGGCCGCGGCCCGCGCGACACCATCCGCGAGGGCACCGAGGTCATCGTCCAGGTCGAGAAGGAAGAGCGCGGCAACAAGGGCGCGGCTCTGACTACCTACGCCAGCCTGGCCGGCCGTTACCTGGTGCTGATGCCCAACAACCCCCGCGCCGGCGGCGTCTCGCGCCGCGTCGAGGGCGAGGAGCGCGAGGAGGCCAAGGAGGCGCTCAACTCGCTCAACGTGCCCGAGGGCATGGGCCTGATCGTGCGCACCAACGGCATCGGCCGCACCGCCGAGGAGCTGCAGGCCGACCTGGACCAGCTGGTCGCCATCTGGACCAAGGTCACCGACGCCGCCAAGGAGCGGCCGGCGCCGTTCCTGATCTACCAGGAAAACAACATCGTGCTGCGCGCGCTGCGCGACTACCTGCGGCCGGACATCGGCGAGGTGATCGTCGACAACGCCGAGATCTACGAGCAGGCCCGCGGCCAGATGGCGCACTCGATGCCGGCAGAGCTGAACAAGCTCAAGCTGTACCGCGACGACACCCCGCTGTTCTCGCGCTACCAGGTGGAGAGCCAGATCGAGTCGGCGCACGAGCGCACCCTGCGCCTACCTTCCGGCGGCGCCATCGTCATCGACCACACCGAAGCGCTGACCTCGATCGACATCAACTCGGCCAAGGCCACCGGCGGCGGCGGCATCGAGGAGACGGCGTTCCAGACCAACCTGGAGGCGGCCGACGAAATCGCCCGCCAGCTGCGCCTGCGCGACCTGGGCGG
>CAYWPB010000561.1:0-2411 GCA_964458725.1 uncultured Nevskia sp. | reverse complement strand
GCGCTGGAAGAGCAGTTCGCCATCGGCTTCGTCGGCATGCCGCGCATGCCGCCGCGCCCGGCGAACCCCGGCCCGACCGCGCCGAAGCCCGGCATGGCCAGCATGCTGGAGAAGGAAGCCGTCAAGAAGTGAAGCAGGGCGAGCCATGCCGCCGGCTTCCACGCCGACCCATCAGTCCCCTCTCCCCTTGTGGGTGAGGGGTAGGCCGCTCGCGAAAATCTTGAATCAATTCGCCCAATAAAACAGGCAACACAAATGACCCAGCCCACCGATCCCGCAGCCCCCGCCGCGCCCAAGCCGACCCGTCTGGCGCCCATCGTCACCCTCGACGCCAAGTTCTTCTGGGACGGCTGCGACCAGGAGAAATTCCTCGGCGAGCAGTGCGCCGACTGCGGCAAGCTGCGCTTCCCGCCGCGCCCGATGTGCCCGCACTGCCACAGCGTCAAGCGCAACAACGTCGAGCTGTCCGGCCGCGGCAAGGTGTATTCGTGGATCGTCCCGCGCCACCCGGCGCCGTTCGGCTTCAAGGAATCGCCGATCGCCGCCACCGTCGAGTTGGAAGAAGGCTATCGCCTCGTTACCAACCTCTACGGCGTCGAGTTCAAGGACGTGAAGGTCGACATGCCGGTCGAAGTGTTCTTCGAGCCCACCATGGGCAATCACAAGGTGCCGGTGTTCCGGCCCCGGAAGTAGGTCGGCCTTCAGGCCGACATGCGCCCTCCGATCCATAGTTCCTTGTCGCCCTGAAGGGCGACCTACGAGAAGCAAGAACATGACCAGAACCTTCAAGGATGCCGCCATCGCCGGCATTGGCGCCACCGAATTCTCCAAGGCCTCCGGCCGCAGCGAGCTGCAGCTCGCCGCCGAGTGCTCCAAGGCCGCGCTCGACGACGCCGGCATCCATCCGTCCGAAGTCGACGGCATGATCACCTTCACTATCGACAACAGCGATGAAATCGGCCTGGCGCGCTGCCTCGGCGTCAAGGACCTGGCCTATACCGGCCGCATCCCGGGTGGTGGCGCAGCGGCGGCGGCAACCCTTTATCACGCGATGGCTTTGGTCAACGCCAACGTCTGCAACACCGTGCTGATCTGGCGCGCCATGAATGAGCGCTCGCAGTACAGGTTTGGCCAGCCGCACACGCAGAACATCGGCCCGCAGGCCGGTAACGGCACCGGCTCGCTGCTGTGGTGCATGCCGTTCGGCGCGCAGACTCCGGCCACCTGGGAGTCGCTGGCGGCGCAGCGCTACATGCACCAGTACGGCGTGACCAACGAGGACCTGGGCCGCGTCTCGGTGGTGCAGCGCGACTGGGCCTCGACCAACCCGGCGGCCTGGTTCTATCAGAAGCCGCTGACCCTGGAAGAGCACCAGGCCAGCAAGTGGATCGTCGAGCCGATCCTGCGCCTGCTCGACTGCTGCCAGGAGAGCGACGGCGGCGTGGCCATCGTCGTCACCAGCCTGGAGCGCGCGCGCCACCTCAAGCAGAAGCCGGTGCGCATCCTCGGCGCCTGCCAGTCGATCCCGTACAACGTGGAAGTGATCTCCAACTATTACCACGCCGACCTGTCGATGATGCCGGAGGCGGAAGGTACGGCGAAGCGCCTCTACGCCCAGACCGGGATGAAGCCTTCGGACATCCAGTCGGCGATCATCTACGACGCCTTCACCCCGCAGGTGCTCAAGCAGCTCGAGGCCTTCGGCTTCTGCAAGCGCGGCGAGGCCAAGGACTTCGTCAAGGATGGCCACATCGGCCGCGGCGGCAGCCTGCCAGTGAATACCAACGGCGGCCTGATCGGCGAGGCCTACATCCACGGCATGAACAGCATGGCCGAGGGCGTGCGCCAGATCCGGGGCACCTCGGTCAACCAGGTCAAGAACGTGCACAACGTGCTGGTGTCCTCCGGCATGGCGGGCGCGATCCTGTCGAAGGACTGATGCCGCGCGCATGAGCGAACCGACCACCACGCTGCGCGTCGACACCGGTGTTTCCCTGCCGGGCGGCGCGCCGCTGCACGTCGCGGTGGAAGTGCGCGCCCCACGCCAGGCCAGCCTGGGCGCGGCGCCGGCGGTGCTGGTGTGCCAGCCCGGCGGCGGCATGAACCGCCGCTACTGGGACCTGCGCCCCGGCAATGGTTCGGGGGGCGACGCCGCCGGCGACCTCAGTTTCAGCTTCGCCCAGCAGATGGCCGGGCGCGGCTTCATCGTGGTGTTCCTCGATCATCTCGGGGTGGGTGAGAGCGACCGGCCCGAGGACGGCTATTCGCTGACGCCGGAGCTGGTGGTGCGCGCCAACCAGACCGCGGTGCAGCAGGTATTGGCGAGCCTGCGCGCAGGCAGCCTGATGCCGGCGCTGCCGCCGCTGCCGGACCTGGTCAGCATCGGCGTCGGCCACTCCATGGGCGCCATG
>CAYWPB010000560.1:0-2422 GCA_964458725.1 uncultured Nevskia sp. | reverse complement strand
GGTCCGGGGCGAGGGTCTCGCTTTGCGGCGGTGGCAGCTATGCGGCCGGCCGCCGTGGCGGGAATCCGGCCGCGGGCCTGGCTCGGACGTTATTGTTCGGTCACGCCCTGCGCCACCGACTGCGGCTCGCCGGAGGCCGCGGCGTAGTAACCACCCATCAGGCCCTGCAGCTCGGGGAACTCGTAGACCATGCGCGTGACGAGGTCGCACTTGGCCAACCGCGCGGCGCGGTCGACCACCACGGCATCGGCGCCGGCCTGCGCGGCGACGTGGCCGGCCAGCTTGCGGATGCGTGCCACCTTGTCGGCGGTGCTGCCGAGATCCTTCTGGAAAGTCACCGTGGCGAGCTTTTCGCCGAACGCCTCCAGCGGCTGCTTGCGATCCTGCTCCCAGAAGAACAGCGCGTCGGTCAGGCGCGGGCGTACCACGCGCTCGTTGCCGGCGATGACCTGGGATACGTCCTTGGACTCGATGTTCGAGACGGTGATGAAGTGCGGCAGCAGCTTGCCCGCCGCATCGAACACGGTGAAGTAGCGCTGGTTGGTCTCCACCGTCGCCACCACCACCTCCGGCGGCAGCTGCAGGAAGCGCTCCTCGATCCCCCCGGAGATGGCGACCGGCCATTCCACCAGCGCCGTTACTTCGTCGAGCAGGTCGTCGGCGATGCGCGCAGTGCCGTGCAGCTGCGCGGCCTCGGCCTCGACCTGCGCCTTGATGGTGTCGCGGCGGCTGGCGAAATCAGCCCAGACTTTCGCTTCGCGCAGCACGGCCTCGTATTCGCCCGGCGCTTGCAGCGCGATGGCCTTGGGCGCGTGGAAGCGGTGCCCATAAGTCTTCTTGCCGGCCTTGAGGCCGAAGCGCTGCAACGGGATCACGCGGCCGCCGTGCAGCGCCAGAATCCACTGCACCGGGCGCACGAAGGTTTCCTCGCCGCTGCCCCAGCGCATGCGCTTGGGCACCAGCGTGTCCATCTGCTTCAGCGCCTCCTCGAAGATCTCGCCGATCAGCTCCAGGGTCTTGCGGCCCTTCTGCTTCTTGCGGAACACGAGGTAACCGTTTTCCTGCTTGAGCTTGGCGAACTCGACGCCGCAGGACTTGGCGAAGCCGAGCGCCGCCGGGGTCGGCTGGCCGTCCTTGAATGCGGCCGCCACGGCTGGGCCCTTGCGCTCCAGGTTCTGGTCGGCCTGGCGCTCGGCGACCGCCGCCACCAGCACGGCGATGCGCCGCGGCGTGGCATAGACGCGCGCTTCGCCGATCGCCACACCGCGCTTGGTCAGGCCGCCGGCGACGCCCTGGGACAAGGCTTCGGCGAGCGGGCGCACATAGCGGGCGGGCAGGTCTTCGGTTCCGAGTTCGAGCAGCAGGTCTTGGGTCATGACGCGTTTGTCGTTTGTGGCTTCAGCCCCGCTCCGCGTGCTGCGGCAGGCTGTCGAGGATGTCGTACCAGGCAGCCTTGGAGGCGGCGTAGATGTGCAGCTGCGGCTTGATGCCGGGGGGCGTGTCGAGCGTGCCCATGCGCAGGCGCAGCACGCCGGGCCTGGCCGCGGCCTGGCTGTAGATCGGCGAACCACAGTTGCCGCAGAACACGCGCCGCTTGCCGGGCGAGGACTCGTAGCTCTTCAGCAGCTCCGCGCCGGCAATCACGCGGAACTGATCAGCCTCGATCGGCGCATTGCTGGCAAAGGCGCTGCCCTGCGCCTTGCGGCATTGCCCGCAATGGCAGTAGACGAACTGGCTGAATTCGCCGCCGTATTCGTAGCGCACGCCGCCGCACAGGCAGCTGCCGCGATGCACGGTGCTCATGGCTCAGGCGGCCTGCGGCGTCTTGAGCAGCGGGAAGCCGAGCTTCTCTCGCGCCGCGTAATAGGCCTCGGCGCAGAGCCGCGCCAGAGTGCGTACGCGCAGGATGTAAGCCTGGCGCTCGGTGACGCTGATGGCGCCGCGCGCGTCGAGCAGGTTGAAGCTGTGCGAGGCCTGCAGCACGCGCTCGTAGGCCGGCAATGGCAGGCCGGCCTCGATCATGCGCTGGCATTCGGATTCGGCGACGGCGAAGCGCTCGAACAGCGCCTTGGTATCGGCATGCTCGAAGTTGTAGGCGGACTGCTCCACCTCGTTCTGCTTGTACACGTCGCCGTAGGTGACGATGCGGTCGCCGCCCCCTTTCGAACTGTGCTTGCTCCACACCAGGTCGTAGACGCTTTCCTTCTTCTGGATGTACATCGCCAGGCGCTCGAGACCGTAGGTGATCTCGCCCGCCACCGGCTTGCACTCCAGGCCGCCGACCTGCTGGAAGTAGGTGAACTGCGTAACCTCCATGCCGTTGAGCCAGACTTCCCAGCCCAGGCCCCAGGCGCCGAGGGTCGGGCTCTCCCAGTTGTCCTCGACGAAGCGGATGTCGTGCACCAGCGGGTCGAAGCCGAGC
>CAYWPB010000559.1:0-2423 GCA_964458725.1 uncultured Nevskia sp. | reverse complement strand
CGTTGCCGACCTTCTCGACCGAGTCGTTGATCAGGGTCTTGATCTCCTTGGCGGCTGCGGCCGAGCGCTGCGCCAGGTTGCGCACTTCGGCCGCCACCACGGCGAAGCCGCGGCCCTGCTCGCCGGCGCGCGCCGCCTCCACCGCGGCGTTCAAGGCCAGGATGTTGGTCTGGAAGGCGATGCCGTCGATGACGCCGATGATGTCGACGATCTTGCGGCTGGAATCGTTGATGGCGCGCATGGTTCCGACCACCTGCGCCACCGCCGCGCCGCCGCGGCCGGCGATATCGCTGGCGCCGATCGCCAGCTGGTTGGCCTGGCGGGCGTTCTCGGCGTTCTGCTTGACCGTGCTGGTCAGCTCCTCCATCGAGGAAGCGGTCTCCTCCAGCGAGGCGGCCTGCTGCTCGGTGCGGCCCGAGAGGTCGCCGTTGCCGGAGGCGATCTCGCGCGCGCCGGAATTGATCGACTGACTGGACTGCTTGATCTGGCCCACCAGCTGCTGGAGGCTGT
Organism: uncultured Nevskia sp.; assembly: GCA_964458725.1. Classification (GTDB taxonomy): domain Bacteria; phylum Pseudomonadota; class Gammaproteobacteria; order Nevskiales; family Nevskiaceae; genus Nevskia. The sequence continues at coordinate 1,913 of CAYWPB010000559.1, read as the reverse complement.
CGACGGTCGAGTTGCTGTGCGCCTTCAGCGCGCCGAACAGGCCGGTGTACTCGGCAGAGATGCGCTGGGTCAGGTTGCCCTGGGACAGGGCACCGAGCACGCGCACCGCGTCGCCGATGACCCGCTCGTTGTTGTCGAGCATCTGGTTGAGGCCGGAGGCGAGCTGCAGGAAGAAGCCGCTCTTGCGCTCCAGCGGAATGCGGCCGCTGAGGTCGCCGCGCACCGCGGCTTCCACCAGGCCGGAGACTTCCTGCTCGGTCGCCACTTCCGCCGTGCGGTCGAGCCATTCCACGGCGGTGCCGAGGCGTTCGTTGCTCTGGTTGATGATCGGCGTCGCCACCAGCCCGAAGGTGCGCCCGCCCAGCCGGATCTGGGTGCGGAACGTCTCCTTCAGCTCGGCCAGCAGGCGCGCCTGGTGCTCCGGCTTCTTGTGCAGGGCGTCGATGCTCGAACCCATCAGCGCGGACGCGTTGAACTGCGGCAGCTCGGTGCGGATGTCGGCTTCGGCGTTGCCCAGCATCTCGCGCACCGCCTGGTTCATGTAGATGATGCGCCGCTCGTTGTCGGCGATCATCACGTTGGCGGTGACGCCGTCTAGCGCGTTGCGCACCCGCAGGTTTTCGTTGGCGGTGACCGCGGCGGCTTCGATGCGGGCGCGCAGGTTGTCCTGCATGCTGCGCAGCGCCGCCAGCAGGGCGGCGAGTTCGTCGCGGCCGCGGCTGTCGATGACATTGTCGAGCTTGCCGCCGGCCACCGCCTCGGCCACCCCCACGGCGCGCCGCAGCGGCAGGATGATGCTGCGCGCCGTCAGCAGGGCCCAGACCACGCCCAGCAACAGCGCCAGCGCCGCGACGCCGGCCTGGGCCATCCGCAGGCGATGCGCCTCCAGCTGCGCGGCGGCCTCGGCCTGCTCGCCGCTTTCGCGCTGGTGCTGTTCCAGGTCGCGCAGGGTCTGGTTGTAGGCTTCCTCCAGCGGCAGCACCGTGGCGAAGAAGTAGCTGTCCATGCCCTTGGTATGGCCGCCTTCCAGCGCCGCGATGAATTCCTTGCGCTCGTCCAGCCAGGCCTTGCGTTTCTCCTGCAGCAGGGCGAACAGGCGTTTGCCTTCCTCGCTGTGCACCCGCTGGGACAGCTCGGCGACCATGACCTGGTTGGCTTCGCGGGTCGCGTTGATCTCGGCGTTCAGGCGCTTGAACTCGGCCTTGTCGTCCGCCGCCAGCAGCATGCGCTGGACGCGCGCGAGCTGTTCGAGGTTATTGCTGAGCAGGCCTTCGGCTAGCGTGGTCTTGCGGTTCTTGTCCGCCAGTTCGGCGGCGGTGCGGTTCAGCATGCTCTGGCAGTACAGGCCGATCGCCAGGATCATTCCTCCGAGAACCAGCAGCAGACCAAAACCCAGCGCCAGGCGCTGCCCTACCTTCAGATTTTTCATGAGTTCGCGATCCAGCCTCGTTCCGGATGTGAGGGGTGAAGAGATGGCCTTGGAATACAGCGCGGTACGATGCCGCCCTGCCGCGTAGCGGCAGGATCCACCCCGTCTTTGGGGTGGGGGCGACAAACGGAGCCTGCGGCGCGGACGAATGGCGCAGCGCTGGCGTGATCTGTCGTCTTTTTGCGACAGGTCTTCAATGCGGCGCCCCGCCGGGGCTTCTGACGGAATTGTGTAGATGCGCGGTCTGGCCATACATTTACGTATGGGTGAAAACGTGGCCCCGAGCTGGGACCTGTACCGCAGCTTCCTCGCCGTGCTGCGCGGCGGCTCGTTGTCCGCCGCAGCGCGCGCGCTGGGCCTGACCCAGCCGACGGTGGGACGCCACATCGAGGCGCTGGAGCAGGCGCTGGGCCTGCCTCTGTTCACCCGCTCGCTGCACGGCCTGGCGCCGACCGAGGCGGCGGCGGGCCTGCGCGCCGACGCC
>CAYWPB010000558.1:0-2424 GCA_964458725.1 uncultured Nevskia sp. | reverse complement strand
TATGGGTGGCGCGCGGCAGCATGCCGTATTCGGCGGTGAGCCAGCCGCCGCCCTGCTCCTTGCGCCAGGCCGGCGCGCGCTCCTCGACGCTGGCGGTGCACAGCACGCGGGTGTCGCCGAAGCTGACCAGCACCGAGCCTTCGGCGTGCTTGGTGAACTGGCGCTGGATGCTGACGGCGCGGAGCTGGTCGGGGGCGCGGCCTGAGGGACGGTTCGGCATGAGGTCTGGGAACGAGACGCGGACGCGATCCTTGCGCCGGCGCCTCAGCTGGTGGTCTGGGTGCCGATTATACCCTTGCGCCACTCCCCCCAAGGCAAGCGCCAGCCGAGCAGCACCATCAGTATCGCAAGGTACGTCAGTGGCTCGGTCTCGTCCTTCTTCACCAGCCAGACGAAGTGCAGGCTGGCCAGCAATGCCGCCGGATAGATCAGCCGGTGCAGGCTCTTCCAGGCGCGCTTGAGGCGGCGCTGCCAGCCGTTGGTTGAGGTGATCGCGCGCGGCAGCAGGAACAGCCAGCAGGAGAAGCCCAGGGTGATCCAGGTGCGCTTGGCCAGATCCTCGCCGAGCTTGGGCAGCGCGAACTCGATATCGAACACCAGATACGTGGCGAAGTGCAGGCACATGTAGAAGTAAGCGAACAGGCCCAGGGTGCGGCGTAGCTGCAGCGGCTCGGGCCGGCCGGTCAGCTGGCGCAGCGGCGTCATGCCCAGGGTCAGCAGCAGCAGCTGCAGCGCGCGCAGGCCGGTCTGGTGTTCCAGGGTCGCCACCGGGTCGGGGCCGAGGTTGGCGCTCATGGTCAGCCACACCAGCCAGCCGGCCGGCGCCAGGCACAGCAGCCACAGCGCTGACTTGATCCAGATAATTTTAGAGGCTGCCCTCACCCCACCACCCGCTCCGCGGGTGGTCCCCCCCTCTCCCAGGGGGAGAGGGACATCGGCCGGCGGCGAAGCCGCCGTTTCATGTACCGGTCTCATCAGAAGTAGGTCCGCAGGTCGAGGCCGGAGTAGAGCGAGGCCACTTCCGGATAGCCGTTGAACATCAAGGTCGGCCGCTTGAACAGCTCGCCGAGGCGGCGCTCGCTCTTCTGGCTCCAGCGCGGGTGATCGACGTTGGGATTGACGTTGGCATAGAAGCCGTACTCATCCGGGGCGACCGCGCTCCAGGTGGTCTGCGGCGCGCTTTCGCTGAACTCGATGCGCACGATCGACTTGATGCTTTTGAAGCCGTATTTCCACGGCAGGGTCAGGCGCAGCGGCGCGCCGTTCTGGTTCGGCAGGGTCTTGCCGTACATGCCGACCGAGAGGAAGGCCAGCGGGTGCATGGCCTCGTCGATGCGCAGGGCCTCGCGGTAGGGCCAGGGCAGGGCGCCGCCGGCCTCGGGCATCTGCTGGCGGTCATAGAGCGTGGTGAAGGCGACGAACTTGGCCTTGGAGGTCGGCTTGAAGCGCGCCAGGAAGGGACCGAGCGCAAAACCGTCCCAGGGTACGACGATGCTCCAGCCCTCGACGCAGCGATGGCGGTAGATGCGCTCCTCCAGCGGATAGAGTTTGAGCAGATCCTCGATGCCGAGGTGGCCGGGCGCCTCGCACTCGCCCGCCACTTCCACCGCCCACGGCCGGGTGCGCAAGGTGGTGGCGTAGTGGGCCGGGTCGGACTTGTCGGTGCCGAACTCGTAGTAGTTGTTGTAGTGGCTGACGCTGTCGTAGGGCGTCGGCGTTTCCTTGCCGGCCAGGTCGGTCTTGCGCTCCAGCTTGAGATCGGTTCCGGTGGCCGCAACTTCCTTGGGAGAGGCGGCCGCTTCGCCGGCCTGGCCGCAGCCGGCCGCGGCCAGGCCGATCGCGCTCAGTCCCAGCCGGGCCAGGAAGCGGCGGCGGTCGGCGTAGACCCGCTCCGGGGTGATCTCGGAAGAACGGACGGGATGCTGCGGCGATATTCGGATCAACATGGCGATGCGGACCTGCTGGTTTGAACAGTCCGGCCATGGACGGCCGGTGGCTTGCACGGTACGGGCACTATGACCACACCATACTGGAGCGGTTCGCGGCTAACATAGTCACCGTACGCCGGAACACATTTTCAGGACGCATGGAACCCTAGATGGAGCTGGAAGAACTCGCCGAAACCTTTGAAATGCTTGGCGATTGGGAAGAGCGCTACCGCTACCTGATCGAGCTGGGCCGCAAGCTGCCGCCGCTGCCCGAAGCCGATCACAGCGAGGCCAACAAGGTGCGCGGCTGCATGAGCCAGGTGTGGATGACGGCGCAGACCGAGCCTGGGCCGCCGCTGCGCCTGCGCTTCAGCGGCGATTCCGACGCCCACATCGTCAAGGGCCTGATCGCGGTGCTGTTCCTGCTCTACTCGGACCGCACGCCGCGGCAGATCCTCGACACCGACGTGACCGAGGCCTTCGCCCCCCTCGGCCC
>CAYWPB010000557.1:0-2428 GCA_964458725.1 uncultured Nevskia sp. | reverse complement strand
TACTGGGCGCGCTGGCCGGAAACCGGCGAGATCATGTTCCTGCTGATCCTGCCGATGCCGGTGTACTTCTACTACATCGCCCGCAGCGGCTGGGCCGAGTTCGGCCGCCACCTGCGCGGCGCCTGGTGGCTGGTGGTGTATCTGGCCGCCATTGCGGGGCTGTCCTGGATCGGCAGCCCGCAGTTCGGCGGCATGGGCTGGCTGCCCTATGGCTGGGACCAGCTGTGCGTGGCGCTGGCGGCACTGCTGTTTTACTGGTGGGGCCTGCGCAGCGGCTGGCGCACCGCGGCGGTGGAAGCCGCCGAGGCGGCCGGGCACACCTGAGCTGCGCACGCCGATGAGCGCCGCCGTGGATCCCTGTCCGAAGTGCGGCTATCAGCGTTCGGAATCGGACGCCGGACCGCCCGGTGAGTGTCCGCGCTGCGGCGTGATCTACGCGAAGTACGTCAGCCAGCAGCTGCGCTTCGCCACGACCACCCGGGTGGTGGCGGTCGGCGATGAGGCGGTGGCAGCGGCGCGGACCGTCGACGAGTTGACGCTGCGGACGCGGTTGTGGGGCATGCTCTGGCGCCGGCCGGCGCGCTACGACCCGATGCTGTTCTGGGGCAGCAGCCTGGTGCTCGCCGGCACCGTCGCCTGGGGCCTGTGGTTCATGCTCCAGCCGCTGACCGGCATGAGCATCGGCAGCTCCTTCCTGCACCGTGCCGACCTGCCGTTCCACGAATTCGGCCACGTGCTGTTCCGGCCCTTCGGCGAGTGGCTGATGTTTCTCGGCGGCAGCCTGTTCCAGTGCCTGATGCCGCTGATCCTCGTCGCGTACTTCCTGCGCTGGCAGCAGCAGCCGTTCTCCGCGGCGATCTGCCTGTGGTGGTGCGGGCAGAACTTCATCGACGTGGCGCCCTACATCGCGGACGCGCGCGCCATGGCGCTGCCGCTGGTGGGCGAGTGGTCGGACGAGATCGCGTCGATCCGCGACCTGCGCCACGACTGGCACAATATCCTGCTGCCGCTGCACGCGCTCGCGCACGACCACCAGCTGGCCGTGCTGGCGAAGCTGACCGGCTCGGCGCTGATGCTGCTGTCGTGGGTCTGGGGTGGCCTGCTGCTGGCCGGTCAATGGCGTCAGCGGAGCGTTTGAGCGCGCCGCCGCGCCAAAGCCGCGAGCGCCAGCAGGATCGCTGGATCGAACGCGCCGCCGCCTGAGCTGGAGCCCGCAGTACCCGCCGCGTCCTCGCTGTCCGCCGGCACTGCCGGTGCGTGACAACCCAGCTTCTGTTCGAATTCCTGCGCCGAGGCGTAGTAGGTGCCGACCGGGTAGTACGCTCCCAGCGTCTGCTGTTCGGTGCCCGGCGTGGCCGCCTGCACCGAGTTCGGGAACGAGGGGTCGGGCAGCATGTTGCGCATGATCACGCCGGCCTGGATCAGCGGACCCCAGGGCAGCCAGGCGATGCCGCAGGCGTCGGTGGCGTTGGCCGGGCGGTCGGCGGCGGTGGACACCGCCACGGTGTACATCCCGTCGGCATCCAGCGGGATGTCCTTGTCCACCCGGCAGTCGTAGGCTTCGGTCGCCAGGTTGCCGGTGCACATCGACCAGAAGCGCAGCTGGCCGCCGCCCATGGTCGGCTCGCCGTCGTAGGTCCTGGGTGTGGTCGGCAGCTTCGCCCGGAAGGCGACGACGTTGCCGTAGTCGTGCGACACCAGGCTGTAGACGTACTTGTTGTCGGCGTTCTCGCCAAAACCGGCGGGCAGCTGCGCGGCGATCGCCGCCAAGGTCGGCGTCAGCGCGCCGAGGATCTGGTTGTCGGTGAGGATATTCACCTCGCTGACGGCGGCGTTCTGGTACTTGTGCCAGGCCGGGACCGGCTGGCCGAACAGGCCCAGCGGCGGCAATGGGTAATCGGAGAGGCCGGACGTCGCCAGCTCCTGCGTCAGGAAGGTAGTGTCCGGCACCGGGTCGGGGCAGGTGGGGATGGTCAGACGCACGCCGCCGGGCAGCACCTCGGTCAGGGTTGGCGCCGGCACGCCGCCGAAGGGCTGGGTGCCGGTGTCGGGCAGGTAGATGCGGTACACCAGCGTCCTGCCGCTATGCGTGGGGTCGGTGCCGTCGTAGTACAGCGTGTTGGGCGGCACATTCGTCGCCGGCGCCTGATCGAACAGGACCCGCACCGTGTAGTTGCGCGTCGCCGCATTGCGGTCCGCACCCGGCAGGAAGGGGTTGCTGGAGCCTGGATCGGGCTGGATCTGCGTGTCGTGCAGGTTGCTGATGCTCTGCAGGGTGGTGCTGTAGGTCTGCAGCGACATGTAGCGCGCGTGCGGGTACTGGCCGGTGATCTCGACGTAACCGCCGGGCAGCGCCGGGATCACTGCCGCGAGATAGCGCGTGGTGATTTCCGGATAGAGGATGTTCTCGCGGTCGGCGGTGGGCTCG
>CAYWPB010000556.1:0-2434 GCA_964458725.1 uncultured Nevskia sp. | reverse complement strand
AGGCCGCCGGCGGCGAGGTCCTGGTGCCGCGCACCGAGCTGCCCGACGACATCGGCTGCTTCGCCGTGTTCCGCGACAGCGAAGGCAATCGCGTCGGCCTGCACGCGCTGGCCTGAAGGAGCGCGCCATGATCCTCGGACTGCGCACTGCGATCTACCCCACGCCGGAGCTGGCCGACGGCAAGGCCTGGTACAGCCAGGTGCTGGGCACCCCGCCCTACTTCGACAACCCGCACTACGTCGGCTTCAGCATCGGCGGCTTCGAGCTGGGCCTGATCCCCGACGGCCGCCCAGGCGCCCTCGGCTCGCAGGTGTACTGGGGCGTGCCGGACATCGACTCGGAGCTGACCCGCCTGGTGCGCCTCGGCGCCAAGCTGAACGAGCCGGCGCGCGAGGTCGGCGAGGGCATCAAGGTCGGTTCGGTGCTGGACCCGTTCGGCAACGTCTTCTGCCTGATCCAGAACCCGCACTTCGACCCGAAGACGGTGAATTGACCTGAGGCGCAAAGCGCCCCAGGTCATCCCGAGCGGAGCGAAGGATCCCCTGCATCAGATTTGTCGAAACCGGCCCGGCTCGTTCGACATAGGTACAGGAGCGGGGCATCGGCCCCGCTCTTTCGAACCGCCGCTTACAAGGAGCAGCACCATGAACCACCACGATACAGGCAGCACCCGGCCCTTCGGCCTGTTGCGGCGCTGCGCCCAAGTCGGCTTTGCCGTGCTGGCACTGCTGCAGCCCGACCTCGCCCTGGCGGTGTCGCCGATGCTCAAGCTGTTGCGGGCGCCGGCATGAGGCACCCGGCGCTTGCAGCACGGCAGCGCATGGCTATGCTTGCCGCATGAGACGTGCCGACCGCCTGTTCCAGATCGTCCAGTACCTGCGCGGGCGCCGCCTCACCACGGCGCAGCAGCTGGCCGACTGGCTGCAGGTATCGCAGCGCACGGTTTACCGCGATATCCAGGACCTGGAGCGCACCGGCGTGCCGGTGGAGGGCGAGGCTGGCGTCGGCTACCGCCTGCGGCCGGAGTTCGACCTGCCGCCGCTGATGTTCACCTTCGAGGAGGTGGAGGCGCTGGTGGCCGGCGGGCGCATGATCGGCAGCTGGGGCAGCCCGGAGCTGCGCCAGGCTTCCGAGCTGGCCCTGGCCAAGATCGCCGCGGCGCTGCCGGAGGCCCGCCGCATCGAGCTGGAGCGTACCCGCCTGTATGCGCTGAATTTCGCCGGTGACGAGGTCAGCGGCGGCGACGTGCTGGACACGCTGCGCCATGTCATCGCCGGCCGCGTCGTGACCCTGCTCGACTACAAGGACGCGGCCGGCCAGCCCAGCACCCGCCACGTCTGGCCGCTGGGCCTGTATTTCTGGGGCCATGTCTGGGCCCTGGCGGCCTGGTGCGAGCTGCGCCAGGATTTCCGCAACTTCCGGCTCGACCGCATCGTCGGCGCCTTCTCCACCGAGCGGCAGTACCCGGACCAGGCCGGACGCCGGCTCGAGGACTTCGTGCGCACCATGCGCAGCAAGCCGAAGCAGGCCTGAGCGGCGCGGAAACCCGGAAACGGTCCATCACAAAATGCGCGCCGGCGGCGCTGCCGGCATTTAGGCTCGGCGCTAACCTTCAGGACACAACCATGCCCGACACCCTCATCGCCACGCGTGGCGCCGGTTCGACCCTGGTGGAAGCGGGCTACGCCCTCGCCGGCGTGGAGCTGCGCATCGAATACATGGATTACGAGCAGCCAGGCCCGGAGCAGGAGCGGCTGATCCGCCTCAACCCGCTGCGCCAGGTGCCGACCCTGCTGCGCGCCGGCGGCAGCCTGATGACGGAGAGCGCGGCAATCCTGCTGCACCTGGCGGAGACCCAGCCGCAGGCGCGGCTGATGCCGGCGGCGCTGGATCCGCGCCGGCCCGAGTTCCTGCGCTGGCTGCTGTTCCTCAACGCCGCGATCTATCCCACCTTCACCTACGGCGACGAAGCCGAACGCTGGGTCGAGGGCGAGACCGCGGCGGCGCAGCTGCGGGCCAGCACCGGCCGCCGCCGCGAGAATGGCTGGCGCCAGCTGGAGCGCAGCCTGGAGCCGGCGCCCTGGCTGCTGGGCGCGGACTTCTCGCTGCTCGACCTCTACGTCGCGGTGATGAGCCGTTGGCGGCCGCGGCGCGAGTGGTTCGCGCGCGAGTGCCCACGGCTGCACGCAGTGGCGCTGGCGGTGGATACGCGGCCGGAACTGGCGGAAGTCTGGCAGCGCAACTTCCGCTAGAACGAAAAAGCCCCTCGTGCCGCGATGGCGCGAGGGGCCTGGTTTCGCCAAAGGCCGCTCAGTCGGCGCGTTCGGACCGCTTGCGCTCGTGCTCCTTCAGGAACTTCTTGCGCACGCGGATCGCGCTCGGCGTCAGCTCGACCAGCTCGTCGTCGTTGATGAACTCCAGCGCCTGCTCCAGC
>CAYWPB010000555.1:0-2437 GCA_964458725.1 uncultured Nevskia sp. | reverse complement strand
ACACCCTGATCGCGCGGCGCGCGCTGGAGTACGCCAGCAGCCTCGGCATCACCGTCCACGTGGTGCCGCTCGACGCCGCCCTGGCCAACGGCGGCTGCGCCCACGAAGGCGCCATGGCGACCAAGCTGGGCCTGACCTCGATCCCGGTCGCCGCTGAGGCGGTGGCGATGCGGCAATGGATTTCGCTGGTCGAGGACACCGGGGCGCGGGTGCACTTCGGCCGCCTCAGCAGCGCGCGCGGCGTGGCGCTGCTGGAATCGGCCCAGGCGCGCGGCCTGCCGGTGACGGCAGACGTGGCCGCGCACCAGCTGTTCCTCAGCGACGCCGATCTCGACGACTTCAATGCCATGGCCCACGTCATCCCGCCGCTGCGCGAAGCCGCCGACCGGCAGGCGCTGCGCGAGGCGGTGCGCAGCGGGGTGATCGGCTCGGTCTGCTCCGATCACCAGCCGCACGAAGCCGACGCCAAGATCAACCCCTTCCCTCTGACCGAGCCGGGCATCTCCGGCCTGGAAACCCTGCTGCCCCTGAGCCTGCGCCTGGTGCGCGAGGGCCTGCTCAGCCCGCTGCAGGCAGCGGCGCGCCTGTCGCTCGGACCGGCGGGGGTGCTGGGCATCGCCCGCGGCAGCCTGGCGACCGGCGCCGCGGCCGACCTGGTGCTGATCGATCCTGCGCAGGACTGGACCCTGGATCCGGCGACGACGCTCAGCCGCGGCCGCAACACGCCGTTCGCCGGCCAGGCCTTCAGTGGCCGGGCGCTGCGCGCCTGGCTCGGCGGGACGTGAAAAAACCTCCGCATCGCCTTGGTTTATAGTGTTTAATAGCGTATCGAGGCGCCAACCATAACAACCGGGCGCCATTTCAATAAATCGAGGGAGAGGGACGGCATGGCTCGCGTGATGGTGGTGGACGACTCGCCCACCGATAAAGCGTTTCTGAAGCAGGTGCTGGAGCGTGCGGGATACGAGGTGATCGAGGCCGGTTCCGGTCAGGACGCCCTGGAAATGGCCAAGAGCCACCTGCCCGACTGTATCGTCATGGATGTGGTGATGCCTGGCATGAATGGCTTCCAGGCCACCCGCACCCTGTCCAAGGACCCCGCCACCGCGGCGATCCCGGTGCTGGTGGTCAGCAGCAAGAACCAGGAAACCGACCGCCTGTGGGCCCTGCGCCAGGGCGCCAAGGAATACATCACCAAACCGGTCAAGGAAGCCGATCTGATCGGCAAGATCAAGGCCGTGCTCGGCGCCTGAGCGGCGCGCGGCACGGCAACAGACGCAGCATGCGGGGGTAAAGATGGCTGATTCAGCCCAAAGCCGACTGAGTGGATCGCGCCGGCAGTTCCTGCCGCTGGTGGCGGCGATCGTCCTGATCATCGTCGCCGGTATCTCATTCGGTTACATCCAGCTGACCGCAAGCCGCGACAGCACCTGGAACGAGCTGGCCAAGCAGTTCCCCGCCGACGCCGAGACGCTGGTCACCGCCGGCCGCGCGGCGCAGCCCGACTTCGCCACCCTGTCGGCCATCTCCGGCAACTTCGACGACAACATCACCGCGATGCGCCAGGGCGACAGCGGCGCCGGCATCGCCGCCGCGCCGTCCTCGGTGCAGCCCGAGCTGGAGGCCCTGGCCAAGTCCTGGGGCACCATGCGCCAGTCGATCCGCGACATGCTGGCCAACGAGAAGGCCTTCACCCACATCACCGACAACATCGACGCCATCAACGGCGCCGCCGACGCCGCCACCGCCGACTACGAGCAGGTGATGGCGCGCCTGAGCTCGCGCGGGGCGCCGGCGCAGATCGTGTTCGCCGCCAGCCAGATGGTGCGCCTGGAGCAGATCAAGACCAACGTGGCGCGCCTGGTTTACGCGGCGCGCAGCGCCCAGGGCTCGCCCGACAGCCTGGCCAAGCTGACCGCCGAGTTCGTGGAGCGCAACAAGCAGCTGCAGGAAAACGCCGGCAGCGACGCCACCATCGACGCGGCGCTGCGCAAGGCCGCCTCCGACTTCGCGCCGATCGCCGCCGCCGTCGGCGGACTGGGCCAGGACTCCGCCTCGATCGGCAAGCTGCAGCAGGCCGCCGCCGGCCTGCAGGCCAACGCCACCGACGTGATCGCGGCCTCGAAGAACCTGGAGCAGGCCCTGCTCGACAACACCGGGCGCCGCAGCAAGGTGCTGCCGTACATCGGCTTCATCGCCTCCGGCCTGGCGGTGCTGCTGCTGATCCTGTTCGTCGTCATGTTCTACTCCAGCCTGCGTGCACGCGTGGGCGAGGCCGAGGAGAAGGACGCCAAGCAGCAGCAGGCGATTCTGAACCTGCTGGACGAGATCACCAACCTGGCCAACGGCGACCTGACCGTGGACGTGACGGTGACCGAGGATTTCACCGGCGCCATCGCCGACTCGATCAACTACACGGTGCAGACGCTGCGCGGCC
>CAYWPB010000554.1:0-2439 GCA_964458725.1 uncultured Nevskia sp. | reverse complement strand
ACGCCGGCAGGATCAGGATGTACACCTCGGGGTGGCCCCAGATCCAGATCAGGTTGACGTACATCATCGGGTTGCCGCCGAAGTCGTTGGTGAAGAAGTCGGTGCCGACATAGCGGTCCAGCGACAGCAGCGCCAGCACGGCGGTCAACACTGGGAAGGCGGCGACGATCAGCACGTTGGTGCACAGCGCGGTCCAGGTGAAGACCGGCATCTTCATCAGGTCCATGCCGGGCGCGCGCATCTTGACGATGGTGACGACGAAGTTGACGCCCGACAGCAGCGTGCCGACGCCGGCGATCTGCAACGACCAGATGTAGTAGTCCACGCCGACGTCAGGACTGTAGGCGATGCCCGACAAAGGCGGGTAGGCCAGCCAGCCGGTGCGCGCGAACTCGCCGATGAACAGCGACATCATCACCAGCACGGCGCCCGACACCGTCATCCAGAAACTGAAGTTGTTGAGGAACGGGAAGGCCACGTCGCGCGCGCCGATCTGCAGCGGCACCACGATGTTCATCAGCCCGACGATCATCGGCATGGCGACGAAGAAGATCATGATCACGCCGTGGGCGGTGAAGATCTGGTCGTAGTGGTGCGGCGGCAGGTAGCCCATCGAGCCGCCGAAGGCCATGGCCTGCTGCAGGCGCATCATCGCCGCGTCGGCGAAGCCGCGCAGCAGCATGACGGTGCCCAGCACCATGTACATGATGCCGATCTTCTTGTGGTCGACGCTGGTGAACCATTCCTTCCACAGGGTGCCCCACTTGCCGTAGTACGTGATCGCGGCCAGCAGGGCGACGCCCAGCACCGCCACCACGGCGAAGGTCCAGACCAGGATCGGTACGTCGTACGGGATCGCATCCCAGCTGAGGCGGCCGAACAGGAAGTGCAGCAATTGCGAATGGTCTTGCATCGTTCAGGTCTCGGGGCGCTTCAGTTGGCCGGCACGGCGGGGGCCGGCGACCACAGCGCTTCGGGGTCCACGGCGCACAGCGCCAGCACGTAGTCGCGGCCGTAGCCGCGTTCGAAGCCATGGAATTCGGTGCGCGGCCGGTCGTGGCTCAGGCGCGCGACGTTGCCGACGCCGGCCAGGCCGAGCCCGCCCCTGGCGTCGATCTTCATCATGTCGCGCTGGCACATCTTGTTGGGGTCGACGCACAGGTTGAGGATCGCGTCGTACAGGTTCGGCATCACCGTGCCGTACCTGCGCACCGGCTCGCGCTCGCTGGGCCGCTCCAGCGCCAGGTAGTCGTTGCGTTGCAGCTTGTCGCCGGAGGCCTTGACGCCCTCGATCCACTTGCCGAACTCAGCCTCGCTGACGCCGAGGAAGCGGAAGTGCATGTCGGAGAAGCCGGCGCCGCTGTAGTTGGCGGAAATGCCCTGGTAGCTGCCGGGCTTGTTGATCACCGCGTGCAGCTGCGTCTCCATCGCCGGCATCGCGTAGATCATGCCGGCCAGGGCCGGGACGTAGAACGCGTTCATCACCGAGGTCGCGGTGATCTGGAACTCGATCGGCCGGTCCACCGGCGCCGCCATCTCGTTGATGGTAGCCACGCCGTAGTCCGGATAGATGAACAGCCACTTCCAGTCCATTGCCACCGCCTGCACGCGCAGCGGCTTGACGTTCTTGTCCACGGCCTGGCCCGCCGCCAGCCGGTCCAGCCTGCGGTACGGGTCGAGGGTGTGGGTGGAGATCCAGGTCATCGCGCCGAGGGCGATGATGATCAGCAGCGGCGCCGACCAGATCACCAGCTCGAGCTGGGTGGAATGGTGGAACTCGGGGTCGTAGGGTGCATCCTTGTTGGAAGCGCGGTATTTCCAGCCGAACCAGGCGGTGAGCGCCATCACCGGGACGATGATCAGCAGCATCAGCACGGTGGAGGCGATGACCAGGTTGCGCTGCTGCAGGGCCACATCCCCGGAGGGGGACAGCACATCCCCGGCGCAGCCGCCGAGCAGGGCCGCCAGCGGGACAAGGAGCAGGCTAAGGACTCTGGGGCGCGGGGCTCTGGACAGCATGGCGCACTATCGGGCTTGGTCGAGGGCCGCAACTATAAGAAGGGCCGCTGCTTTGCGCGATTGGACGTTTTGTCCAATGGCCCGGGAACCCCCAAACATGCGAACGTTCATGCGAACCTCCGGGCCCGGCGGCGAGCCGCCACCGGGCGCTGTTCAATACGGATGGCCGCGCCTATAGTAGTCCAATCGCACGGCAGCGTAAGGGCCATTCGCCACACTTAAGATTAGTCCGATCGAGCAGCCCAAGAGTCACCATGTCCGTCACACATCATGAAACCGCCGCACCGGGCCTGCCGCAGGGCGAGGGCGCGCTGAAAGTCGCCCCGGGCGAAATTGCCATCGGCGTCATCATCGGCCGCATTTCCGAGTTCTTCGACTTCTTCGTCTTCGGCCTCGCCTCGGTTCTGGTTTTCCCGGCGG
>CAYWPB010000553.1:0-2446 GCA_964458725.1 uncultured Nevskia sp. | reverse complement strand
CACTTCGCTGGTGCCGGCGCCGATCTCCAGCAGCTTGATCGAGCGGTACAGGCGGTTGATCTCGGATTCCCAGATGTAACCGGTGCCGCCGTGCACCTGCACCGCCTCGTTCAGCACGCGGTTCATGGTCTCGGCGACGTAGAGCACGCCGGCGGCAGTGATCTTGTGGATGTCGCCGCGGCCGCCGCCTTCCTCGTCCAGGGTGTTGGCGGCGCGCAGGGTCTGGTAGGTGAACAGGCGCATCGCTTCGACCCAGGTGTACATGTCGGCGAGCTTGGCGCGCACCATCTGGAAGTCGGCGATCGGCTTGCCAAACTGCTTGCGCTGCTTCGCATAGTCCAGTGCGAGCTGCAGCGCGCGCTCGGCTATCCCTAAGCAGATCGGCGAGATCATCGAGCGCTCCAGGTCCAGGCCGCTCATCACCACCTTGACGCCCTGGTTCTCGACGCCGACCAGGTTCTCGGCCGGCACCTTGCAGTCGTCGAACACCAGCTCGGCGGTCTGGCTGCCGCGGAAGCCCATCTTCATCAGCTTCTGCGCCACCTTGAAGCCGGGGAAGTCCTTCTCGACGATGAAGGCCGAGATGCCCTTGGCGCCGCGCTCCTTGTCAGTCTTGGCGTAGACCAGCAGCACATCGGCGACCGGGCCGTTGGTGATGAAGATCTTGCGGCCGTTGAGGACGTAGTGGCCGCCCTCGCGGCGCGCGGTGGTGGCCATCGAGCCCAGCGCGTCGGAGCCGGCGCCCGGCTCGGTCAGGCCGAGCGCGCCGATGCTGGTGCCCTTGCACAGGCCGGGCAGGTACTTCTTCTTCTGCGACTCGTTGGCGTTGCGCAGGATGTTGTGCAGGCACAGGTTCTCATGCGCCACCCAGGCCAGGGCCATGGCATGGTTCCAGCGGCCGAAGGCCTGCAGCACCAGGCCGCTGGTCATCAGGTCCAGGCCAGAGCCGCCGTAGGCCTCCGGCGCGGTGATGCCGAAGTAGCCGGTGTTGCCGATCAGCGGGAAGGCGTCCTGTGGCCACCACTCCTCATCGTCCATCCGCTGCGCCAGCGGGTACAGCTCCTTCTGCGCGAAGCGGTCGGCCTGGTCGAGGATGCCCTGCTCGTCGTTGGACAGGCCGGAGAACACCTGGGCGACGCTGCGGTGTTCGGAAGGGGCGCTGTGGTCTGCCATGGTGAAGCTCCGGGATGTGGTTCTGGTGAATACGTCGATTGTGGGATTAGCGGGAGGGAGCGGCTTCGTCCGATCTGGTGAGGCGGACTCACCAATGATCTTCGATTGCATCGACCAAGCCCCAATCCAGCGCCTGCGCGACGCGGATGCGCTCCCCCGACAGCCCCAGCCAGGCGGTGCGCTGGCGGCCGATGCGGCGGGCGATGCTGACGCAGCCGCCGGCGCCGGGGATCAGGCCGAACTTCAGCTCCGGCAACTGGAAATGGGCGCTGCTTTTCGCCACCACGCGGCCGGCGAAGGCCGGGAACTCGATACCAGAGCCGATGCAGGCGCCGTGCAGTCGCGCCTCGACCCGCGCGGCGCAGGCGGCGAGCAGGCGTCCGGGCAGGGCGAGGTTGCGTACCAGGTGCGCCGTAGCCGGGTCCGGTGCGCTGCCGAATTCGGTGAGGTCGCCGCCGGTGCTGAAGCACTTGCCGCGGCCGCGGATGTGCACCTGGTGGATCGAATCGTCGCTGAGCACCAGCTGCAGGGCTTCGACCAGGGCATCGCGCATCTCCACCGTCATGCCATTGCGGTTGGAGGCGCGGTTCAGCTCCAGGCTGAGGCATGCGTCCTCGCGCTCGATCAGCACCGCGGGACCATCATCGTGATGCGCGGCGGGGGCGGTTGCGCGGTTCGCCTCGAGCCAGCGCCGGAACTCGGGGCCGGCCTGCAGGGTGGAATAGGCGAGGGATTCGGCGACGAGGGCATCGGCGACGGGCAAGGTTTCGCTGGCGCGCAGCAGCTGCACCAGCACCGCGGCGGCAAGGGGGCTGGTGCGGATGTTGTCGATCGCCGGGCCGGGTTCGTCCCCATCCTCCAGCACCACGTCGCAGGCCGGGGTCAGGGCCGACGGTGCGCCGGCGAGGCCCAGGACCGGGCAGGGCAGTTCGCGCAGCCAGGCGCGAACGCGGGCCTGGTCGTTGGCGGACAGCTCGCCGTCCGTGTCGAACAGCAGGAAGGGCTGCTCCGACAGCGGCGAGAAGCCGCGCCGCGCATCCGCATCGCCTGCCCATTGCAGGACCTGCGACAGCGGCACCGGACGCGGCTCCCGCACGACGACTCTAGCGCTCGCCGCGCTTGAACAGCGAGAAGAAGCCGTAGGACGGGTCGGCCGGCCCCGGCCGGCCGATGTGGGCGCCGGCCAGGAAGGGGTGGTCCAGCCGCACCGCCGAAGGATCCTGCGGGTAGGCCCAGTCGGCGACGATGGAGCGGTGGCTGAACTTCCACACGC
>CAYWPB010000552.1:0-2453 GCA_964458725.1 uncultured Nevskia sp. | reverse complement strand
TTTGTGCGCCAGGGCCCGCACCAGCCCGCCCGGGCAGCGCGACTGCAGGTTCTCCCCGGTGAGTTCCGCGGGGCGCCCGGCGAACTCCTGCGCCAGGGTCTGGCCGAAGGCACCGAAGGGAGCCTCGATCGGCAGCACTGAGTGGCGCACGCCGAGGCGTTCGGCCTGCAGCTGCGCGTCCTCGTTGGACATGCCGGCGGTGTAGCGCGAAGGCATGGCCACGGTCCAGACCCGCTCAGGTCCCAGCGCGTCGGCGGCGATGGCCGTGACCAGGGCCGAGTCGATGCCGCCGGACAGGCCGACCAGGGCACCGGGAAAGCCGTTGCGCTCGACGTAGTCGCGGGTGCCCTGCACCAGGCCCTTGTAGACCGCGGCATCCTCCGGCAATTCCGGCGCGATCTGGCCGACAAAGCGGCCATTGAAACCGGCGACGTAGACGCCCTCCTCGAACGAGGGTGCGCGGAACGCCACGCTGCCGTCGCCGTTGATGCCGAGCGAGCCGCCGTCGAACACCAGGTCGTCCTGGCCGCCGACCAGATTGACGTAGAGGATCGGCAGGCCGGTTTCGGCCGAGCGCTCGCGCAGCACCTCGAGGCGGTCGCGGTGCTTGGCCAGGTCGTAGGGTGAGGCGTTGATGTTGATCAGCAGCTTAGCGCCGGCCTGCTTCGCCGCCTGCGCCGGGCCGGGACCCCACACGTCTTCGCAGATGCAGACGCCGACCGGCAGGCCGCGCAGCTCGAACACCGCGGTGCCGCTGCCGGGGAGGAAGTGGCGCTTCTCGTCGAACACGCCGTAGTTGGGCAGCAGCTGCTTGCGGTAGCGCGCGATCACCGCGCCGTCGCGGATCACGCAGGCCGCGTTGTAGATGCCCTCCGGCGCGAACTCCGGCAGGCCCACCACCAGGGTGATGCCGTGGACCTCGCGCAGCAACCGCGCCAGGCCCTCCTCCACCGCCCGCGGCAGCGCGGTACGCAGCAGCAGGTCGTCCGGCGGATAGCCGAGGATCGACAGCTCGGGACAGACCACCAGATCGGCCTTAAGCTCGTCGCGCGCCTGCCGCGCGGCCTCGACGATCTTGCCGACATTGCCCTCGATATCACCGACCCAGAGGTTGAGCTGGGCGGCGGCGAGGCGGATGGGAGAGATGATCACGGCGGATCAGCCGCGGCGCAGCGCGCGGACGTGCTACGCACGTTCCGCGCCTGCGCCGACTGACTCAGAGCTTCAGCGCCTTCTTCATGGCGGCGCCGAGGTCCGCCGGGGAACGCACGGTGACGACGCCGGCCTTTTCCAGCGCGGCGAACTTCTCGTCGGCAGTGCCCTTGCCGCCGGAGATGATGGCGCCGGCATGGCCCATGCGCTTGCCCGCGGGGGCGGTGACCCCGGCGATGTAGGCCACGACCGGTTTCTTGACGTTGTGCTGGATGTACTCGGCCGCCTCTTCTTCCGAGGAACCACCGATCTCGCCGACCATGATGATGCCCTCGGTCTGCGGATCCTTCTCGAACAGCTTGATGGTGTCGATGAAGCCGTAGCCGCGCACCGGGTCGCCGCCGATGCCGACGCAGGTGCTCTGACCCAGGCCGTTGGCCGTGGTCTGGTGCACGGTCTCGTAGGTCAGGGTGCCGGAGCGCGACACGATGCCGATCTTGCCAGCCTTGTGGATGTGGCCCGGCATGATGCCGATCTTGCACTCGCCCGGGGTGATGACGCCGGGGCAGTTCGGGCCGATCAGCACGGTGTCCGGGTAGTTGGCGCGCAGCGTCGCCTTGACCTTGACCATGTCGTTGACCGGGATGCCCTCGGTGATGCAGATCACCACCTTGACGCCGGCGTCGGCCGCTTCCAGCACGGCGTCGGCGGCGAAGGGGGCCGGCACGTAGATCATGGTGGCGTCGGCGCCGGTGGCCTTGACTGCGTCATGGCAGGTGTCGAACACCGGCAGGTTGAGGTGGCTGGAGCCGCCCCGGCCCGGGGTGACGCCGCCGACCATCTTGGTGCCGTAGGCGATGCACTGCTCGGAGTGGAAGGTGCCCTGCTTGCCGGTGAAGCCCTGGCAGATCAGCTTGGTGGCTTTGTTGATCAGGATGCTCATGTTCGTCTCGTCCCTTACTTCGTCTTGGCGGCGGCGACGACCGTCTTCGCCGCTTCGGTGAGGTCGGAGACCGGGGTGATCTTCAGGCCCGAGGCCTTCAGCATCTCCTGGCCCTTCTCCATGTTGGTGCCCTGCAGGCGCGCCACCACCGGGACCTTGAGACCGGTCTGCTTGACCGCCTCGATGATGCCCTCGGCGATCAGGTCGCAGCGGACGATGCCGCCGAAGATGTTGACCAGGATCGCCTTCACGTCCGGGCTGGAGGTGATCAGCTTGAAAGCGTTGGTGACGCGTTCCGCCGTGGCGCCGCCGCCGACGTCGAGAAAGTTGGCCGGCTGGCCGCCGTGCAGCTTGATGA
>CAYWPB010000551.1:0-2457 GCA_964458725.1 uncultured Nevskia sp. | reverse complement strand
GCTGTCAGGACTACCGGAGCGCGGAAGACTCTCACGAATTAAGCTTGTCTCTATGTGCGTGTGGGGTTTGAGTGGGCGGTGAGGGGGGCCGGGCTGGTGTTTATCGGTCCGGACCCGGCCTCGATCGAGGCGATGGGCAACAAGAGCGCGTCCAAGATCCGCATGATCGCCGCCGGCGTGCCCTGTGTGCCGGGCTACCAGGGCGATGACCAGTCCGACGAGACGCTGAAGGCCGAGGCGCTCAAGGCCGGCCTGCCGGTCATGGTCAAGGCGGCGGCCGGCGGCGGCGGCCGCGGCATGCGCCTGGTGCACGAGGAATCGGCGCTCCTGGAGAACATCCGCTCGGCGCGCTCCGAGGCGAGCAATGCGTTCGGCAGCGGCCAGCTGCTGGTCGAGAAGGCGGTGGTGGATGCGCGCCACGTCGAGATCCAGGTGTTCGGTGATCGCCACGGCAACGTCATCCACCTCGGCGAGCGCGACTGCTCGATCCAGCGCCGCAACCAGAAAGTGGTGGAGGAAGCGCCGAGCCCGGCGGTCGATGAGGCGCTGCGGCTGAAGATGGGCGCAGCGGCGGTGGCCGCGGCCAAGGCGGTGAACTACGTCGGCGCCGGCACGGTGGAATTCCTGCTCGGCCGCGACAAGAACTTCTACTTCCTGGAGATGAACACCCGCCTGCAGGTGGAGCACCCGGTGACCGAGCTGGTCTACGGCGTCGACCTGGTGGAATGGCAGCTGCGTGTCGCGCAGGGTGAGCAGCTGCCGATGACGCAGGAAGAGGTGCTGGACAACCGCTACGGCCACGCCATCGAAGTGCGCCTCTGCGCCGAGGACCCGCGCCAGAACTACCTGCCGCAGACCGGCCAGGTGCTGCGCTGGCGCGCGCCGGCCGGCGAGGGTCTGCGCGTCGACACCTATCTCGAGGACGGCCGCAGCATCAGCCCTTACTACGACTCGATGCAGGCCAAGCTGATCGCCTGGGGTGAAGACCGCGAGACCGCGCGCAGCCGCCTGCTCAAGCTGCTCGACGACACCCAGCTGCTCGGCGTGGTATCGAACCGCGACTACCTGCGCCAGGTGCTGGCGACGGACGCCTTTGCTTCGGGCGACTTCAGCACCGCCTTCGTCGGCAAGTATTTCCCGCAGGAGAAGATCGCCGCGGTAAAGCCGAGCGCCCGGCAGGTGCTGCTCGCCGTCGTGGCCCTGTACCTGGACGACGCCCATGCGCTGGCGGTGGAACACGGCCTCGGCGTGGAGATGCTGGGCTGGCACAGTTCGCACGATTCGCCGGCCGACTTCAAGTTGAAATGGCGCGACAGCGAGTACGAGCTCGAGCTGGAGGCGCTGGACGGCCGCCGTTTCCGCGCCCAGGTCAGCGGCGCCGCGGCGGAGCTGGAAGTGACCGCGTTTGCTCCCGGCGAGATCCGCTACCTCGGCGGCGGCGTGATGGGCGTGGCGCGCTATGCCCGCGACGGCGGGGCGCTGTGGCTGGATGCCGAAGGCGCGGCCGAGTGCTACATCGATCGGACCTATGCACCGGCCGAGGCTGCCGCGGCCGGGTCCGACGGCCGTATCCTGGCCCATAGCGACGGCAAGATCGTCGCGGTGCACGTCAAATCGGGCCAGGCCGTCGAAAAGGGCCAGACCCTGGTGGTGCTGGAGGCGATGAAAATGGAATTCCAGCTCGCCGCGCCGATGGCCGCAGTGGTCGAAGGCGTCAGCGTCGAGCCCGGCACCCAGGTCAAGGGTCGTCAGCTGCTGGTGCAGCTCAAGCCCGCTGGCTGAGGTTTCCTGCCCGCCGCATCCGGGGAACCCGGATCGCCGTCCATGAAAAAGGCGCCGGGATTCCTCCCGGCGCCTGAACAAATGTTGTGAAACCGGGCGGGCCTTGCGGCCCGCCCGTGCCGTCTTACTGGCCGGAGGCGGGAGCCGCCGGAGCAGTCGTCGTGGCCTTCTTCTTGTGGTGGTGCTTCTTCATCGTCTTCGGCTGCTCGCCACTCTCGGCGGCGCTGGTCGAAGCGGCGCTGGCGCCCTGGTTGATCACCTTGACGTGAGCCGGGGCGTTGGTCACCTCGAACTCGACGCGGCGGTTCTGGGCGCGACCCTCGGCGGTGTCGTTGCTGGCGATCGGCTTGGTCTTGCCGTAGCCCTTCGCGGTCAGCTCGGATGCGCTCACGCCCTTGCCCACCAGGTAGGCCTTGACCGAGTCGGCGCGCTTCTGCGACAGCTTCAGGTTGTACGGCGCCGAGCCGACCGAGTCGGTATGGCCTTCGATCTCCACGTTCAGGCCGGGCTGGGCCGCCAGGGCGCTGGCGACACCGTCAAGCGTCTGCTGCGCCGGCGCGGTCAGCTGCGCGGAATTGAACTCGAAGTCCACCGCCCGGATGATCACCGACTGCTCGATGATGTGGCAGTTGGCGTCCACCTTGAAGCCGGCCGGCGGGTTGCACGGCGGCGGAG
>CAYWPB010000550.1:0-2461 GCA_964458725.1 uncultured Nevskia sp. | reverse complement strand
GGCCTGCTAGCAAGCCCATAGTGTAAATGATTGCAGCCCGGTGAACAGTGACCGGCGTCATTTGGCAAAATACGCAAATGCCGACAAAACCCAGCAAAAAGCTCGAAACCTTCCCCAATCCGAACCCGGGGCGCGACTATGCGATCCGCATGCGCATGCCCGAGTTCACCTGCGTCTGCCCCATGACCGGCCAGCCGGACTTCGCCACCCTGTACCTGGAGTACGTGGCGGACAAGACCTGCGTCGAGCTGAAGTCGCTCAAGCTGTACATCTGGAGCTATCGCGACGAAGGCGCCTTCCACGAGGCGGTGACCAACCGCATCCTCGACGAGCTGGTGGCGGCGACCAGGCCGCGCTACATGCGCCTGACCTCGGTGTGGAACGTGCGCGGCGGCATCTATACCCATGTCGTGGCCGAGCACCGCGGCAAGGGCTGGGGCCCGAACAAGCAGCTGCCGCCGGCGGCCTGGCACGTCGATCCCACCGGGGCGGGCCAGACCCCGGGCTGATGGATCTTTCGGCGCCGGTCGACCTGTACTGCGAACGGCTCGGCCCGGGCCTGACGGCCGAACCGCTCAACGCCCTCTCCAACCTCGCCTTCCTGCTGGCCGCGGCCTGGCTGCTGCTGCACCCGCGTGGCGGCACCCCGCCGTATGCGCGGGCGCTGGCGTGGATGATCGCGCTGATCGGCCTGTGCAGCCTGAGCTTCCACGTCTTCGCCAACACCGGCACGCAAATCCTCGACGTGCTGTCGATCGCGCTGTACATCCACTTCTTCATCGCCTGCTACTTCCACCACTTTCTCGGCTGGCGCTGGGTCTATGCGGTGCTGCCGATGCTGTTGTTCCTGGCGCTCAACCAGGCGCTTGCGCTGCGCGTCCCGGCAGGCGCGCTGAACGGCTCGGCCGGCTACCTGCCACCGCTGGCGGCGCTGCTGGCGATGGCGCTGACCCTGCTGGCCCTGAATCGCGCCGGCTGGAAGCCGCTGGCGGCCGCGACGGCGGTGTTCACCCTGTCGCTGTACCTGCGCACGATGGACCTTGCCTGGTGTTCGCGCCTGCCAATCGGCACGCACTGGCTGTGGCATGGTCTCAATGCCCTCACCCTGACCCTGGTCACCCTGAGCCTGGACCGGCCGCCGCCGGCAGGCCGGGCCGACGGAGCCGCACGATGAGCTACGAGACGTTTTCCGAGTTGCTGGACTGGCAATGGCGCGGCTACGACGCCAACCACCGCAACCGCCACAACCTGCTGATCCACATCATCGCCGTGCCGCTGTTCTGGATCGGCGCGGTGAACTTCGTGGTGCCGCTGGTGTTCGCCGGCCTGATCCACGCCCTGGGCGGCGCGATCCTGATGGGCGTAGCGCTGTTTCTCCAGGCCAAGGGCCACGAGATGGAAGCGCGCCCGCCCGAGCCGTTCAAGGACGCGCGCGACTTCGCGCGGCGCCTGCTGGCGGAGCAGTTCGTGACGTTCCCGCGCTTTGTGTTCAGCGGCGGCTGGTGGCGAAACTTCAACGCAGCCGGCTGAAACGCCCGCCGGGCTGGATGTCGCCAGGGCCGCCGCTTGCCGATCCCCGCCGTGGCGGGCTCCTCACACTGTCGGATCTGACAGCTGACGCTGACGCGATGGCCTTGATATAACGACGGCCATGCAGTCGTCCGCACGGCGGCTGTCATGAGGAACATGATCCCCTGCATCCGGTCCTGGCCGGAGTCCGGGGACGCAACCATCACCCTGAGGCAGCACTTACGAGCGGCGGGCAATCGCCGCTCTTTTTTTGTCGCATCGGGCAGGCGCGGGCTTCTGCAGGCTCAGGCGGATTTGAAGCTCGCGCGCAGTACTGTTGCAGCCGCATCCGGGACTCATGCATCCCTCATGCATCCCCGTGTCCCGGACGGGGACACATGGGATACATAGGCCGATTCCGCCTGACGGGCTTGACCTTCTTCGCCGCTGCCAATAAAACGACGCCAGGTTTCTTCTTCCAGAGGGGAGAGGAAGGGGGAGGTGTTTTCCTCCTTAGAGGAGGAAATGCCGGATGGCGGCTGGGAGCCGCCATACAACTCCGCGCTTTCCGCGCGATCGCAGCCGCCTCAGCCCGACCTCACGTGCCGCGGCCGCCGTTCAGATAAAACATGGAATCAGGTTTGATCCCGAAGCTGCGCGCCTCGCTGGAGACGATGTCTCCCGCTTATTTCAGCATCGTCATGGCCACCGGCATCCTGTCGCTGGCCGCTTATCGCCTGTCGCTGCCGCTGGTGCCGCGGGCGCTGTTCGCGTTGAACTGGGTGTTGTTCGTCACCATCGCCCTGCTGGCGCTGGCCCGGGTCTGCTGGCATCCGCGCAAGGTCATCGCCGACCTGTTCGACCACCTGCGCGCACCGGGCTTCTTCACCTTCGTCGCCGCCTGCGGCGTGTTCGGCGCCCAGTGCCTAGTCATCGGCGGCAGCCTGCGCCT
>CAYWPB010000549.1:0-2466 GCA_964458725.1 uncultured Nevskia sp. | reverse complement strand
GCTGACCCAGCTCAAAGCCGAGCTGGACCGCGAGCTGCTGCGCTACGGCCTGCCGGTGCTGCCGGGCAAGTTCACGCCGCACATCACCTGCCTGCGCGGTGTGCCGGAAGCGCCCGACACGGTGCCGCCGCAGATCGAATGGCCGGTGAGCGAGTTCGTGCTGGTGAAGAGCGTGCTCAAGCCTGGCGCCTCGAAATACAAGGTGGTACGGCGCTGGCCGCTGGGGATGGCACCGGCCAGCGGGCTGTTCGCCGGGGAAGACGAGCCTTCGGAACCGTAGCCAGTTCTGTCGTCACCCCGGCGAAAGCCGGGGTCCAGAAGGCCACACCGCTACGCTGAATTCCCTGGATTCCGGCTTTCGCCGGAATGACGGTGGTCTGGCTTTACTTCTTTGACTTCCGCCGTGACGCTGCCGCGCGCCAGCTGCGCCTCGATCGCGCTGCCCGGCTCCACCGCCCCGGAATCGCGCCGACCCTGCCCATCCGGCCCGGGAAGGATGGGGTAGCCGCGGGCCAGCACCGCACCCGGATTGAAACTGCCGAGCAGGCCTTGCGCCGCCACCAGGCGCGTCTGCCGCGCCGCCAGCAGCGCCTGGATGCGTCCTTGCAGCCGCGCGGCGAGGTTGTCGAGGTGGCGCCGCTCGCCGGCCAGCCGCAGGCCCGGGTCGGTTCGCCCCAGGCGGCCGGACAGGGCGTGCAGGCGCTCCCCTTGCAGGCGCAGGCGGCCCACCAGGGCATGGCGCAGGCGCTCATCCAGTTCGTCCAGGCGCTGCGCCCGGTCCTGCAGGCGTCGGCCGGGGTGGAGCAGGTTCAGGCGCGCCAGCAGGCCGCTCAGGCGCTCGCCGGCGCTGTCCAGCCGGCGCTCCACGGTCGCCAGCAGCTGTTCGTCCAGCGCTTCCAGCCGTGCCGCCCACTCGGCGATATCCGGTGTCGCCAGCTCGGCCGCCGCGGTGGGAGTGGCGGCGCGCAGGTCGGCGGCGAAGTCGGCGATGGTGACGTCGACTTCGTGGCCGACACCGCTGATCACCGGCACCGCGCAGGCGCGGATGGCGCGCGCCACCGCCTCGTCGTTGAAGGCCCACAGATCTTCCAGCGAGCCGCCGCCGCGGACCAGCAGCAGCACGTCCAGCGGCGCCCGGCGCGGCAGTTCGGCCAGCGCCTTGACGATGGCCGGCGGCGCCTCGGCGCCCTGCACTGGCACCGGGTAAAGGATCACTTCCGCCAGCGGCCAGCGGCGGGCCAGGGCGGTCAGCACGTCGTGCACCGCGGCGCCGCTAGCCGAGGTGACCAGGCCAATGCGGCGCGGCGCCGCCGGTATCGGGCGTTTGAGGCCCGGGTCGAACAGGCCTTCCGCCGCGAGCCTGGCTTTGAGCTGCTCGAACGCGCGCAACAGGGCGCCGGTGCCGGCCGGCTCCATGTAATCGGCAATCAGCTGCAACTCGCCGCGGGCCGGGTAGATGCCGACCTTGCCGCGGACCACCACCGCGTCGCCGTTGGCCGGCGGCGGGCGCACGTAGAAATTGGCGTTGCGGAACATGGCGCAGCGCAGCTGCGCCTGGGCGTCCTTCAGCGTGAAATACCAGTGGCCGGACGCGGGCTTGGCCAGGTTGGAAATCTCGCCTTGCACCCATACGTTGGGCAGGCTGTCCTCCAGCAAACCGCGCAGGATCTCCGCCAGTTCGGAAACTGCGTAGACGGTGCGCGGGGCGGGGGAGGGATCGGAAGCGGGCATGGCTGTACGGCCAATCTTAATGCCGCGGCCGCAGGACCGCTAAAATACTCCACGCCCGGCAAAGGGGCGTGAGCTACACGCTACAAGTCTGTATAATGCTGCTTTGCCGGAGCCGTAAATGTCGCGCCAGTCCCCAGACTCCCGCATCGATCTCGAAGCCCTCACCTTCGACGACGTCCTGCTGCAACCCGCCTATTCCGAAGTTCTGCCGCGCCAGGTCGACCTTCGCACCCCGCTGACCTCGCGTATCACCCTGAACATCCCGCTGCTGTCCGCGGCGATGGACACCGTGACCGAGGCCAACCTGGCCATCGCCCTGGCCCAGGAAGGCGGCATCGGCATCGTGCACAAGAACATGACCGCCGAGCGCCAGGCCGCCGAGGTGCGCCGGGTCAAGAAGTACGAGTCCGGCATCATCGCCGACCCGATCACCGTGCCGCCCAGCATGACCATCGCCGAAGTGCTGGCGCTGACCCGCGCCAACCGCATCTCCGGCGTGCCGGTGGTGGCCGGCGACGAGCTGGTCGGCATCGTCACCAACCGCGATCTGCGCTTCGAGACCAAGATGGACCAGCCGGTCTCCAGCATCATGACGCCGCAGGCGCGCCTGGTCACGGTCAAGGAAGGCGCCCCGCGCGAGGAAGTGATCAGCCTCCTGCACAAGCACCGCATCGAGAAGCTGCTGGTGGTCAACGGCAAGCACGCTCTGCGCGGCATGATCACGGTGAAGGACAT
>CAYWPB010000548.1:0-2466 GCA_964458725.1 uncultured Nevskia sp. | reverse complement strand
TTGAACTCGGCTTCCGGCACGGCCTTGACCACGATCGGCATGAAGCCGTGGTCGCGGCCGCACAGCACGGTGCACTGGCCGCGGTAGATGCCCGGCTCCTCGATGTTGGCCCACATCTCGTTGATGTAGCCGGGGATCGCGTCCTTCTTCACCGCGATGTCCGGCACCCACCAGCCGTGGATCACGTCGTCGGAGGTGAGCAGGAAGCGCACCTTCTTGCCGACCGGCAGCACCAGGTAGTTGTCGACGTCGTGCAGGTAGTTCGGCACGGTCTTGGGATCGATGCCGGAGTTCAGCTGGCGCGCCTCGTTGGCCTTGGCTTCCAGGGTGCTGAAGAAGCTGACGCCGCTGCCGACGTACTCGTACTGCCACTTCCACTGGTAGCCGGTGATCTTCACCGTGTAGTCGGAGTTGCGCGTGTCGTACATCTTGATCAGGGTGCCGGCGGCCGGCACGGCCATCGCGATCAGGATCAGGAACGGCACGATGGTCCAGGCGATCTCGACGGTGGTGCTCTCGTGGAACTTGGCCGCCACCGGGTGCTTGGACTTGCGGTGGGCGAACAGCGAATAGAACATCACGCCGAACACCAGCACGCCGATGACTACGCAGATCCAGAACACATACATGTGCAGGCCCCAGACTTCGCGGCTGATCGCCGTGACGCCCTTGGGCATGTTCCAGTAGGCGTTGTCCATCGTGTCGGCCGCGCGCGCGGCGAAGCTGCCCAGCCCCATCAGGGCGGCAACGATGGTGCGGAGGACCAGATTCACTCTGGGGCTCAGGTTCGGCATTCCCCTCTCCATTTAAAGACCGCACCCAAAGCGCGATCGAACATTCAAATTTTCGACGGAGCGGACTCCGTTCTTCCCGCCGGCGTCCGGCGCCAGCCTGGGTGTATCAGTTCACGCATGCGTCCGGCGAGGCGCAGCCGCTCCGCGTCGGTGAGGCAGCGGCCCAACTCCAGCTGCTGCCCCTGACAGCTCAGCACCAGCCGGGTCGGGCTGTTGCGGTAAGGCCCGCTTTCCAGCAGCACACGGGTCGCGCCGCGCTCCAGGCATACCGCCAGGCCGGCGCCGCGCCCGATCTCGCCCACCTCGATGCGGATCTGATCCCCATCGAAGACCACCATCTCGCGGTAGCGGTTGCGCCGCAGGCTGACCACCAGGGCCGCCCCCAGCGCTGCCAGCTCCAGCCCGGCGAACGGCAGTACCGGCCAGAAGCCACGCCAGGCGAAAAAACCGCCAATGGCCAGCGATACCGTGCACATCCAGGCCATGAACCCGACCGCCTGCCTGACGCTCATCGAGGCGTTCGGACCGATCACCAGACGCGTATTCACCGGGTCGGGCATGTTCGCCTCGCTGGACGTCCGTCCGCAAGCGCCGGGCCGTCAAACTTCTTTATTGTAGGGGGCTGCCTTCGCGGGCGTAAAGGGACGCCTCAGCTTGCAAAAACGCGGCGCGCGTGCGTCACACCCGTGTCAGATCGGCGCCAGCGCGTGCTGCAGCGCGGTCCAGTCCAGATTCGCGGCGATTTCCGCCGCCACGGCGCCGGCCGGCACCGTGGCAAGCAGCGGCTCGGACAGCAGCGCGCGCAGGCTGTCGAGGTTGCCGCGCAGCCGGTCCTGCTCCGGCGGCAGGACGTTGGCGACCCAGCCCAGCAATCGCGTGCGGCGGCGGATCGCCTCGGCGCTGAGCAGCGCATGGTTGATGCAGCCCAGACGCATGCCGACCACCAGCAGCACCGGCCAGCGCCGGCGCTCCACCCAGTCGGCGAAGCTCAACCCCGGCGCCAGCGGCACCATCCAGCCGCCGGCGCCCTCGGTCACCACCCAGTCGTGGCGCCGCGCCAACCGCGCATGGGCCGCGTCGAGCGCCTCCGCCGACAGTACGGCGCCGGCTTCCTGCGCCGCCAGGTGTGGTGCGATCGGCGGCTCGAAACACCAGGGATTGACCTCGGCGTAGTCCAGTCCTGGCGCGGAAGCGGCCTGCAGCAGCAGCGCATCGTCGTTGCGCAGGCCCGCGGCGGTGCGTTCGGCGCCGGCGGCGACCGGCTTGAACCCGGCAGCGGCGATGCCTTCGGCGCGCAGGCGCAGCAGCACCGCCTGAGCCAGGAGGGTCTTGCCGACCCCGGTATCGGTGCCGGTGATGAACAGGTCGCGGCTCACGCGGCGGGAAGCTGGCGCAGGCCCTCGGCCAGGTCGGCGAGCAAGCCGTCGATCTGCGCGGCGGTGTGGGTGGCCGACAGCGTGATGCGCAGGCGCGCGGTACCGGGTGGCACCGTCGGCGGGCGGATCGCGGCGACCCACCAGCCGCGCTCGAACAGGTGGCGCGACAGCACCAGGGCGCGCGTCTCGGCGCCCAGCACCAGCGGCTGGATCGGCGTTGACGAGGGCGACAGCGCCAGGCGCAGCGCCGCGGCGCCCTCGCGAAAGCGGCGGATATTGGCGTGCAGCGCGGCGCG
>CAYWPB010000547.1:0-2466 GCA_964458725.1 uncultured Nevskia sp. | reverse complement strand
GCTCCACGGCAAGAGGCCGCAAGCTTCATGGGTCCGGGCGATGCACACCTCGCTCATCCTCTACGCCGAGCACGAGTTCAACGCCAGCACCTTCACCTGCCGCGTCATCGCCGGCACCGGCTCGGACATGTACAGCGCCATCACCGGCGGCATCGGCGCGCTGCGCGGGCCCAAGCACGGCGGCGCCAACGAAGTCGCCTTCGAGATCCAGAAGCGCTACGACAGCCCGGACGAAGCCGAGGCCGACATCGTCAAGCGTGTCGCCAACAAGGAAGTGGTGATCGGCTTCGGCCACCCGGTGTATACCGTGTCCGATCCGCGCAACAAGGTCATCAAGGAAGTGGCGCGCAAGCTCAGCAAGGAGCAGGACAACACCAAGATGTTCGACATCGCCGAGCGGCTGGAGTCGGTGATGTGGCGCGAGAAGAAGATGTTCCCCAACCTGGACTGGTTCAGCGCCGTCAGCTACCACATGATGGGCGTGCCCACCGCGATGTTCACGCCGCTGTTCGTCATCGCCCGCACCTCGGGCTGGAGCGCGCATATCGTCGAGCAGCGCATTGACGGCAAGATCATCCGCCCCTCCGCCAACTACACCGGGCCGGAAGACCTCAAGTTCGTGCCGATCGGCCAGCGCAAATAGGCTGGGCGCGGCTCGCTTCCGTCGCACAGAAAAAGCCCCGGAACTTCGTCCGGGGCTTTTTCATTTTTGCCCGTGAAATGCTGGATACGCGCTAGTGCAGGGTGACCCGGACGATGCTCTGGGTCAGGCTCGCGCCCGGACCTAGGTCGATATATCCGGTGGTGCCGTAGAAGCTGCCGTCGGCCGCCTGGACCATCAGCTTCAGTCCGTTCGTCGCGGCGTTGAAATTGGCCACCGTGGAAAACGTCCCGCCGGACGCGATCTGGAACAAGGTGCCATAGCCGGTGGGGCCGGATGGCGAGGTGCCGGGGCCACCCTTCGTGGTGATTCCGTAGAGGTTGCCGTCGTGACCCTGGACCAGATCGATCGGGTAAGCGCCATCGGTGTACGCGAAGCTATGGACCACGCTGAACGCGCCGGCGGGCGTGATGCGGAAGACGTAGCCATAGCTGGATCCGTCGCCGTTGCCGATCGTTCCGTAAATATTGCCGTCGCGGCCCTGCACCATGTTCCCGGAGAGAGAGCCGCCCGTGTGCAGCGTGGTCAGCCGGCCTGCGGTGGTGAGGCTGAAGATGGTGGGAGCGGCACCGCCAGAGGTGCTGCCATAGAGGACGCCGCTGGAGGCTTGCATCAAGCTGTTCGGAAAAGAGCCGTCAGCCCGGCCGCTGAAGGCATGGAGAGTCGTCTTCTGGCCCTGGGCGTTGATCTGATAAACAGTGCCGGCACTGTCCCCATACAGATTGCCATCGCTGCCGCGGAGCAGGGGACCCACCGGAGGGTCATTCGGATCGTTGAAGTAATACAGGGGCAACAGCACTTGCGGCAGCACCGGCGAGAACGCGACGATGGCCCCGTAGCTCTGCCCGAGATCGCCGACCACCGGAATGCTCGGTACTAGCGGGGGTGGGGAGGTGGGATCCCTCGGCTGGGAGTTGATCAGCGTGTTCAAAGACGTGCTGGACCCCGACATTGCTGCGTAGATCAAGCCATTGTTGCCGGTGGCGAGCGGGCCCGGATACGCAAAGAGCATGAGGTGCCCGGTCAGCGGCACCTGCCCCAGCGCGTTATTGAAGTTGTAGACCACGGTGCACTGGCCGGACGGGTTGATCTGGAAAAGCGTGCCCGAGCCGTAGAACTGGAAAACGTGGTCGTCGATGACCGGAGTCTCTCCACCGAAAGCTGCGGAACCGTACAGGTTTCCAAACTGGTCGAATGCCAGGTTGTTGACCCCGTACCCTTCGAGGAAGCTGAGCTGGTGCACAACGGACACTGTCGCGGTTTGCGTAGCGCTGGCGGCGGGCGCGTAAAGCGCCATTCCGAACAGCGCGGTGGCGACGATTCCCCTCAAGACCCGGCCTGGCAGTACGGCGGCGGTGACAGCAGCGGCGGCAAACGGCCTTTTCATGGACCTTCCTCCCCCTGAGTGCTCGCCTTCATAGCATATTTTGAAATACGCCGTGTTACCCCAATCGGAATTCGTATTTCGCGAATCAGCCAGCCGCACCGTCGGCGGCGGCGTGTGCGGGGCTGGCGGAAGGAGCGCTGGCCAGGCGCCGTTTCAGCGTGGCCACCGGCTTTTCCACCAGCAGGTAGGCCAGGGCGCCGCAGGCGATGGCGACGAACAAGTTTTGCGGCCAGGCGGTGACCCACCAGACGGAGCGGTAGGTGTCCGGCGGCGCCAGGAACGGCTGCTGCCAGAGATAGATGCTGTATGAGGCCAGTCCCAGCCAGCGCAGCGGCGCGAAGGACAGCGGCCGGCGCAGCAACCCGTCTTCCGTCACCGTTTCCGCCACCAGGATGAAAGCGGCCAGCGGTTGCAGCGC
>CAYWPB010000546.1:0-2468 GCA_964458725.1 uncultured Nevskia sp. | reverse complement strand
TTCCAGTTCCAGCGCGGTCCGCTGTTCCACAACCTGATCCTGGCCGACGAGATCAACCGCGCGCCCGCCAAGGTGCAGTCCGCCCTGCTGGAAGCCATGGGTGAGCGGCAGATCAGCGTGGGCACCACCACCTATGCGCTGCCGCGCCTGTTCCTGGTCATGGCCACGCAGAACCCGATCGAGCACGAGGGCACCTATCCGCTGCCGGAAGCCCAGCTCGACCGCTTCATGCTGCACACCCTGGTGGACTACCCCGACCGCGCCACCACGCTGCGCATCATGGAGCTGGCGCGGCGCGAGGCACAAACAGCCGAGGAGTTGCCGCCGCCGGCCCACCCCCTGTCCCAGGACACCGTATTTCAGGCGCGGCGCGAGGTCCTCGGCCTCACCCTCGCGCCCAGCGTGGCCGAATACATCGCCGCGCTGGTCGAGGCCACGCGCCGGCCAGCCCCCTACAGCGCAACGCTGGGCGAATGGCTGCGCTGGGGCGCCAGCCCGCGCGCCGCCATCGCCATCGAGCGCGGCGCGCGGGCCCTGGCCTGGCTGCAGGGGCGCGACTACGTCAGCCCCGAGGACGTCCAGGCCATCGCGTCCGATGCGCTGCGCCACCGCCTGTTGCTCGACTACAACGCCCAGGCTCGCGGCATAACCCCCCAGGCATGCGTGGAGGAGCTCCTGGGCCACGTGCCGGCGCCATGATCCTGCCTGATCTGCCCGAGCTGCTGGCCCTGCGCGGCGCCGCGCACGACCTCAATCTGCGCGCCCGCCGCCCGGCCCTGGCGCGCCTACAGGGTGGTCACCGCAGCGCGCAGCGCGGTCGCGGCCTAGAGTTCGAGGAGGTGCGCCTCTATGCACCCGGCGACGACGCCCGCAGCATCGACTGGCGCGTCACCGCGCGGCGCGGCCGGCCGCACACCAAGGTGTTTCGGGAAGACCGCGAGCGCGCGGTCTGGCTGCTGGCCGACCTGCATCCGGGCCTGTTCTTCGGCAGCTGGCGCCAGCTCAAGTCGGCCCTGCTGCTGCGTGCCGCCGCGATCCTCGGCTGGGCCGCCGCGCTCGGCGGCGACCGCCTCGGCGCCGTCATCGCCAAAGACCTCAACCAGCCTCGCGTTCTACCGCCGCGGTCACGCCAGGCCGGCATCTTGCCCGTGCTCCAGGCCCTGGTCGAAGCGCAGCCCCGCGCGCCGGGACATCCGGCGCCGGCCGGCTTGGCCGGCGCACTGACGACGCTGCGCCACTTGGCCAGGCCCGGCAGCCTGGTGCTGATCCTCAGCGACTTCGCCGGCCTGGACGATGGCACCCAGCTTGCCCTGGCTGGACTGGCCGCCCAATGCGACTGCCGCCTGCTGTGGATCACCGATCCGCTGGAAGCGGCAGGACTGCCGCCTGGCGAGTTCCGTGCCGGCGTACCCGGCCGGCTGTGGTGGCTGGATGGCGAGCGCAGCCGCGAGCCATGGCGCGTGGCGTGGAGCGAACGCGAGCGGCGCGTGCTCGATCTCTCTACGCGCTTCGATCTGCCGCTGACCCGGCTCAGCACCGCCGACCCGGTCGGCGAGGTACTGCCGCCGCTGCTGCGGGAGCCGGCATGGGCAGCATGAACACCGACCTCCTCCAGCAGCTGGCTCCGGCTCACGCGCCACCCCCACCCTCCTGGTGGCCGCCCGCGCCCGGCTGGTGGCTGATCGCCCTGATGCTGCTGGCAGTGCCCGTGGCGGCGGCTGTCTGGCGGCGCTTGCCGCGCCCACGCTTGCGGCGCGCAGCGCTGCGCGAGTTGCGCCGGATCGAGCAAAGCGCCGGCACCGACGCCGCGACGCTGGCTGGTGGTTTGGAAGATCTGCTGCGCCGCTACGCGGTGGCGCGCTACGGCCGCGAGCCGGTAGCGCGTCTCAGCGGCCAGGCCTGGATCGACTTCGTCGCCGCGCACGGTGGCGCTGCGCTGGCCGGCGAGGCTGGGAGTGCGTTCCTGCGCGCCGCCTACGGCGGTAGCGGCGGCGCGGAGCGCGAACGGTGGCTCAGCGCCGCGCGCGGCTTCCTGCGGGGGCGGTCATGATCCATCTGGCCTGGCCCTGGATGCTGCTGTTCCTGCCGCTGCCCTGGCTGCTCTCGCGACTGCTGCCGCAGGTGCGGCCGCGAGGCGTAGCGCTGTACCTGCCGTTTGCAGCCAGCCTCGGCGAGGTCACGCATCCCGGCAGCGTCGCCAAGCCCGGGATACGCCGCTGGCTGCTCGCGCTGGTGTGGCTGCTGCTGGTGCTGGCGGCGCTGCGGCCGCAGTGGCTGGGAGATCCGCAGCCGGTGCCCACCACCGGCCGCCGCCTGCTGCTGGCTGTGGACGTGTCCGGCTCGATGGCGACGCAGGACATGGCCGGCGGCTATTCACGCCTGCAGGTGGTGCAGAAAGTCGCGGGCGACTTCGTCCAGCGCCGCCACGGCGACCAGGTCGGCTTGATACTCTTCGGCACGCGGCCGTA
>CAYWPB010000545.1:0-2470 GCA_964458725.1 uncultured Nevskia sp. | reverse complement strand
GTCGGGCTCGAAGCTCCTCGAGCGCTCCTACGAGACCTTCCGGCCGCAGAGCTCGCCGGTCGCGGCCCGCGAGGACTTCCTCGCCGCGATCGACGCCCTGCGCGAGAGGTTCCCCGACCCGGCGGCCATCCCACCGCCGCACGGCCTCGCCGCCGTCCTCCTCGTCCCCGACGAGGTCGAGACCTGGCACGGTTCCCCCGAGGACCGCCTCCACGACCGCCGCCTCTGGACCCGCACGACGGAGGGCTGGACCGGGCAGATCCTGGTCCCGTAGGGGCACCGCACCGCAGCAATCGAAGGAGGCCTTTCGGATCAGGAACTCCGGCGAGCACCCAGCCACGGCGCCAGCATCTCCTCCGCCTCCGCGACCGTGAGAGCTTCCGCCTCGCGCCTGACCGCCTCAGGCACCCACTCCGGGTAGGCAACCTTCCGCGCGCGATGTGCGCCGCTCTTCGTGTGCTCGTTCCACACCCGAGCCAGTTGCCCCCGGCGAAATCGCCCCGCGCGATCGGTGACGCGTCGCGCAACGGGGGGGACCTGGGGCGGGGCCAGATCGTTCCAGGGCTTCTTCACGGCGTAAAAAGCATTGTCATCGTGAGATTTTCCGTCTGAAGGCGTACCCTCACCCCAAGCCTGCGGCAGCTGCGCCGGAGGACCGGGAGAGGGGGAGGGAGGCTTACCGGGAGAGGGGGAAGCTTCGTGCTCTTCGTGTTTAATGTTCGGCGTCTGACTCATATCAGAATTCTCCGATGGCCTCGGGGCCCAGGGCCAGCAGGGGCCGGGTGGCCACCGTGGTCAGCAGGGCCATCGGCACCAGCATGGTGAAGGCGCGGGCGGAGAGGATGCCGAGGTCGTAGCCCAGGTTGAGCACGATCAGCTCAACCAGGCCGCGCGTGTTCATCAGTGCGCCGAGCCGGAACGCCTCGCGCCAACTGGAGCCGGTCCAGCGGGCCGCCAGCAGGGTGCCGCCGAGCTTTCCGGCCACCGCCACGGCGACGATCAGGCCGCACAGCAGCCAGTCCTGAACGCCCTGCAGCGAGCCCACCTGGGTACGCAGGCCGGTGAGGGCGAAGAACAGCGGCAGCAGGCCAGCGGCGGCGAAACCGGTGAGGCGCTCGCGCAGCGGTCCGCGCCAGGCCGCTCCTGCCGGCATGACCGTGCCGGCGAGGAAGGCGCCGAACAGGGCGTGGATGCCGATGGCCTCGGTGCAGGCGGCGCAGGCCAGGAGCAGCAACAGGGCCCAGGCCAGCGCCGCGCCGGCGGCCGGCTCATGGGCGAAGCGGCGCCGCAGCCAGGGCTTGATTCCGCCGTGCAGCGCCAGCACGAACAGCAGCGCCAGGCCGGCGCTGCGCGCGGCGGCCCAGGGTCCGTGGGCATGAACCAGGGCCACCACCAGGGCCAGCACGCACCAGGCACTGACGTCGCCGATCGCGGCACAGGCGATGGCCATGCGGCCGACCGGCGTGTGCAGCATCCGCCGCTCCTCGAGGATGCGCGCCAGCACCGGGAAGGCGGTGATGCTCATGGCAATGCCGAGGAACAGGGCAAAGGCGTGGAAGGCCACGCCGGCCGGCGCCAGCAGCGGATAGGCCGCCAGCGCCAGGCCCATGCCGAGCAGGAACGGCAGGGCCATGCTGGCGTGGCTGATGACCAGGGCGGCGCGGGCCTGGTGGCGCAGCTCGGACAGGTCCACCTCCATCCCCACGCCGAACATGAACAGCAACACGCCGACCTGGCTCAGCAGTTGCAGCGGCGCCAGCCCCGCCGCTGGAAACAACACCGCCAGGGCCTGCGGCCACAGCAAGCCCAGCAACGAGGGCCCGAGCAGGATGCCGGCGAAGATTTCGCCCACCACCGCCGGCTGGCCGATGCGGCGGAAGCCCCGGCCAAGCAGGCGGGCGGCGCCGATCACCACCAGCATTTGCAGCAGCAAGCGCAGCAGCGGCACCGGCTGGGCCGCTCCCGCCGGCGTCGCCGGCGCCACAGCGCCGCCGGGATAGAGCCCGCCACCCCAGCGGGCCAAGCCGGCGACCGCGAGCGCCGTGGCGAGCACGGCTAGGAGGTAAAAGGGCAGGAATTTGCGCATGGCCGGGCGGGCGGTGGAGCGCCTGACGGTGTCACGCCCGGGTTCAGCGGGTCAATCCGCCGGACACTGTAGGCGTCCTGTAATCCGGCCCGTTCGCGGCCGTGCTAGGCTCGAAGGGTCCTGCGCCCCGCCGCGCCGGATCCAACAAATACCGGCTGCGCCGCAGCCGTCACCAGCCTAGGAGAATTGCGATGAAAGGGATGCTCTTCGCCGCCGTGTTGGCCGCCTGCGCGGCTGTTCCGGTCTATGCCGCCGACGCCCCGCCTGTCGCAGCCGCCCCCGCAGCGGCTCCGGCCGCCGCTCCCGCGGCCGCCCCAGCAGCCCCGCCGGTTGCCACCCACCCCCAGCCGGCCGGCAGCCAGGACCAGAACATGAAGGACTGCA
>CAYWPB010000544.1:828-2475 GCA_964458725.1 uncultured Nevskia sp. | reverse complement strand
ACTTCATCATCACGCCGCTGTCGTTCCTGTCCGGCGTGTTCTACTCGGTGCACGCTTTGCCGCCGTTCTGGTACACCGCCTCGCACTTCAATCCCTTCTTCTACATGATCGACGGCTTCCGCTACGGCTTCTTCGGCCAGGCCGACGTGTCGATCTGGCTCAGCCTCGCCTGGGCGGCAGGCTGCCTGCTGCTGCTGTCGGCGATCTGCCTGTGGATGCTGATGACCGGCTACAAGCTGCGCCGCTGAACCCGAAACAACGCCAATGAATAAAGACGAAATCAAGGCCCTGATCCAGGCCGGCATGCCCGACGCGATCGTCACCGTGACCGGCGACGACGGCCAGCACTTCGAAGCCGAGGTGATCTGGACCGGCTTCGACGGCAAG
Source organism: uncultured Nevskia sp. (assembly GCA_964458725.1). Taxonomy (GTDB): domain Bacteria; phylum Pseudomonadota; class Gammaproteobacteria; order Nevskiales; family Nevskiaceae; genus Nevskia. The sequence continues at coordinate 2,088 of CAYWPB010000544.1, read as the reverse complement.
GCGCCGCTGGCCCAGCACCGCATGGTCTACGCGACCCTCGGCGAGCGCATGGGCCGCGAGATCCATGCTCTGAAGCTGCGCACCCACGCGCCGAAAGCGCCCTGCGCCTGAGCTAACCCCGTAGGGTCGGCCTTCGGGCCGACCTACAAAGCAGCTGCATTTGCACGAAAAAGACACCACCGGCCGGCCGGCCGGGGGTAGTCTTCGCACCAGTGTTTTACTGAAGAGTAGTCACCGAAGTGGACAAGTTCATCATCACCGGCAACGGCCCCCTCCGCGGCGAAGTGCGCGCTTCCGGCGCCAAGAACGCCGCGCTGCCCATCCCCTGCGCCTCGCTGCTGGTCGACGACACCCTGGCGATCCGCAACCTGCCGAATCTGTGGGACGTGTCCACCACCAAGCGCCTGCTGGCGCAGATGGGCGTGGCGGTGCGCGCGCCGGAGCCGGGCCGGGTCGAGATCAACGCCGCCTCCATCACCACCTGCGTCGCGCCGTACGAGCTGGTCAAGACCATGCGCGCCTCGATCCTGGTGCTCGGCCCGCTGCTGGCCAAGCGCGGCGAGGCCCAGGTGTCGCTGCCCGGCGGTTGCGCCATCGGCGCGCGCCCGGTGGACCTGCACTTGCGCGGCCTGGAGGCGATGGGCGCGCAGATCGAACTGGAGGGCGGCTTCATCAACGCCCGCGCCGCGCGCCTGAAGGGCGCGCGCATCGTGTTCTACACTGTCACCGTGACCGGCACCGAGAACCTGCTGATGGCGGCGGTGCTGGCCGAGGGCGAGACCGTGCTGGAGAACGCCGCGCGCGAACCGGAAGTGGTGGACCTCGCCAACTGCCTGATCGCGATGGGTGCCAGGATCGAAGGCGCGGGCACCTCCACCATCCGCGTGCAGGGCGTGGCCGCGCTGCACGGCGCCGAGCACCGCGTCATCCCGGACCGCATCGAGACCGGCACCTTCCTCATCGCCGGCGCCATCACCCGCGGCAAGGTGCGCGTCACCGACACCGATCCGGCCATGCTCGAGGCGGTGCTCGACAAGCTGCGCCAGGCCGGCGCCAGGGTCGGCAGCGGCGACGACTGGATCGAGGTCGACATGCTCGGCAAGCGCCCGCGCGCGGTCGACCTCCACACCACGCCGCATCCCGGCTTCCCCCCCGACCTGCCGGCGCAGTTCATGGCCCTTTACTTCCCCGCCGAGGGTGTCGGCCCCACCCCCCGAAACCAACTCAAAGACCCCCCCAAGCCCCCCCCCGAACGTGAAA
>CAYWPB010000544.1:0-818 GCA_964458725.1 uncultured Nevskia sp. | reverse complement strand
ACCATCCGCGAGACCATCTTCGAGAACCGCTTCATGCACGCCCAGGAACTGATGCGGCTGGGCGCCATCATGCACATCGAGGGCAACACCGCCGTCGTCACCGGCGTCGAGCGCCTCAACGGCGCGCCGGTGATGGCGACCGACCTGCGCGCTTCCGCCGCGCTGGTGCTGGCGGCGCTCTCGGCCGACGGCGACACCAAGGTCGACCGCGTATACCACATCGACCGCGGCTACGAGCACATCGAGGAGAAGCTGGGCTCCCTGGGCGGATTGATCCGGCGCGTCGCGCAATAGGGCAGGGCCCGGGCGGGCCTTGCCGAAAGCCTAAAAGAGGCGGCCAAAACGGGTAAAATCCGCCCGCCATGACCGCCTTGACCCTGGCCCTGTCCAAGGGCCGCATCCTCGAAGACAGCACCCCCCTGCTGAACGCCGTCGGCATCGCCCCGGCCGGCGACGCCTCGCGCCTGCTGCGCCTGCCGACGCAGGACCCCAATGTGGAGCTGCTGGTGATCCGCCCCACCGACGTGCCGACTTACGTCGAGTACGGCGCGGCGGACCTGGGCATCGTCGGCAAGGACATCCTGCTCGAGCATGGCGGCGAGGCGCTGTACGAGCCGCTGGACCTGGACATGGCGCGCTGTCGCCTGGCGGTGGCGACGCGCAAGGACTCGCCGCTGGCCGCCGGCCTCGATGCCGCCGGCACGCGGCGCCTGCGCGTGGCGACCAAGTACCCGGAGTCGGCGCGACGCTTCTTCTCGGCGCGCGGCCAGCAGGTCGAGATCATCAAGCTGTACGGCTCGATGGAGCTGGCGCCGCTG
>CAYWPB010000543.1:0-2481 GCA_964458725.1 uncultured Nevskia sp. | reverse complement strand
CAACTGGGCGCACTGGGGCCGCGCCGCTGGCGGGTGATGCGGGGGGTCTGGCCTTGCCCGTCCGGCTTCAACCCGGAGCAGCACGTCAGCGGCGCGGTTCAGATGTTCCTGTACGGCTGCGCCACCCGCCCCCGTTCCTGAAGCACATCCCATGAAGACCCGATCCCTGGCGCTGCTCGCCCTCCTCGCCTGCGCCCCGTCGCACGCCCTCAGCCTGGCCGAGGCCGCCAACCTCGCGTTGCAGAACGACCCGCGCCTGGCCGCCGCCGGCGAAGCGGTGCACGCCTCCAGCGCCCAGGTCGACGCGGCGCGCGCCGGCTACCTGCCCAACGCCACGCTCAGTGCCAGCACCGGGCTGTCGCGCTACTACCTGTCGCCGGCGCTGAGCAGCTCGATCCCGATCGACGGCCCGCTCAATCCCAACGGCGCCAGCCTGCAGGCCTCGCAGCCGCTGTACACCGGCGGCCTGACCGGCGCCCAGGTCGACGCCAGCAGGAGCCAGCTCGAGGGCGCGCGGCAGAACGAAGCCGGCGCGCGGCAGCAGCTGTTGCTGTCCGCCGCCAGCGCCTATCTCGATGTCGAGCGCGACCGCACCGTGATCAACCTGGCCGGCGCCAACGTGGCGGCGCTGCAGCAGGAGCTGAGCGACACCGGCAAGCGTTACGAGGCCGGCGAGGCCACCCGCACCGACACCTCGCAGGCGCAGGCCCGACTGGCCGAGGCGCAGGCCAACCTGAAGCGCGCCATCGCCCAGACCAAGGTCAGCGAGGCGGCGTTCCTGCGCGTGGTCGGCGTGGCGCCGGACGAGCTGGGCGAGAACTGGCCCGGGCCGCAGGTGCCGGCCACGCTCAACGAGGCCCTGGCCAGCGCCGGCATGACACCGGCGGTGCTCGCCGCCGACGCGCAGCGCCACGGCGCCGACGCGCAGATCGACGTGGCGCGCGCCGACTACTGGCCAAAGCTGGCGCTGAACGGCTCGGCCGCGGTGCAGGGCGACAGCAACGTCGCCGCCGACCGCTACAAGGACTGGACGGTGCAGCTCAAGGCGACCCTGCCGCTGTACACCGGCGGCGCCACCCGCGCCCGCGTCGCCGCGGCCAAGGCGCAGGCTTCGCAGGCGGCAGCCAATCTCGACGACGCGCGCCATGCCGCGATCGAATCCATCACCCAGTCCTGGGCGCTGCTGCAGGCCTCCGACGAGCTGATCCGCGCCTACCAGGCCGACGTCGCGGCCTCGACCCTGGCGCTGGACGACGTGCGCAAGGAGCTGCAGGCAGGCACCCGCACCACCAAGGACGTGCTCGATGCCGAGCGCGACAAGGTCTCGGCCCAGGTCAATCTCGCCGGCAGCCTGCACGACCGCTCGGTGGCGGCGTTCCAGCTGTTGGCGGCCTGCGGCAAGCTGCGGCTGGAAGACGTCAAATAACGCCAGCCGTTCGCCCCGAATGCCCGCGCAGCGGGCGTATCGAGGGGCTGCACACAGTACCTCGATACGCGCTGCTTCGCGGCCCTACTCGGCACGAACGGACATCAAAGATTCGGACCGCGGCGCAGCCCGGGCAGTACAATGGGCCGATGCAATTCGAAGCTCCCATTTCCGAACTGGCCCCCGAAGTCCTGGCGCTGGTCTCGGCGCTGAACCCCGCACAGAAAGAGGCGGTCACCGCGCCGCCGGAACACCGCCTGGTGCTGGCCGGCGCCGGCTCGGGCAAGACCCGCGTGCTGACCCACCGCATCGCCTGGCTGATCGCGGTGGAAGCCATCTCGCCGCACTCGATCCTGGCGGTGACCTTCACCAACAAGGCCGCCGCCGAGATGCGCGGCCGCATCGAACAGCTGATCAACGTGCCGGTGCGCAACATGTGGGTCGGCACCTTCCACGGCATCGCCCACCGCATGCTGCGCCTGCACTGGAAGGACGCGCGCCTGCCGCAGAACTTCCAGATCCTCGACGCCGACGACCAGGTGCGCCTGGTCAAGCGCGTGATCCGCGGCCTGGATCTGAGCGAGGAGCAGTGGCAGCCGAAGCTGGTCGCCGGCTACATCAACGGCCAGAAGGAAGAGGGCCGCCGCCCGCAAGCGCTGCAGGACCAGGGCGACTTCTCGCAGCGCCAGCTGGCGCGCATCTACACCGCCTACCAGCAGCAGTGCGAAACCAACGGCCTGGTCGACTTCGCCGAGCTGCTGCTGCGCGCCTACGAGCTGTGCCGCGACGACGCCGGCCTGCAGGCGCACTACCGGCGCCGCTTCCGCCACCTGCTGGTGGACGAGTTCCAGGACACCAACACCCTGCAGTACCAGTGGCTGCGCCTGCTCGCCGGCGACAGCGGCATCCTGTTCGCGGTCGGCGACGACGACCAGTCAATCTACTCCTGGCGCGGCGCCAAGGTCGAGAACATGATGCGGCTGTCGCAGGACTTCCCCGGCGCCGAGGTGGTGCGGCTGGAGCAGAACTACCGCTCCACCGGCACCATCCTCAAG
>CAYWPB010000542.1:0-2484 GCA_964458725.1 uncultured Nevskia sp. | reverse complement strand
GGCGACGACCTTGGCGCCGGCCTGCGCCGCCACCAGCTGCCAGGGCACGATGTCGGAGTGGTGCTCCATGCCGGTGACCAGGATCTCGTCGCCGGCCTTCAGCCGCGGCAGCAGGTAGCTGTAGGCCACCAGGTTGATCGCCTCGGTGGTGCCGCGGGTGAAGACGATCTCCTCGCGGTTGGCGCCGAGGTAGCGGGCGATGCGGTCGCGCGCGCCCTCGTAGGCGGTGGTGGCGCGCTCGGCCAGGTCGTGCACGGCGCGGTGCACGTTGGAGTTCTGGTGGCGGTAGTAGTGGTCGAGCGCGCGCAGCACCGATTCGGGCTTCTGCGTGGTGGCGCCGTTGTCGAGGTAGGCCAGGCGGCCGCCGCGGACCTTCTCGGCCAGGATCGGGAAGTCGGCGCGGACGCGCGCCAGGTCGAACGCTGGTGTCGGGCGCGGTTCGGCCGCGGTCACTGTTCGATCTCCGCGAATGCGTCTTCGGCGCCCAGGTTCATGCGGGCGGCGAGCTGCGCGCGCAGCGCGGGCAGCTCGATGCGCTCCAGCACTTCGGCGCCGAAGGCGCGCAGCAGCATGGCGCGGGCCTCGGCGGCGGCGATGCCGCGGCTGCGCAGGTATTCCAGGGCGAGGTCGTCGAGCTGGCCGACGGTGGCGCCGTGGGCGCACTTCACGTCGTCGGCGTAAATCTCCAGCTCGGGCTTGGCGTTGACCTCGGCCTTCTTGGAAAGCAGCAGATTGGCGACGTGCTGTTCCGAGTCGGTCTTCTGCGCGCCGGGCTGCACCACCACCTTGCCGGCGAAAAGCGCCTGGGCGGGGGCCTGGACGATGCCTTTGATTCGCTCGCGGCTGCGACAGTGGGGGGCGGCGTGGACGATGCGGGTGTGGTTGTCGAGATGGCTGCCGGGCGCGGGCTGGTACAGGCCGGCCAGCGCGACCTCGGCGCCGGGCGCGGCGAGGCTGACGTTGCAGTCGTGACGCACCAGGCCGCTGCCGCAGTCCACGGTGACACCGTTCAGGCGGCTGTCGCGGTCCAGGCGCGCGTCGATGCGGGTCAGGAGGGTGGCCTCGGCCTGCTCGTCCTGCACGCGGTAGAGGTTCAGGCGCGCGCCGGGCGCCAGGTTCACTTCGATGACCTGGGTGGCGAGGCGGCCGCCGCCCTGGCCGAGGAACTGGAACACCACCGTGGCCTCGGCGTTGTCTCCGAGTTCGATGCGGTGGCGCTGGTGCACCATCGCCGGGGCTTCGCCGGCCACGCCGGCCACGATCACCTGCAGCGGACGCGGCAGCAACTGGCCGCGCGCCAGCCGCAGCTGCAGGCCGCCACTGGAGAAGGCACCGTTCAACGCGGTGACGCTGTCGCCGCCGGACTGCTCGGGCAGGCTGTCGGCGTGCAGCTCGGGCGCGGTGCTGCGGGCGCGGTCGAGCTGGCCGTTGAGATAGACCAGCCGGTCGGCGTCGGGCAGGGCGTCGAAGGAGAAGCCTTCAACCGGGCCGGCCAGCGCGAAGCTTTTGTCCGCCAGCGGCGCCAGGTCGGTGTAATGCCAGTCCTCGATGCGCGGCGTCGGGAAGCCGGCGTCGAGGAAGCGCTGCAGCTCGGCGCGGCGCGCGGCGCGCTGCGGTTCGGGCAGGCCGGCGGCGAAGCGCTCGAAGCTTTCGGCGTAGGCGGCGAGGGCGCTCACGCCGCCTCCAGCCAGCCGTAGCCCTTCTCTTCCAGCTCGCGCGCCAGCTCCGGGCCGCCGCTCTTGACGATGCGGCCGCCGGCCAGCACGTGGACCTGGTCGGGCTGCACGTAGTCGAGTAGGCGCTGGTAATGGGTCACCAGCAGGGTGGCGCGTTCGGGCGAGCGCAGCGCGTTGATGCCGTCGGCGACGATCTTCAGCGCGTCGATGTCCAGGCCCGAGTCGGTCTCGTCCAGGATCATCAGGCGCGGCTCCAGGATTAGCATCTGGAGAATCTCGTTGCGCTTCTTCTCGCCGCCGGAGAAGCCCTCGTTGACGCCGCGCGAGAGCATCTTCGGGTCGATCTTCACCAGCTTGGCGCGGTCGCGCACCCAGGCGAGGAAGTCGGTCGGCTCGATCTCCGGCTGGCCACGGTACTTGCGGCGGGCGTTGAGCGCGGCCTTGAGCAGGGTCAGGTTGCTGACGCCGGGGATTTCCACCGGATACTGGAAGGCGAGGAAGATGCCCTCGCAGGCGCGCTGCTCCGGTTCCAGTTCGAGCAGGTTCTTGCCGTCGAAGGTCACCGTGCCGCCGGTGACCTCGTAGCCTTCGCGGCCGGCCAGGACGTGGGCGGTGGTGGACTTGCCGGAACCGTTGGGGCCCATGATGGCGTGCACTTCGCCGGCGCGGACCGTGAGGTTCAGGCCTTTGAGGATGTCCTTGCCTTCGACGCGGGCTTGCAGGTCTCTGATTTCAAGCATTGCTTCAACCTTCATGGTAGGGCCGCCCTGGGCCGCCGCGGTTTTTTATTGCGCCAACGGCGGCCAAA
>CAYWPB010000541.1:0-2484 GCA_964458725.1 uncultured Nevskia sp. | reverse complement strand
TGTCGTAGTAGCTCGCCGTGCCTTTCCAATGACAAACCGTATTCGTATTGCTGGGCTGCAAATACCGGCGGTTGACAGCCTCCGGCGGAAAATAGTGATTGCCCTCAACCATCACGGTGCGGTCGCTTTCCGCCAGCACCGTCCCATTCCAAATTGCCTTGACCATATTTATAAAGATTCCACCGCCGGGCTCAGCGATGCATTTACGGGCGTCTGGCGCAGCGGAACCCGGGGCATAGGATGCCAGGGGCGCGTCACCCCGGCGGCGGTGGCCAACGGCAACCTCTCCGTCACCATCACGGAGCGGCCGCAGGTGAGCCAGCCGGCGCCGTTCTCGCGCGGCGGCACCACCGAAGTGGTGCAGCGCTCCAGCATCGAGGTCAACGAGGGCAGCGGCCACATGTTCGTGTTCCAGGCCGGCGTCAACCTCGACGACATCGTGCGCGCGGTGAACCAGGTCGGGGCCGCGCCCGGCGACCTGGTGGCGATCCTCGAAGCGCTGAAGCAGGCCGGCGCGCTGCGCGCCGAGCTGGTCGTCATCTGATGAGCGCCGGGCCTCCCAACGCCCTGCCGGCCGTCACGGACTTCGGCCAGTATGCCGGCTTGCGCGCCGCGGCCCAGCGCAACGATCCCAAGGCGCTGCGCCAGGCGGCGCAGCAGTTCGAGGCCCTGCTCACCGAAACCCTGCTCAAGACCTCGCGCCAGGCCAAGCTCGGCGACGACCTCACCGGCGAGCAGGGCGATTTCTACAATGACCTGTTCGATCAGCAGATGGCCCAGCACCTGTCCGCAGGCAAGGGCCTGGGCCTGGCCGACATGCTGGTGCGCCAGCTCGGCGGCCTGAAGAACGGGCAGACGCCGCCGACCCAGGCGCTTCCGCCGGCCTCGGCCAGCGGAAGCCATGCCGGCAGCGACTCGGTCGCCGCGCCGGTGCACCAGGCCGGCTGGAAGCCGCAGAGCGCACAGGAGTTCGTCGACGCGGTGCGTCCGCACGCCGAACAGGCCGCGGCCGAGCTGGGCGTGCCGGCGCGGGTGCTGATCGCCCAGGCCGCGCTGGAGACCGGCTGGGGCCAGCACATGGCGAAGCACAAGGATGGCAGCTCCGGGCTCAACCTGTTCGGCGTCAAGGCGCAGGATGGCTGGAGTGGCGCCAGCCTGAACCATGCCACCACCGAGTACCGCGACGGCCAGGCCCAGACTGAGAACGCGCGCTTCCGCGCTTACGACTCGGTCGGAGCGTCGTTCAAGGACTACGTGCAGTTCCTCAAGGGCAATCCGCGCTACGCCGAGGCCCTGCGCAGCGGCAGCGTGCACGGCTTCGCCCAGGGTCTGCAGAAGGCGGGCTATGCCACCGACCCGCACTACGCGCAGAAGCTGATCAAGCTTGCCTACGGTGCGCAGATGACCGTCGCCTACGGTACGCCGCGTACCGTGAGCGTCTGAACCGGAGCCGTTCATGAGCGACATGCTGAGCATCGGCAGTTCGGCGCTGCTGGCCTACCGCACCGCGCTGGACGTGGTCAGCCAGAACATCGCCAACGCCAACACCGCCGGCTACAGCCGGCAACGCGCCGACCTGACCAACCTCGCCGGCCCGAGTCTGCCGAACCTGGTCGTCGGCGACGGCGTGGAAGTGCAGACGCTGCAGCGCCTCAACGATGGCTTCGTGCAGCAGCAGCTGGTGCAGGACGACAGCAGCTACAACCGCATCAACACCTTCCAGACCTACGCCGCGCAGGCCGACAGCCTGCTGTCCGGCTCCAGTTCCGGCCTGGCGCAGCCGCTGCAGAATTTCTTCGGCGCGCTCGGCGGCCTGTCCGCCAATGCCGGCTCCACCGCCTCGCGCCAGTCGTTGCTGGCAGGCGCGCAGTCGCTTGCGGCCAGCTTCAACACGCTGCAGCAGCAGCTGCAGGGGCTCAACGACCAGGTGTCCGGCAGCGTCGGCAGCACCGTCGACGGCATCAATGCCGCGGCGACGCAGCTGGCGCAGCTCAATCAGCGCATCTCCCAGGCCACCGCGCAGAGCAACGGCCAGCCGCCCAACGACCTGCTCGACCAGCGCGACCAGCTGCTGCGTACGCTCGGCAGCGCGGTCGGCATCAGCAGCACCATCAACGCCGACGGCTCGGCCAACGTCTTCGTCGGCAACGGCCAGGCCCTGGTGCTGGGCGGCAGCGCCAACCGCTTGTCGGTGCAGGCCGACGCCTATGGCCAGAGCCAGGACATCGTGCTCAATACCGGCAGCACCAAGAGCGTGCTCACCGGACAGATTTCCGGCGGCTCGCTTGGCGGCCTGCTCGACACGCGGCGCGAGCTGCTCGGCCCGGCGATGAACCAGCTCGGCCAGCTCGCGGTGACCCTGGCGAGCGCCGTCAATACCCAGCATGAGCAGGGCATGGACCAGTACGGCCAGCTCGGTGGCGCGTTGTTCAATATCGCCTCGCCACTGGTCAGTGCCGCCAGCGGCAATGCCGGAACCGCTTC
>CAYWPB010000540.1:0-2488 GCA_964458725.1 uncultured Nevskia sp. | reverse complement strand
CGGCACCGCCGAGCAGAAGTCGCAGTGGCTCCAGCCGCTCCTCGAGGGGCAGATCCGGTCGGCATTCGCGATGACCGAGCCCGACGTCGCGTCGTCCGACGCGACCAACATCGCCACCCGCATCGAGCGCGACGGCGACGACTACGTCATCAACGGCCGCAAGTGGTGGACCTCCGGCGCCAACGATCCGCGCTGCAAGATCTTCATCTTCATGGGCAAGACAGACCCGGACAACCCGAGCCGGCATTCGCAGCAGTCGATGATCCTGGTGCCGAAGGACACGCCGGGGGTGAAGGTGCTGCGCCACCTGCCGGTGTTCGGCTACGACGACGCCCCGCACGGCCATGGCGAGGTGCTGTTCGAGAACGTGCGCGTGCCGGCCTCGAACATGCTCCTGGGCGAGGGCCGTGGTTTCGAGATCGCGCAGGGGCGCCTCGGGCCGGGCCGCATCCACCACTGCATGCGCCTCATTGGCCTGGCCGAGCGCGCGCTGGAGAAGATGTGCGTGCGGACCATGAGCCGCGTCGCTTTCGGCAAGCCGGTGGCGGCGCAGACGGTGACCCTGGAGCGCATCGCCGATGCGCGCATCCTGATCGATTCGGCGCGCCTGCTGACTTTGAAGGCGGCCTACATGATGGATACGGTGGGCAACAAGATCGCAGCCAAGGAGATCGCGATGATCAAGGTGGCGGCGCCGAACATGGCCTGCCAGGTGATCGACTGGGCGATCCAGGCCCACGGCGGCGGCGGCGTCACCGACGATTTCGGCCTGAGCTACGCCTACGCCCAGGCCCGCACCCTGCGCCTGGCCGACGGCCCGGACGAGGTGCACCGCAACCAGATCGGCAAGATGGAGCTGGGCATGCACGCGCCGCCGGAAGTGCTGAAGGCCTATGCGGCGAGCCGCAAGCACTGAGGAGCGCTGCGTCTATCTGTGGTCATGGAATGACCACCCGCAGCCAGCTAGGTTTCGCGGCTGGATTTTTTCGCGCGTTGGCGTAACCTAGCCGCTGGACGATGATACGAACGGGTACCTCTCCGGCGAACCAGCGGCCCGCCGGAAATCCCGCAGGGACGCGATCGGGGGTTTGCATGCTACCAGCGAACAAATCGGGGCGCGTTGTGTCGCGCGAGATCCATCCGGAGCTGCAGTGGGCGCTGTGGGCCTTTCTGCTGGGTTTTGCAATCGGATTGGGGCTGAAATTCACCTGACCTTTTTTGCCGGATACCGCGCAGTTTGTAAGCCGCTGGTAAACTCCGGCAGCCGCCTCGCTGTAGTAAATACCTCCTAGGTACGCCCGTCGGCGCCGAAAATGGTTTTACAAGCCGCTGAACCGGAATAAGATTCCCGGTACTCGTACGTATTGGCGGAGCGCGGTCATCAATCTGCCCCGGGATCGTAACTCCGGGCGGATCGGCCTTTGCTAATCTCCTTCCGCCGCTGCGCAGGCAACCACTTCAGCGACTGGACGCTATACCATGCTCACCTATTACGATCACCGGCTGGGCCGTGAACGCCTCAAGCGCCGCTACACCTGGGCCGCGTGGTCGTTCGCCGGCGGCGTCTTCTTCGGTGTCGTCTTCGCCCACGTCCTCTAGGCCGCCGCCTTGCCGGAAGCGGCCTGCGGCCGCGCCTACTGGTCGATCGGCGTCAGCAGCGGCGGCAGGATCGGCTGCTCCACCCCCACCCGGTTGACGTAGGCCACCCAGTCGGCCGTCAATTCAGCCACGATGTCCGGGTGCAGCGCCGCCACGTCGGTGGTTTCGCCGCGGTCCGTATCCATGTTGTAGAGCTGCCAGTCGCGGTTGATCAGCAAGGCCGCGGACGGCAGCATGTAGTTCACCACACGGGTCATCTTCCACGGCCCCTTGCGCACGTAGCGGATGTCGTTGACCTCGTCGACGATCACGTCGTCCTGGCCGTAGATCTGGCTGCGCTGGCCGTTGAGCACCGGCAATAGCGACAGGCCTTCCAACGGCGCCACCGCGTGGCCCTGGTACTGCGCGCCCGGATCGGGCACGCCGGCCGCGGCAAGGATGGTCGGCGCCACGTCGAGCAGCGAGGCCAGCGCCGCGCTCGGCGGCTGACCCGCGCCCTGGCCCGGCAGGCGGACGATCGCCGGCACCGAGATGCCGCCCTCGGCGGTGAAAGCCTTGAACAGCCGCAGCGGCGCGTTGCCCGCCTCGGCCCAGCGCGTGCTGCGGAAAATGAAAGAGCCGGGCCGGCCGTAGTTGGCGAGGCTGTTGTCGATGTCGGTGTTGCCGGCGGAGTCGACGTAGGGGATGAAGCCGTAGCCCATGCCGTCGGCGCCGTTGTCGGACACGAACACGATCAGGGTGTTGTCGTACTCGCCGATCTGCTTGAGGTAGGCGAACAGCTTGCCGACATTGTCGTCGAGGTTGGTCAGCATGCCGGCGAACACCTCCATGATTCGCGCCTCGGCCTGCTTGTCGGAAAACGGAAGCTGGTCCCAGGCGCTTTTGGTGC
>CAYWPB010000539.1:0-2492 GCA_964458725.1 uncultured Nevskia sp. | reverse complement strand
GGTACTGGTGCACCGGCTCGCCCAGCTCGTCGCGGAACCTGCCCGGCAGGGGGAACGGCGAGCTGTGCACCCGCCGCGACAGCGCATCCAGCGACCAGCTGTTCTCGGGGTTGGCGGCCAGCGCCACCGCCGCCGCGCGCACCTGTTCGGCACGGCGCTTGCGCGCCAACGGCCGGCCGTCGACGGCGCTCCGTCCCTGCGGCCGGCTGCCGTTCAGCACCGCGCCGAACAGCTCCAGCGCCCGCTCCTCGATCTCGATCGCCGGCGCCGTGCCGCTGCGCAGCGCGCGCCACAGCAGCTGCCTTTGCAGCACCAGCCGCGCCGGCAGGGCCGCATGGGTGGCGCCGAAAGGATTGCGCTCGCGTTCCGCTGCGGCCGCGTCGTAGCGACGCAGCAGCTCGTGCTGCACCTGCGGTGCCAGCTCGAGCGCCAGGCAGTCGTCGCCGCCGCCGGCCGGATGGCTGACCCGGTACGGCTCGCCGCGGTTGAAGAACAGCCCCTGGCCGCTGGCCGCCACCACTTCCGGGCCGCCGCCGTGATGTTTGACGAACACGCCGTTGAGCGGCAAACCCAGGGTGCTGGCCTCGGCGTGCTCTTCCGCGCCGCAGGCCTTGCCTTCGGGGCGGCAGCAGACGCAGCTGATGTTCAGCAGCGGGCCCTGGTGCAGCACGTGGCGGGTGAGGGACATTGCTTTACGATAGTCCTCAAACGCGGAAATTGGGAGCAGAACGTGACGGAAAAGACCCGCTGCGCCTGGGCTGGCGAGCAGCCCCTGATGCAGGCCTACCACGACCAGGAATGGGGCCGGCCGCAGCACGACGACCGCGTGCTGTTCGAGTTCCTGATCCTGGAAGGGGCCCAGGCCGGCCTGAGCTGGAGCACCATCCTCAACAAGCGCGACAACTACCGCAAGGCCTTCCACGGCTTCGATCCGAAGAAGATCGCCCGCTACGGCGACAAGGATCGCGCCCGCCTGCTGGCCGACGCCGGCATTGTCCGCAACCGTCTCAAGATCGAGGCCGCCATCACCAACGCCAAGGCCTATCTCGATCTGTGCAAGACCGAGGGCAGCCTCGATGCCTACCTGTGGAATTGGGTCGGCGGCAAGCCGATCGTCAACCGCGTCAAGGGCCGCGGTGACGTGCCGGCCCGCACCGAACTGTCCGACCGGATCAGCAAGGACCTGGGCAAGCGCGGCTTCAAGTTCGTCGGCAGCACCATCATCTACGCCTATTTGCAGGCGGTGGGGGTGGTGAACGACCACTTGGTGAGCTGTTTTTGCTATCCGAAAAAGTAGCCAAGACTAGTTTCTTGTTTCCCTCTCCCCGCTTGCGGGGAGAGGGTCAGGGTGAGGGGCGGCCCTCTGCGCAAATGTTTCTGAGAACCTGCTCCAGTACATCGTCCGTACGAAGCAGCACATCGTCATTCCAGAAGCGCAACACCGTGAAGCCTTTGCCCTTCAGGAACGATGTGCGCTCCTCGTCGTGCTCTGCATCCTCAACGTGTTGACCGCCGTCCAATTCGACAACCAGCAGCTTCTCGACGCAGACGAAATCCGCTACATAGGGATCAATCGGAAACTGCCGTCGGAATTTACAACCAAGCAGGTCTGGTTGCGCAGCAAGGCCCAAAGCCTGCGCTCGGCGTTGGTCGATCCCTTGCGCAGTTCGCGGGCAAACGGAGTGAGTGGAGTCTTACGGTTGCGCATCGCCCCTCACCCCAACCCTCTCCCCGCAAGCGGGGAGAGGGGGAATAGGGCGGGGCATGAATTCACTCCACGTACCGCCAGCGCGGCCCCCGCACCGAGTCTTCGTTCAGCACGGCGCGGGCCTTGGGGGCGTCGCGGGGGGGGTCGGCTTCCTTTAAGTTTTTGGCCTTCTTCGCCGCGGCGCGCTGCGCGATCAGCGCTTCGATCTCCTCGGCCGAGGGCACGCCGTTGGTGGCGCCGGTGTGTAGGGCGAACCAGGCCTGTGGCGTGTGCTGCATCAGGCCGAGCAGGCCGGCGGCGTCGCGGATCTGCGCCACCAGCTGCGACTTGTCTGCTGCGGTCTCGGCCTTGTTCAGCGCCCGCACCAGCTCGAACAGCTCGGCCAGCGCGGCCGGGGTGTTGAGGTCGTCCTCCAGCGCGGCGATGAAGGCCTCCGGTGCTTTCGCGTCGGACGGCATCACCGCGCCGGCATCGCGCAGCGCGCCGTAGAGGCGGTCGAGCTTGCGCCGTGCGTCGGGGATGGTCTCGTCGTTCCAGTCCAGCGGCTGGCGGTAATGACCGGTGAGCAGGCCAAGGCGGATCGCCTCGCCGGGGGCGTGCTTGAGCATCTCGTGCACCAGCAGCACGTTGCCCAGGGACTTCGACATCTTCTCGCTGTCCATCGTGACGAAACCGTTGTGCAGCCAGAAGCGGGCGAACACCTGACCGCCATGGGCGCAAACCGACTGCGCGCGCTCGTTCTCGTGGTGCGGGAACACCAGGTCGTGGCCGCCGCCGTGGATGT
>CAYWPB010000538.1:0-2499 GCA_964458725.1 uncultured Nevskia sp. | reverse complement strand
CGATCACCGCGCCGCGCTCGATGCGCTTGACCAGGCCGGTCATCAGCTCGCCGACGCGGTCCTTGTAGGCATCCACCACGCGCGCGCGCTCGGCGTCGCGCACGCGCTGGAAGATGACCTGCTTGGCCTTCTGTGCGCCGATGCGACCGAACTCGATCGAGGCCAGCGGCTCCTCGCGCACATCGCCCACCTGGGCCTCGGGATTGGCTTCCAGCGCGCGTGCCAGCAGGGTCTGGCGTGCCGGGGTTTCGAAGTTCTCGTCCTCGTCGTCGACCACGGTCCAGCGGCGGAAGGTCTCGAAGTCGCCGGTCTGGCGGTCGATGGCCACGCGGATGTCCCACTCGGCGCCGTAGTGTTCCTTGCTGGCCGAGGCCAGCGCGGCTTCCAGCGCGTCGAAGATGATTTCCGGATCGACACCCTTCTCGTTGGAGACGGCATCCACCATCAGCAGTACGTTCTTGTTCATCAATCCGCCTTGTCTTTCTCGGAATCCCTGTCGTAGTCCGGTACCAGCCGCGCCTTTTCAATGTCCGCCAGCGGCAGCGTCACCGGACCGTCCGGCATCTTCAGAATCACATCGTGCTCGGTCGCATCGAGCAGCTCGCCACGGAAGCGGCGGCGGTTGCTGCCCGGCAGCGGCGCCAGCAGCTCGATCTTCGCCGTCTCGCCGCGGTAACGACGGAAATGCTCGGGCTTCACCAGCGGCCGATCCAGGCCGGGCGAAGACACTTCGAGCTGGTAAGCCTGCTTGATCGGGTCCTCGACATCGAGCGTCGACGCCACCTCGCGGCTGACCCGCGTGCAGTCGTCGATATCGATCCCTTCCTCGGCATCGATGTAGAGACGCAGCGTCGCGGAACCCTTGTGCGGGTTGAATTCGAGCAACAGGAGCTCGTAGCCGAGATCGGCTATCACAGGCTCCAACAGGGCGGTCAAGCGCTCGCGAAGCAACTCACTCCTCCTGTTTGATATGGACATCCTGTCCAAAACGGAGCCACCCACGACTCCGACTGCTCAAATAAGCAAAAACCCAACACACCACACAAATGAAAAAGGCCCTCAAGGGGCCTGGCACACCAAAAGCGACCGCAAAATCACCAGATTGGTAGCGGGGGCAGGATTCGAACCTGCGACCTTCGGGTTATGAGCCCGACGAGCTGCCAGACTGCTCCACCCCGCACCAGTGAGTCCGCTATTGTAGTGGAGCCGAATTTCCCAAGCAAGCAAAAATTCCACTTCCACCGCCATCGCAACCCCTTGCAACACCGCATAAATTTGCGCCGCCCCGCCGCAATTCAAGCCCCCGCGAAATATCCCCAATTCCCACAAGGGGATTCGAGAAAAACACCGCCTCAATCTCGTCAGAGCCCCCTTTGAATCCAAGGGGCCGGCGCCCGACACGCCGCGGGGAAACTGGCAAACCGATGTCACCCCGGCGCCAGATCCTTCGCTACGCTCAGGACGAAAAAGGTGCGCGTCGGTCAAGAACTGCCGCTTCAACCTCGTCGGAGGCCCCCTTGAGTCCAAGGGGGCCGGCGCCCGACAGGGCGCGGGGGTTTTGGCAAACAAACCTGCCGGCGCCGTAGGCGCCCCGGCACCAGCACCAACAAAAAACCCCGCAAAGCGGGGTCTTTTGTTGGTGCTGGTGCCGACGCCGAGACTCGAACTCGGACAGGTTTCCCCGCTACCACCTCAAGGTAGTGCGTCTACCAATTCCGCCACATCGGCAAATGGGGTGTGAATTCTAATCCCGCCGCAGCCTGTTGTCTGCGCCCCGCGGGAAGCTTCTCTTACTCCGGAACCTTCGGCGTGGCCGGCTGCTTGGCGGCGTCCTTCTGCGGCTCAGCCGGAGCAGCCGTCTTGGCATCGGTCACCGGAGCGGCAGGCTGGGCAGCTGCAGGCGGCTCGGTCTTCGGCACCGCGGCAGCCGGAGCAGGCGTCGGAGCCGGCGCGGGCGCTTCGATCTTGGCGGCAGGCGCCGGGGCGGCGTCGACCACGCTCTTCGACGGCGCGACGCGGCCGTGCATGAAGTAAGCGAGCGTCAGGCTCAGCGCGAAGAACACGGCGGCCAGCCAGGCGGTGGTGCGGCTGAGGAAGTTGGCCGAGCCGCGCGCGCCGAACACGGTGCCGGAGGCGCCGCTGCCGAAGGCGGCGCCGGCGTCGGCACCCTTGCCGTGCTGGATCAGCACCAGGCCGATCAGCGCGGCCGAGATCAGCACGTAAACCACGATCAGGAACGTATACATATCGCTCGGTGCGGCCCGCCCTGCGGGCCTTGTGTAATGAATACCGCGGGTTCTAGCTCAGCGTCTGCGCCGCGGCACAGATCGCCAGGAATTCGGCGGCCTTCAGCGAAGCCCCGCCGATCAGGCCGCCATCGACGTCGGCGCAGGACAGCAGCGCGGCGGCATTGTCGGCCTTGACGCTGCCACCGTAAAGAAGCTGCGTCGAATTTGCGATTTTAGCATCCTGGGCCGCCAGTTGGCCACGCAGGAAGGC
>CAYWPB010000537.1:0-2505 GCA_964458725.1 uncultured Nevskia sp. | reverse complement strand
GCCGCTTCTCCGCCAGCGACAAGAGCCTGCACAAGAAGGACTTCGTCAAGGCGGCCCAGGCCGACGGCTTCCCCTGGGCCAGGCGCCTCGACCGCAACGAGGACCTGGCGAAGACCGTCGCCGAGTTCGTCGCCTTCGATGGACCGGCCTTCCTCGAAGTGATCATCGACCCGGACGCCGGCGTCTACCCGATGGTCGGCCCCGGCGTCAGTTACGCCGAAATGATCACCGGCGACTGGATTCCCTCGCGCGATCCACAGAAGGACATCCAGATCGACAAGTCGGAGATGTTCTAGCTCTGCAAGCCCCGGTCACCGCTGCGCCGTGACCGAGGCTTGGATTCACTCCGCTCTGGTCGGCACTCGCGGCAGCGGTTCCTGCATCTCCGCCAGGTAATACGCCAGCACCGCCATCACCGCGACCTGCCGCCGCAGGTTCTCGGGCTTGACCTTGTCCAGCGTGTCGGCAGCGGTGTGGTGGTACCAGAAGTACTCGCGGCTATCCACCATCGGCGCGAAGCCCGGCACCCCGGCCTGCTGCAGCGGGTCGATGTCCGCCCCCACCTCGCCGTCGCGGCGGTCGAGCGCGGTGGCGCCGATCGGCTGCAGCGCCGCCGTCACCGGCTTGAGCAGCTCTTCCGATTCCTTCGTCACGCTGGCGATGACGCCGAGCGGCTGGCCGGCGCCGGAGTCGCTCTCGATCGCGGCGATCTGCTGGGCGATGCGATCCTTGTTGGCGGCGAAGTAGGCCTTGCTGCCGCCGGAGCCATTCTCCTCGTTCATCCAGGCGACGACGCGCACGGTGCGGCGCGGCTTCAGCCCCAGCGACTTCAGCACCTGCACCGCGCCCATTGCCGCAGCCACGCCGGCGCCATCGTCGATGGCGCCCTGCGCCAGGTCCCAGCTGTCGAGATGGCCCGAGACCAGCACCACCTCATCCGGCTTCTCGCGGCCCGGCAGGTCGGCCAGCACATTGTGGCTGTCCGCATCGGGCAAGGTCTGCGGCGTCAGCTTCAGGTGCAAGCTGACCGGCCCCTGCGCAGCGAGACGCGCCACCCACATCGCGTCCTCGGCGCTGAGCGCGGCGGCCGGGATTTTCGGCGCGTCGTCCTCGTACTTCATCACGCCAGTGTGCGGCAGGCGGAAATCGGCGCCGCCGACCGAGCGGATCAGCGAGGCCACCGCGCCGACCCTCGCTGCGGCGCTGGCGCCCTTGACGCGGTAGGCTACCGCCTCACTGTAGGCGTTCATGGCGTGGCCGGTGCGGGCGAGGTCCTCGTTGAAGGCGTTGTCGAACAGCACGATGCGGCCGTTCGCCTCGGCGGCGTGAGCCTTGAGATCGTCGAAGCTGTGCACCACCAGCACCGGCGCGGTGAGGCCGGAATCCGGCGTGGCAACTGAGCCACCCAGCGTAGTCAGGACCAAGTGCTGCGTCAGCCCGGCCGGACGGCCCGGCCAGTCGACCAGCTCGGCCTGCTCCTCGCCGCGCACCCAGTGCGGCACCTTGGCCGGCTGCAGGGTCACCTTGAAGCCGGCGGCACGCAGCGCGTCGCCGACCTGGGTCACCGCCGCCTCGGCCTGCGGCGAGCCGCTGAGTCGCGGGCCGATCTTGTCGGTGAGGTCGGCCAGGCGTTGCCAGGCCCAGTCGCTCGACATGGCGGCATCGCGGATCTTCGCCAGTACCGCCGGATCGACGGCCGGCGCCGGCTCATCCGACCAAGCCGGCGCGGCAGACAGGGAAGCCAGCAGGAATAAGGCGCAGCGGCCGAAACGCGAGACGTTCATCGCACCCCCTCGAATTGGAATCGCGCGAGTTTTCCGCATGCCCCCGGCCTTGTAAAGGAACAGTCATGCACGCTTTTCATGGGGTAACTGCGCGCAATTTCATGACCTGGCGCCGGGGCTGGCCGATCACGCTATGCGATGATGCAGACCATTCAAGGACCCGGCCGCACGCGGCCGGGTTTGACAGTCCGCGCCATGGATGGCGCGGTTCACGACAGGACGTCACTAGAGGAGCCCCCCCATGAACAACAAACTCTTCAAGCTCGCCGCCCGCCCAGTCGGCATGGCCAAGCGCAGCGACTTCGCCTACGAGGAAGCGGCGGTGCCGGAGCCCAGGGACGGCGAGCTGCTGGTGAAGATCCACTACATCTCGCTCGACCCGGCGATGCGCGGCTGGATGAATGCCGGCCGTTCCTACATCCCCCCGGTCGAGATCGGCGAAATCATGCGCGCCGGCACCGTCGGCGAAGTGATCGCGTCGCGAAATCCCAGGTTCCAGGTCGGCGACTACGTCTCCGGCACGCAGGGGGTGCAGAGCTACGCCGTCTCCAACGGCAAAGGCCTGCTCAAGGTCGATCCCGAGCTGGCGCCGCTGCCCAAGTACCTCAACGTGCTGGGCATGCCCTGCATGACCGCCTACTTCGGTCTGCTCGACATCGGCCTGCCCAGGCCCGGTCCAACTGGTGAGGTATCCGCCCCCCCCGGCCAGGTCGGACACGCC
>CAYWPB010000536.1:0-2508 GCA_964458725.1 uncultured Nevskia sp. | reverse complement strand
TGAACCTGGCCGGGTTCTGCCGCAACTGCCTGTCGAAATGGTATGCGCAGGCGGCAAAGGAGCGCGGCGTGGAGGTGGCGGACGAGGCCGCGCGCGAGCGGGTCTACGGCATGCCGTACGGCGAGTGGAAGAAGTTGTACCAAAAGGAAACAAAGTAGACATCCTGTCCCAGAACCGGCCATCCTTGGCCGGACTGTTCAAACAAGCAACAACATTGGGGGCGGACGTGCGCGGACGTGGCTTGTGGGCGGTGCTGCTGCTGTCGCTGCCGGCCCTGCCGGCGGTGGCCGACCCGGCGGTGGACAAGGTGATGGACTGCATGCGCGGCAACGTGCCGCCGACGCTGCGCATCCAGGAGATCGAGCTCGCGGCCAAGGACCGCACCGGCGCCACCCGGGTGCTCAAGGGCAAGCTGTTCGCGATGCGCGACAAGGGTCTGCTGCGCGCCATGGTGCACGTGGCCGAGCCGTCCGATCTGGCCGGCGCTTCCTATCTGGTGCGCGAGACCGCAGCGGCGGACCACGCCGACGAGATGTACATGTTCCTGCCGGCGGTGAACCGGGTGCGCCGCATCACTGGCGCCAGCGCCGACGGCTCCTTCCTCGGCACGGACTTCAGCTACAACGACGTCAAGCAGATCGAGAACGCCTTCAGCGACTCCGACGGCAAGCTGGAGAAGCCGGAGGCGATCGAGCAGAGGCCGGTCTACGTCATGAGCTTCAAGCCCAAGCCCGAGCAGGCTTCGCGCTACAGCCTGCTGCGCGCCTGGGTCGACCAGAAGACCTGCGTCGCGTTAAAGGTGGACTTCTACGAGGGCGACGCCCCGCGCAAGCAGCTGAGCGCCCCGGCTTCGGCGCTGCAGCAGTCGGACAAGTACTGGTACCTGTCGCAGGCGACGATGGAGGACCTCAAGGACCATACGCACACCCAGCTGCGGGTGGTCGGGGTCAGCAGCGGCACCGATATTGCGACCCGCTATTTCGATCCCCATTCGTTCTACCTGGGGAACTGAACGCAGGACAGGACCGACGCCGGGGGCGGGCATGGCAGGCTTGGGGCGAAGCAGGGGATGGGTGGTAGGCGCGGCGCTGCTGCTGTGCGCGCCGGCGCGCGCCGACGATAGCGTGCAGCACGTATTGGACTGCATGCGCGCCAACCTGCCGCCGACCCTGCGCGTCGAGCACATCGAACTGGAGAACACCGACCGCAACGGCGGCTCGCGCCTGCTGCGCGGGCGGCTCTACGCCATGCGCGAGCGCAAGGGCGGCGGCGAGGGCCTGGTGCGGGCCAGCCTGCGCATCGAGTCGCCGGACTACCTGGCCGGCGCCTCATACCTGGTGCGCGAGGCCGCGCCGGGCGCCGAGGATGAGATGTATGTGTTCCTGCCCTCGGTGAACCGGGTGCGCCGCGTGGTCGGCGACGCCGGCTATGACTCCCTGCTGGGCACCAACTTCAGCTACGTCGACTTCAAACAGCTGGAAAGCGCCTTCGGCGGCTCGCCTGCGGTGCTGGAGGCGCCGCAGGCGGTGGAGCAGCGCCCGGCCTGGGTGGTGGCGTTCAAGGCGCAGCCCGGCGCGACCAGCGGCTACAGCGCCATCCGCGCCTGGATCGACCAGCAGAGCTGCGTCGCGGTCAAGGTGGATTTCCTGCAAGGCGCGGCGGTGCGCAAGGAGTTGACGGTGCCGGTAGCCGCGCTCAAGCAGTCCGGCAGCTGGTGGTACCCGGGGCGGGCGACGATGCGCGACCTGCACGACAACACCAGCACCGAGCTGCGCGTGCTCGGCGTGGACAGCAGCGACGAGTTGCCGTCGCGCCTGTTCGACCCGCGGCTGTTCCACCTCGGCAAATAATAAATGTTCTTCTGGATTTCCAGGGTCGCGCGCCATCCCTACCTGATGCTGGCGCTGGGCTTCGTCCTGGCGGCTGGCGCCCTGCTGCTGTGCGTGGACATGCGCAGCGGCAAGCCGCGCTTCAAGGTCGACCCCTCGGCCGAGGCCTTGCTGCCGGCCCAGGACGGCGACCGCGCGGTGCTCGCCAAGGTGCGGCAGACTTTCGGCGAGGACGACCCGGTGATCGTCTCGCTGCGCCTGGAGCCCAGCGTCTTCACCGCGCAGAACCTGGAGAAGATAGCCCAGCTCAACCAGCGCATGCAGCAGCTACCGGGCGTGCGCGCGGTGTTCTCGCTGGCCACCGCGCCGAACCTGATGGCTTCGGGCGACGAGGTTTCGATCACCTCGTTCACCGAGCAGGCCCGGGCCGACCCGACCCAGGTGGCGCAGTTCCCGGCGCAGCTCGCTGCCAACCCGCTGTACCGCGGCACCCTGGTCTCGCCCGACGGCAAGACGGCCGCCTTTGCGCTCTCCTTCGGCGACCACGATCCAGAACGCTACGCCAGGCTCGATCTCAACGGGCAGATCCGCGCCGCCGCCGCGCAGCTCGCGCCGGGCAGCGAAGTGCGCATCACCGGCACCCTGCCGGTACGCGCCGCCACCGCGCTGGCCCTGGCGC
>CAYWPB010000535.1:0-2514 GCA_964458725.1 uncultured Nevskia sp. | reverse complement strand
CCTGGCCGGCGGCCGCGTGGTGCCGGCCTGCGCCGAGACACATACTTTCAGCGGCCTGTCGGTGCTGCGGCCGGAGCTGTTCGCGGACTCCGCGCCCGGCGCCTTTCCGCTGTGGCCCCTGTTGCGCGACGCGGCGATCCGTGGTCAGGTGAGTGGGGAGATCTACGCGGGACGCTGGTCGGATGTGGGCACGCCGCAGCGCCTGCAGGAACTTGAAAAGGCATTGGAGGCTGCTGCATGAGCAAGAACGCGATCAAGGTGCGCAAGGCCGGTGAAGGCAAGATCCGCCAGCTGCTGCAGATCGGCGCCAATTCCTTCTACGCCGACGAGGCCGAGCCGGTCGGCGAGGGGCAGGGACCGGACCCGCACGACCTGCTGGACTCGGCGCTGGGCGCCTGCACGGCGATGACGGTGACCCTGGTGGCGCAGCGCAAACAGTGGCCGCTGCAGGACGTGCGGGTCGAGATCACGCATGAGGAGACCGACACCGACTACAAGCTGACGCGCAAAGTCGAGCTGGTCGGCCCGCTGACCGAGGAACAGCGCCAGTACCTGCTGGGCATCGCCAACAAGTGCCCGATCCACAAGGCACTGCACAAGACGTTCGGGATCGACACCAGCCTGGTGTAAGGAGACGGCGATGCGGCGCCTGGCCGTATGCGGATTTCTGGTGTTGTTCCTGTCTGGCGCCGCATTTCCGGCGTGGGCCGAGCGCGACGAGCCGTCCACGCCGGCGGAGCGGGCGCGGGTGGTTGAGCTGACGCACCGGCTCGAGGCCGACCCCCTCGGCCCCGAGGCGCGCGCGGAGCAGGTCTGGCTGGTGAACTGGATCCGCGAGGTACCGGACCTCACCGTCTCGATCTGCGACCTGATGGAGCTGCCGCCGGAAGACCGCTATCCCTGGTCGCCGACCCTGCTGGTGCAGATGATGGCCGCCAACGCCGCGTTCCAGATCGAGAATCCCGACCGCGCCGGCGACGAGGCGGCGGTGCAGGGTGCGGCACTGAAGAGCGCGCTGAAGGCCTACGGCGCAATCCTCAAGCGCAAGCCAGCGGCGCGGCAGCCCGCCTACGACCGCCTGGTCGCGGAGATGAATGACGGCCGGCTCGACCGGCGCCTCAAGGCGCTGGTGGCGAAGCGCTGCACGCAGGCACCGGACAGCGGCGAAGTGATCTAGGGAGCCTCTGATTAACTCCAAGCCCTGCCGCAACTTGTCTTTTCGCGCAGGGCTAGGCGCGAGGAGCGCGGTGTACTCGAAGTACATGAGCGACGAGCAACGACGCCCTGCGCGAAAAGACAAGCTGCCCGGAGGGTTGCCCCCCATTTTGCGCCAGGCCGCGTTGCTCGCTCCTCATGTACTTCGAGTACACCTCGTCGCTCACGCCTTGCCTGGCGCAAAATGGGGGGCAACGGCAGGGCTTGGAGTTAATCAGAGGCTCCCTTAGCCGCCGGCGAGGTCTCTCAGCGGAAGTAGGCCTTGGTGTTGTCGTGCACGTCCGCTGTTTCGAGGATCTCGGCGGGACTCATCCAGCGGTAGACGCTGTGCTGCTCCGGCGGCAGCGCCGGCAGGCTGTCGACCACGAGCGCGTGCGCCAGCACCACGTAGTGCGTGCCGAAGCCGGGGCGGTCGTCGGCGTTCTCGGTGTAGAAGTGCTCATAGGCGCCGAGCAGGCGGCTGTCGGCGCGCGGCAGCTCCAGGCCCAGCTCGTTGCGGGTGACGCGCCGGTAGGCGGTGTCGAGGGTCTCGTTCTTGCGGATCGCGCCGCCCGGCACGAACCAGAAGCCGCGTGCCGGCGCGTTGCGGCGCAGGCCCAGCAGCACACGCCCGGCACCGTCGCGCACCACCAGGTCGATCGACACCAGCGGCGCCCGCGCCACCACCTCGAGGAACTGCTCGCGTGGCAGCGGCGGTGCCGCGCCGCCGCGCTCAGCCGCCGGCGAGGACGCCATGAGCCTGCTGGTCGGCGTGGTAGCTGGAACGCACCATCGGGCCGCTGGCGACGTGGGAGAAGCCCATCTGCTCGCCGATCACGCGCAGCCGCTCGAACTCGTCGGGGTGGACGTAGCGCGCCACCGGCAGGTGATGGCGGCTGGGCTGCAGGTACTGGCCCAGGGTCAGCATGTTGACGTCGTGGGCGCGCAGGTCGCGCATCACCTGCTCGATCTCCTCGATCTCCTCGCCCAAACCCAGCATCAGGCCGGACTTGGTTGGCACCGCGGGGTGCAGGGCCTTGAAGCGCTGCAGCAGGTCCAGACTCCACTCGTAGTCCGAACCGGGGCGGGCCTGCTTGTACAGGCGCGGCACCGTTTCCAGGTTATGGTTGAAGACATCCGGCGGATTGTCCTTGAAGATCGCCAGCGCCGGGTCCATGCGGCCGCGGAAGTCCGGCACCAGCACCTCGATCGTCATCTTGGGCGACCGCACCCGCGCTTCGCGGCTGCACGCGGCGAATGCGGTGGCCCCGCGCCACCGCCAGTCGTCGCGGTCGAACGAGGTGTACCCCCAGTACCCCA
>CAYWPB010000534.1:0-2533 GCA_964458725.1 uncultured Nevskia sp. | reverse complement strand
GTGGCCAAGCTGCATCGCCTCGTCCTGCACCGCGATCGCGGCGCAGGCCAGGCTATGGTCGGTGCTGTCGCGGGCGCCGAAGAAACCGTGCGTGTTGGCGTAGAGATGCAGGGCATGGCGCGTATCGACGCCGGCGCCCTCGGACTGCTTCACTCGCGGATCGACGGCGAACGCCGCGGCCTCGGTTTCGCGCGCCAGCTCGATCGCCTGCTCGGCGTTCACGTCCCAGGGATGGCTCAGGTCGAGGTCCGGGAATTCCTTCGCCATCAGCTCGGGATCGGCCAGGCCCATGCAGGGGTCCTCGCCGCCGGCACGGGCAATGGCGCAGGCCGCCTCGACGGTGCGCTTGAGCGCATCCTCGGACAGGTCGGTGGTGCTGGCCGAGCCGGTGCGGTGGCCGAAATAGACCGTGATGGAAAGGTCGCGGTCGCGCTGGAACTGCACCGACTCGACCTCGCCCATGCGCACGTTGACCGACAGGCCGCGGCTGGCGCCGAGGTGCCCTTCGGCCGCGCTGGCGCCGGCTTTTTGCGCCAGTTCCAGCGCCTGGGCCAGGCGCGGCTGCAGTTCGGAGACGGACGGAAGGCTTTGGGCGGGAGGCTGGCTGCTCATGATCGGGCGAGGATAAGCAAAAAGGGCCGGTCTTGCGACCGGCCCTTCGTAGGGCGGCCCTTGGCCGCCGCGATCATTGCGCTCGAACCATGGCGGCCGCGGGCCGCCCTACAACATCAGCTGTCCAGACCCGGGCGGATCGCCAGGCCCGACACCTTCTCCTTGCCGCCGATAGTGCCCAGGCTCTTCACCGAGCCGGCGCTGAGCTTGACCAGGTAGAGCTTGGAGGAGCCGGCGTCCGGCGCCGCGGTGGCGGCGTAGGCCACGCCGGCCGCTTCGTTGCCGCTGATGTCGAAGCCGGCCGGCTTGCCGATATCCGAGCCGATGGCGCCCACCGTCATCAACTTGCCGCTGGACGGGGCGATGCTGGAGGAAATCTCGGCGCCCTTGCTGTTGATCACGTACAGGGTGGTGGCGAAGGGACCGTTCGGCTGGGTGGTGTAGGCGGCGGCGACGGCGCTGACCTTGGCGCTGTCGAAGCTGGACTCGGCCTGGGTGGCGCCGCTGTCGGCGTCGACGACGAGGTTCTGGCCGGCGTCGGACAACACACGCAGCTTACCGTCGACCGGGTTGAAGCTGAGGCCGAAGCTGCTGCCGTCGAGCGCGGTGCCGAGCTTGGCCTTGGGCGTGGCAGCGCCGCTGCGCAGGTCGAGCAGGTACAGCTCGCCGCTGCTGCCGAGGCCGTAGAGCTTGCTGTCGGCCGGGCGGTAGTCGATACCCACCACGTTCTCGCCCGGCTGCAGGCCGGAGATCGCCACCGAGCTGTCGAGCGTGCCGGGGCTGCCGTGGTTGAAGGTGATCAGCTTGTTGGAGGTGGTGACGGCGACGAGATCCGCACCCCACGACGGAATTTCATTGCCCATTCCGGCGCAGGCGGCGAGGAACAGGGCTGCGGGTGCCGCCAGCAGCGGCCGGTACTTCTTCATCATTGTCACGATCTCCCAGGTGGGCGCGCGGCAGCTCTGCGGCTGCCGGCGCTAGCGGTGGCGCAAACGACAGGAGATCGTAAGAAACTTAGATTAACGCTTCGTTACAATCGTAAAGACCGTAAAAACAATAAGTTACCTTCCTTCCAGGGCGTCCAGCAGCTTCTGGTGTATACCACCGAAGTCGCCATTGCTCATCACCAGCAGGCGGTCGCCGGGGCGGGCCTGGGCCACGGCTTCGGCCACCAGACTGTCGAGGCCGGCGTGCACGCGCAGGCGCTCGCCCAGTCCGCCGAGCGCGCCCTGGGCGTCCCACTTCAGGTCCGGGCGGGCGTAGACGAAGCTCAGGGCCGCGCCGCGCAGGCTGTCGGCCAGGGTCTCGGCGTGGCCGCCCAGGCGCATGGTGTTGGAGCGCGGCTCGAGCACGGCCAGGATGCGGCCCTCGCCCTCGCCGATCTGCTCGCGCAGCGCGGCGATGGTGACGGCGATGGCGGTGGGATGGTGGGCGAAGTCGTCGTAGATCTGCACCCCGCGCACCTCGCCGCGCAGCTCCAGCCGGCGCTTCACGCCGCGGAAGCTCTCCAGCCCCTTGAGCGCGGCCGCGGCCGGCACGCCGGCGTGCGCCGCGGCGGCGATGGCGGCGAGCGCGTTGGAGCGGTTGTGGGCGCCCGCCATCGGCGTGCGCGCGCTGCCCTGCACTGCGCCGCGCAGCGACACCTCGAAGCCCTGCCCCTGGCGCTGCGCGGTCCAGCCGCGCGCGTCGTCGAAATACTCGACGCCGCTCCAGCAGCCCATCTCCAGCACGCGCCCGAGGTTGGCGTCGGCGCCGTTGACCACCAGCAGGCCCTGGCCCGGCACGGTGCGCACCAGGTGATGGAACTGGCGCTCGATCGCGGCCAGGTCCGGGAAGATGTCGGCGTGGTCGTACTCGAGGTTGTTGAGGATCGCCGTGCGCGGATGGTAGTGGACAAACTTGCTGCGCTTGTCGAAGAAGG
>CAYWPB010000533.1:0-2534 GCA_964458725.1 uncultured Nevskia sp. | reverse complement strand
GGTCGAGGTCGTACTCGCGCTCCAGGCGCTCCTGCACGATCTCCATGTGCAGCATGCCGAGGAAGCCGATGCGGAAGCCGAAGCCGAGCGCGGTGGAGTTCTCCGGCTCGAACTGCAGCGCCGAGTCGTTCAGGCGCAGCTTCTTCAGCGACTCGCGGAAGTCCTCGAAGTCGTCGGCGTCGACCGGGAACATGCCGGCGAACACACGCGGCTGCACGCGGCGGAAGCCGGGCAGCTGCTCGACCGTGGTGCGGCCGCCGTCGCCCAGGGTGTCGCCGACCGGTGCGCCGTCGATGTCCTTGATGCCGGCCACCAGGAAGCCGACTTCGCCGGTCTCCAGCGAATTCTTCAGCACCCGCTTGGGCGAGTGCACGCCGAGCATGGTGACCTCGTGGTCGCGCCCGGTCGACAGCACCCGCACCTTCTGGCCCTTCTGCACGCGGCCGTTGACGACGCGGATCAGCGACACCACGCCGAGGTAGTTGTCGAACCAGGAGTCGACGATCAGCGCCTGCAGCGGCGCATCCGGGTTGCCCTCCGGCGGCGGCAGCTTGTGCACCACCGCTTCCAGCACATCCGGCACGTTGAGGCCGGTCTTGGCCGAGATGCGCAGCGCATCGTGCGCCTCGACGCCGATGATCTCCTCGATCTCCTCCGCCACCCGCTCGGGCTCGGCGTTTTGCAGGTCGATCTTGTTCAGCACCGTCAGCACTTCCAGGCCCTGCTCCAGCGCGGTGTAGCAGTTGGCCACCGACTGCGCCTCGACGCCCTGCGAGGCGTCCACAACCAGCAGGGCGCCCTCGCAGGCGGCCAGCGAGCGGCTCACTTCATAGGAGAAGTCGACGTGGCCCGGCGTGTCGATCAGGTTGAGCTGGTAGACCTTGCCGTCCAGGGCCTTGTAGTTCAGCGACACCGCCTGCGCCTTGATGGTGATGCCGCGCTCGCGCTCGATCGGGTTGTTGTCGAGCACCTGTTCCGTCATCTCGCGCGCTTCCAGCCCGCCGCAGAGCTGGATGAAGCGGTCGGCCAGGGTCGATTTGCCGTGGTCGATGTGGGCGATGATGCAGAAATTGCGGATGTGCGACTGTTTCATTCGGGAACAGCGGGGAAATAGCGGCGAAGTATACCGGTTTGGAGGCCTAAATCGCGTTTTCCAGCCGGGGGGCCACGGCGGCAACGTCCAGGCGGCCCTCACTCCACACCGCCCCAGAGTCGTCCAGCAGCACCGGGATACGCGAGCCGTACTGCCGACGCCAGTCCTCGCGGCTGTCGACGTCGGCGATCACCACTACAGCCGCCAGCCGCGGAAACTCGTGCGCCAGCTCCTCCAGGAACTCGTCGCAGAGGGGGCAGTCCTCGCGGGTCAGGAGCAGCAAACGCAGGCTTCCCTAGCCCTTCGGCGGAACCGTGATCGCCAGGAACAGCGGCGCGCCCTGGCGCTGCACCAGCACCGGCACCGACTGGCCCGGCGTCAGGCGCCCGACGACCTCGCGATAGCGCGCCGAGCTGTCGACTTCCTGGCCGCCCATCGACAGGATCACGTCGCCGTTCTGCACCCCGCCGTCGCGGCCCGGGCCGGGGCCGACCGCGCTGACCCGCACGCCTCCGGTGATGACCTTGGCCTTGCTGCGCTCCTCGGTGCTGAGATCCTGCACCGTCAGGCCCAGGGGCGGGCCCTGGTCGTTGCCCTGCGGCGCCTGGGCATGGTCCGGCGCCTTCGGCTTGCTCGGCTGCGAAGCGTCCTGGTCCGGTTGATCCTGCGTATCCAGGGTTCCGATCTCGACCTTCACGGTGATGCTGCGGCCGTCGCGCAGCAGCTCCAGGTTGACGGTGTCGCCCGGATTGCTGTCGCCCACCAGGGGCGGCAGCGAACGCGAGCTGACCAGCTCGCTGCCGTTGTAGCGCAGCAGGATGTCGCCAGTCTTCAGGCCGGCCTGCTGCGCCGGGCTGTCCGGCAGCACCTTGGCCACCAGGGCGCCTTCCGGCTTGGGCAGGTTGAAGGACTTGGCCAGGTTACGGTCCACCTCCTGCACCACCACGCCGAGCCAGCCGCGGGTCACCTTGCCGTGATCCTTCAGCTCGCGCGCCACCTTGGAGGCGATGTCGATCGGAATGGCGAAGGCCACGCCCATGAAGCCGCCGGTCTGGCTGTAGATCTGCGAGTTGACGCCGACCACCTCGCCCTTGAGGTTGAACAGCGGGCCGCCCGAGTTGCCGGGATTGATCGCTGCATCGGTCTGGATGAAGGGCACATACTGCTCGGTGTCGAGGTTGCGGCCCTTGGCCGAGATGATGCCGGCGGTGACCGAATAGTCGAAGCCGAAGGGCGAGCCGATCGCCAGCACCCACTCGCCGACCCGCGTCTTACGCATGTCGGCCAGCTTCACCGCCGGCAGGCCCTTGGCGTCGATCTTAAGCAGCGCGATGTCGGCGCGCTCGTCGCTGCCGACCACCTGGGCCGGCAGCTGACGGTGATCGGACAGGCGCACCGTCACTTCCTTGGCGTCGCTGACCACGTGCTGGTTGGTCAGGAT
>CAYWPB010000532.1:0-2537 GCA_964458725.1 uncultured Nevskia sp. | reverse complement strand
GCGGGCGCCGCCGCCGGCAGCTGGCGGTGCAGGCGCGCGCGCAGCGTGTCCGGGGCGCGGTGATAGGGCAGGCCGCGGATGGCCTGGCTCAGGCCTTTGTGAACGCGCAGCGCAGCCGCGCACTCGGCGCAGCCTTGCAGGTGCTGCTCCAGCGCCAGGGCCTGGCTCAGTTCCAGCTCGCCGTCGGCGTAGGCCGGCAGCAGCCGGTGTGCTTCTTCACAGTTCATCGTACTCATTGCTGTTCCATCGCCTCGATCTGGATGCGCAGCTGCGCGCGGGCGCGCGACAGGCGCGACATCACCGTGCCGATCGGCACGCCTACGATCTCGGCGATCTCCTTGTAGGACAGTTCCTCCATTTCGCGCAGGACCAGGATTTCACGGTATTCCGGGGCGAGCTTGAGCAGGCCGCGCTCGACCAGGGCTTGATCGGCCGCGCGCAGCAGCAGCCGTTCGGGATCGGTGCCGTGCAAGGCCTCGTCTCCGTGGGTTTCTACTGCTTCCAGACCGACCGTGGCCTCGTCATATTCCACTTTGGCCTTGTCGTGGCGGCGCTGCTCCAGCCAGGTGTAGAAGCTGTTGCGTACGATCGCCAGCAGCCAGGCACGGGCGTCGCCGCCACGGAAGCCGCCAAAGAAGCGGAAGGCGCGCAGATAGGCCTCCTGCACCACGTCCTCGGCGTCGTGCGGGTCGCGCGCCAGCCAGCGCGCCAGGTTATAGGCGGCGTCGAGGTGCGGCGTCATCGCCGCCGCGAAGCGCTGTGCCAACTCATGTTCGGGCATGCGGAAAATCTCTATTCCTTACGGGCATTACCGTGCGCCCGGTGGATTTATTCCAGGTGACAGCCCCACCCGGGAATATTCCTCCGCCCGGGCCGGTATGCAAAGGGGTCCATCCCCGGACCCGAACGAGGCCCCCGACATGAACCAGCAGGACCCGAAAGACCCAAGCGGCGAAAAAGGCGGCCTGTCCCGCCGCGATGTGCTCAAGTGCATGGCCTGGGCCGGCAGCGGCGTGGTCTGGACCATGAGCGGCGGCTGCGCGTCCTCGGCGCTGATCGGCTCCGACGGCTCCGCCGACGCTGCGGGCGGGCTGAGCTTCGTGCAGATCAGCGACAGCCATATCGGCTTCAGCAAGCCGGCCAACCCGAATCCGCTGATCACGCTCAACGAAACCATCACCAAGATCAAGGCGCTGCCGAAGCAGCCGGATTTCATCATCCACACCGGCGATATCACCCACCTGGCCAAGCCCGAGCAGTTCGATACCGCGCAGCAGATCTACGGCTCGCTCGGCATCCCGGTGCACTACGTCCCCGGCGAGCATGACCTGGTCGACGGCAACAACCCCAGGCCCTACGCGGAGCGCTTCGCCAAGGACAGCAAGGGCGACGGCTGGTACAGCTTTGACGCCAGCGGCGTGCACTTTGTGGCGCTGGTGAACGTGGTCAGGCTCGGCGACAAGGGTATGGGCACTCTCGGAGACGAGCAGCTGGCTTGGCTCAAGGACGACCTGAGCGGCAAGTCCTCATCGACCCCGATCGTGGTCTATTCGCACTTCCCGATGTGGGCCCTGTACGAGGACTGGGGCTGGGGTACGCAGGATTCGCTGCAGGCGATGAAGCTGCTGCAGCGCTTCGGGTCGGTCACCGCCCTCAACGGCCACGTCCACCAGGTCCAGCAGAAGGTGGAAGGCAATGTCACGTTCCACTCCGCCCGTTCCACCGCCTACCCGCAGCCGCCGCCGGGACAGGGCGCCGGACCGGGGCCCCTGCTGGTGCCGGCCGAGCAGCTGCGCGCCAATGTGGGCCTGAGATCGGTGAGCATCCGCCAGGGCCAGGGCCTGCTGGCGCTGACCGACAGCACCCTGGGCTAAGCAAGGCGATGGTTCCAATGAAATACCAACAGGGGCTCGCTTTGTGCCTGGCGCTGACCACCATGGTTTCCGCGGCGGTATGGGCGGACGGCGCTGCTCCCAAAGGCGATCCGGAGCACGGCAAGGTGCTGTATGGCGGCTGCATGGGCTGCCATTCGCTTGACGACAACGACGTCGGCCCCAAGCATCGCGGCGTGGTTGGCCGCAAGGCCGGCACCGTCGCGGGCTATTCCTAACCGGCCGCCCCAAAGGACTCCGGGCATCGCCAGCGTTCGGGCCACCCTGAACGCCTGCCCACCAAACCCCCGAAGCTGGTTCCCGGCGCCAAGATGTTCTTTTCGGTGCCGGACGCGCAGAGCCGGGCCGACATCATCGCCTACCTCGCCACGCAGAAATGACTGGAGCTGCCGGGTTCGATCTCCCCTCTCCCGCTTGCGGGAGAGGGGACCGCATGAGATCGCCCCGCGGTTGACCCTTGACGATACGGCCGGCACAGTGCGGCCATGAAACTCGTAATCCTGGACCGCGACGGCGTCATCAACGAGGACTCGGAGGAGTTCATCAAGTCGGTGGCGGAGTGGAGACCCATTCCCGGCAGTCTCGAGGCCATCGCCCAGCTGTGCCAGGCCGGCTACCAGGTCTATATCGCCAGCAACCAGTCCG
>CAYWPB010000531.1:0-2543 GCA_964458725.1 uncultured Nevskia sp. | reverse complement strand
CAAGGGTTTCCTGTTCGACGGTTTCCCGCGCACCATCCCGCAGGCCGATGCCATGAAGAACGCCGGCGTGAATCTCGACTACGTGATTGAGGTGGACGTGGACGACGCCGAGATCATCAAGCGGCTGTCCGGCCGCCGCGTGCATCCCGCATCCGGGCGTACCTATCACGTGGCGTTCAACCCGCCGCGCGCCTCGGGCAAGGACGACGCCACCGGCGAAGATCTGATTCAGCGCGACGACGACAAGGAAGAAACCGTGAAGAAGCGCCTCGAGGTGTACCACTCGCAGACCAAGCCGCTGGTCGCGTACTACTCGAAGTGGGCGGCAAGCGGCAAACCCGATGCGCCGAAGTACGTCAAGATCGCCGGTGTCGGCTCGATGGATGCCATCCGCGACCGCATCTTCGCTGCGCTCAAGTAAAGCACTCACTGCAGAGGACGCAGAGGACGTGGAGGACAGCGAAATTCCGAAGCCAGCCGCATGACGGAACGTAATACGTTCGGGCTGCGTTTTCCCGGTCCTCTTCGCGTTTCTTATGGTGAGCCATTTGACATTGATTTTCCTCCGCGTCCTCTGCGTCCTCCGCGGTTAGAGTTTCAGGAGAAATAACATGCCAAAGAGAAACGCGTTCTATGCGCAGTCGGGCGGGGTAACCGCCGTCATCAATGCATCCGCGTGCGGCGTCATCGAGGCCGCGCGCAGTCACAAGAACAAGATCGGCAAGGTCTACGCCGGCCGCAACGGCATCATCGGCGCGCTCACCGAAGACCTGATCGACACCGGCAGGGAATCGTCTTCCGCGATCGCTGCGCTGCGCCACACGCCGGCCGGCGCCTTCGGCTCCTGCCGCTACAAGCTCAAGGGCTTCGACAAGAACCAGGCGCCCGGTCAAAACAGTGAATTCGAGCGCCTGATCGACGTCTTTAAAGCCCACGACATCGGCTACTTCTTCTACAACGGCGGCGGCGATTCGGCCGACACCTGCCTCAAGGTCAGCCAGCTCGGTCACAAGATGGGCTACCCGATCCAGGCGATCCACGTGCCCAAGACGGTGGACAACGACCTGCCGATCACCGACACCTGCCCGGGCTTCGGCTCGGTGGCCAAGTATGTGGCCGTGTCGATCCGCGAGGCCGGCTACGACGTGGCCTCGATGGCCAAGACCTCGACCAAGGTCTTCATTCTCGAAGTGATGGGCCGCCATGCCGGCTGGATCGCGGCGGCCGGCGGCCTCGCCGCCGAGAAGGACGGCGAGGCGCCTCAGCTCATCCTGTTCCCGGAAATCCCCTTCGACGAGGCGGCGTTCCTGGCGCGGGTCGACGAGTCGGTGAAGAAGCACGGCTACTGCGCCATCGTCGCCAGCGAGGGCCTGCACCTGCCGGACGGCCGTTTCATGTCCGAGGCCGGCGGCACCGACGCCTTCGGCCATGCCCAGCTCGGCGGGTTGGCGCCGCTGCTGGCCCAGCTGGTCAAGGACAAGCTCAAGCTCAAGTACCACTGGGCGGTATCGGACTACCTGCAGCGCGCGGCGCGCCACATCGCCTCGAAGACCGACGTCGAGCAGGCCTATGCCGTGGGTAAGGCCGCGGTGGAGCTGGCGGTGGCCGGCAAGTCGGGGGTGATGGCGACCATCGTGCGTCAGTCCGACGAGCCGTATCAGTGGACCGTCGGCGATGCGCCGCTGAGCGAGGTCGCCAACGTCGAGAAGAAGATGCCGCGCGACTTCATCAGCGCCGACGGCTTCCACATCACGCCGGCCTGCCGCGCCTACCTGGCGCCGCTGATCCAGGGCGAGGACTACCCGCCCTACCGCAACGGCCTGCCGCAGTACGTGAGCCTGAAGAACACAGCGGTGCCGAAGAAGCTCAAGGCGTTCGAGCTGAAGTAGCCGGCCGGCCCGGGTAGCAATCCGGGGACGGAATGTTATGATCGGCTCGTTACCGCTCCAAGGACACGGCCTAAAACCGCAGCAACAACAAGCCAACAACAAGAGCGCACCACGGGAGTGCGCCCTGGGCTCGTGCCGGGCGGCGAAGCAACCATCCAGCAACAACACGTTCGCAATGCTTTGAGGAGGAGGCGCCTCAATGTTAGTCGAGTACGGTTTGTGGATTTCCCTGGGCTGCGCAGTCGCAGCGGTCGTCTACGGCATCCTGTCGGTGCAATGGATCCTGGCCAAGCCGGCCGGCAACGAGCGAATGCGCAGCATCGCCGCGGCCGTGCAGGAAGGCGCCATGGCCTACCTCAACCGCCAGTACACCACCATCGGCATCGTCGGGGCGATTCTGTTCGTGGTGCTCGGCTTCGCGCTGAGCTGGTACACCGCGATCGGCTTCCTCATCGGCGCGATCCTCTCCGGTGCGACCGGTTACATCGGCATGAACATCTCGGTCCGCGCCAATGTGCGCACCGCCGAGGCCGCACGCAACGGCATCGGCCCGGCGCTGGACGTGGCGTTCCGCGGCGGCTCGATCACCGGCATGCTGGTGGTGGGCCTGGGCCTGATCGGCGTCGCCGGCTACTACGCGGCGGTCAAGAACAT
>CAYWPB010000530.1:0-2544 GCA_964458725.1 uncultured Nevskia sp. | reverse complement strand
TGGCGCGGTCGGCCTTCTTGAACAGGATCGAGGCGCAGCCCTCGGGCGAGATCACTGAGTAAATGCTGTACTGGAGCATCATGACGTGGTCCGCCACGCCGATCGCCAATGCGCCGCCGGAACCGCCCTCGCCGGTCACGGTGGCCACCACCGGAGTGCGCAGGCGCGACAGCTCGAACAGGTTGCGGGCGATGGCCTCGGACTGGTTGCGCTCCTCGGCGCTGATGCCGGCGTAGGCGCCGGCAGTGTCGATCAGCGTCACCACCGGCAGGTTGAACTTCTCGGCCAGCTTCATCACGCGCAGGGCCTTGCGGTAGCCCTCCGGGCGCGGCGAGCCGAAGTTGCGGTAGATGCGCTCCTTGGTGTCGCGGCCCTTCTGCTCGCCGATCACCGCCACCGCGCGGCCGTCGAGGCGCGCCACGCCGGAGACGATCGCCGGGTCGTCGGCGAAGTGCCGGTCGCCGTGCAGCTCCTCCCACTCGGTGAAGATCGCCTTGATGTAGTCCAGGGCATAGGGGCGCTGCGGATGGCGCGCCAGCTGCGCGATCTGCCAGGGGCTTAAGCTTGCGAAGATCTGCTGGCTTTGCTCCCGAATGCGCGCTTCCAGGCGCGAGATCTCCTCGGTGAGGTTGAGCTCGCTGCCGCCGGTCATGAAACGCAGCTCCTCGATCTTCTTTTCAAGATCGGCGATGGGCTGCTCGAAATCCAGATATGTGGTGTTACTCGCCATAGCCATAGTCCATTTTGGCGGACTGCGGCGCGACGAAGCGCCGGTAGTCCACGCGTACCGCCCCCTCTCCCAATAGCCGGCGCAATTCCGTCAGCGCCGCCTCATCCACCTTCATCCGCCACTGCGGCCCGAAATCGAGCGTAGCGCGGGCCCGTCCGTTCCAGTACTCCAGCGTCACCACCGCACCGTGGTCGCTGCGCCAGCCGTTGAGCCGGCTGCGCAGCGCCGCCGGCTCGGCCGCGGGCTTGCGCCAGTTCAGTGTGACCCGTTCGGCGCGCTCGCGCATCACCGCGTCCAGATCCCAGAAGCCGCGCGGGTAGAGACGGTATTCCTGCTCCCGCCCCTCGCGCTGCACCACGCGGATTTCGCCGCTGGCGAACACCAGAGTATCCCTACGGAGCGTGTTTTGGAACTTCTGCCATTCCTCGAAGCCCAGCCAGCAAACAATCTGGGCGGTTTTATCGTCCAGAACGATGATTTTCCCGGGCCTTTCGCCACCGACGTTGCGGATGTCGGCAAGCCAGCCGGCGAGCATGATGGTCTTGCGCGCACCACGACGGGGCGCGACCGGGCCATCGTCGTCGTCCCCGCCGCCCCCGCTGGCCGGATTGAAGGCCCCGAACGGCGGCGGCGCGCTGTCCTGCAGCGACTTGATGGTGCCGGAACAGATCTGCTCGATCAGCGGCCGGTAAACCTCGATCGGGTGGCCGGAAAAATACAGGCCCAGCACTTCTTTCTCGCGCCCCAGGCGCTCGTTGACCGGCCAGTCGGGCTCCTGCTCGGGGGCGACGCTGGTGCCGGTTGCAGCAGTCGGGGCACCGAGGCCGAACAGGTCGTCCTGGCCGGCGCTGGCGCCGGCGGCGGTCTGTTCGGCCAGCTGCAGCGCCTTGGGCAGGGTCTTGAGCAGGCTCGGCCGGTTCAGGCCCAGGCAGTCGAGCGCACCGGCGAAGATCAGCGCCTCCAACACGCGCTTGTTGACGCGGCGGGTGTCGATGCGGCGGCAGAAGTCGAACAGGTCGTGGTAGGGGCCGTTGCGCTCGCGCTCGTCGATGATGCCCTGCACCGCGCCCTCGCCCACGCCCTTGATCGCGCCCAGGCCGTAGAGGATCTGGTGGCGGTCGTCCACGGTGAAGCGGAACTGCGAGCGGTTGATGTCGGCCGGCAGCACCTTCAGGCCGAGGTGCCGGCACTCGTTGGCGGCCATGCGCTCGATCTCGCTGAGCATGGTCACCACCGCGTCGGTGTGGTGCATTTCCGCGGACATCACCGCGGCCATGAATTCCGCCGGGTAGTGCGCCTTGAGCCAGGCGGTATGGTAGGAAACCAGGGCGTACGCCGCGGCGTGCGACTTGTTGAAGCCGTAGCCGGCGAACTTCTCCATCAGGTCGAAGATCTGCGAGGCGATCTCGGGATCGATGCCGCGCTCGCTGGCGCCCTGGACGAAGATGCCGCGCTGCTGCGCCATCTCCTCCGGCTTCTTCTTGCCCATGGCGCGGCGCAGCAGGTCGGCGCCGCCCAGGGTGTAGCCGCCCAGGCGCTGCGCCAGCTGCATCACCTGCTCCTGGTAGACGACAATGCCGAGCGTGTTGCTCAGCACCGGCTCCATTTCGGGGTGCAGGTATTCGGGCGCCTTGCCGCGCTTGCGCGCGATGTACTCGGGGATCAGCTCCATCGGTCCCGGGCGGTACAGCGAGATCAGGGCGATGATGTCCTCGAAGCAGTCCGGCTTGAGGCCGACCGAAGCGCCCTGCATGCCCTGGGATTCCATCTGGAACACGGCGGTGGTATTGCCGGAGGCGTACAACGCGTAGGTC
>CAYWPB010000529.1:0-2555 GCA_964458725.1 uncultured Nevskia sp. | reverse complement strand
CGACCGGCACGATCGGCACGCGGCCGCCCTCGATGCCGAGCAGCGGCACCCACTTGGGCAGGCGGTAGCTGATCTTCTGGATCGCCTTGAAGAAGTAGTAGGGGCCGTCGATCTTGTCGATCTCGCCGGTCTGCGACGAGCCGACCACCGCGCCCGGGCGGTAGACGCGGAACGGCACGCGCGACTCCTCGCGCACGATCTTCTCGGAGGAGAACTTGGTCCGGTAATAGGGGTGCTTGACGCTCTGCCCCTCGTCGAACATGTCCTCGGTGAACTTGCCGACGAAGTCGCCGCCGGCCACCGCCACCGAGCTCATGTGGTGCAGCCGCACCTTGCCGCCCAGTTCGTTGACGAACTCGACGACGTTGCGGGTGCCTTCGGTGTTGACCCGGTCGGCGGTGGTGTCGTCCATGTTCATGTCATAGACGGCGGCGAGATGAAAGAAGTGGTCGATCTTGCCCTTGAGCTTCTTGGCCTCGGCCGGATCGATCAGGCCCGGCGTGGTGATGTCGCCGTAGACCGCGATCAGCTTGTCGCCGTTCTCGCCGACCCGCTCGACCAGCGCGTCGAACTTCTCCTGGGACGACTCGCGCACCAGGATGTAGACCTTGGCGTCCTCGTGCGCGGCGAGGCGGTCGACCAGGAAGCGCCCGATGAAGCCGGTGGCGCCGGTGACGAAGTAATTCATTTTGTGTGCTCCAGACTTTCTTGGTTTTCAAGCGCCTGCCGGCAGTACCGACAGCCCTTCTCGCCCCAACAAGCTAGCACATCCGGGTGAAAACGCAGCCACTAGGACGCTATGTCCTAGGTTGCTTGCCCGGGCAAGCACGAACCCGGGCGCTGCCGGGCTCAGTGGCCCTTGAAGTCGTCCATGGTGTTGTAGACGCCGAAGATATGCCGGGCGACCCAGTCGAACACCCGCACCGGCAGCAGCCCCCTGAGGGCGCTGGAGAAATAGACGGTCCAGGGCAGGACCAGGCGGGCGCGGCCGGTCTTCATCGCCTTCCACACCCGGGTGGTGACGTATTCCGGGGTCATGATGGGGGTGAACAGCATGGTCTTGGCCCCCTCGAACATGCCGGTGGAGATATAGGTCGGGTTGACCGTGGTGACCTTGACGTGGCCATGGCCGGCCTGCTCCAGCTCCAGCCGCACCGAGTCGCTCCAGCCGGTGCAGCTCCACTTGCTGGCGCAGTAGACGCTCATCTTCGGGTTGGAGATCAGGCCGGCGGCGGAGGCGATGTTGACCACGCGCTGCTCCTGGCCGCTGCGGGCGATCATCGCCGGCAGGAACTCGCGGGCGATGTACATCGGCGCCAGCGCGTTGATGTTCATGGTGAAGGCGATGTCCTTCAGCGGATCATGCTCCCAGAAGTACTTGCCGCGGATCACCCCGGCGTTGTTGAACAGCACGTCCGGATCGCCGACCTCGGCCCGTACCCGCACCGCGGTGGCGGCGATCTGCTCGGGTTTGGACACGTCGACCAGGTAGGCGTGAACGTGGCCACCCTGCGCCTGCAGCTCGGCCGTGGTCTTTTCCAGCTCGGGCTGGTTGATGTCCCACAGCACCACCGCGGCGGCCTGTTCCCGCACCGCCAGCTGGGCGTAGATTTTTCCCATGCCCATGGCTGCGCCAGTAATCAACACGGTCTTGCCGGCAACGCTTTGCATCGTCATAGCTGAGCCCTGAACCGCTGCGCGCCGCAGTATAGAGAGCCAATATCGGCGCGCAACTGGCCGTGGCGACAGCCTCCCGGCGGGTTCAGGCCGGCGGTGCGTAGTCCTCGCCGAAGTCCGGCGCCAGGTGCGGCCGCAGGGTTTGGAGCCGCTGCTGCAGCTCGGCCGGGTCATACGGCCGCGGCGGGTGCCGCCCCCACACCGGGGCCGGCCAGGCCGGGTCGCCGGCATGGCGCACGATGTGGTGGAGGTGCAGCTGCGGCACCATGTTGCCGAGCGCGGCCAGGTTGAGCTTGTCGCCGCGGTACGCCGCCATCAGCCCCCGCGACAGCGCGCACGACTCGCGCAGCAGCAAGGCCTGGTCGGCCTCGTCCAGCTCGTAGATCTCGCGCAGGCCGTCGCGTTGCGGCACCAGGATGAACCAGGGATAGCGCGCCTCGTTCATCAACAGCAGCTGGCACAGCTGGAAGCTGCCGAGCTGATGGCAGTCCGCCGCAAGCCGCGGATGCAGGACGAAGCTCACCGCGGCTCGTCGCTGCGCAGCGGCACCACCGCCAGGGTCAGGCGCGAAATGCACACGAGGCGCTGCTGCTCATCCTCGATGCGGATTTCCCAGATCTGCGTGGTCTGCCCCAGGTGCAACGGGCGCGCGGTGCCCACCACATGCCCGTCGCGCACCGGGCGCACGTGGTTGGCGTTGATCTCGATGCCGACCACGAAATGGGTCGCCGGGTCCACGCACAGGTAAGCGGCGATGCTGCCGATCTCTTCGGCCAGCACGCAGGAAGCGCCGCCGTGCAGCCGGCCGTAGCTCTGCTTGGTGCGATGATCCACCGGCAGGGTCGCGCGCAGGAAATCCGCGCCGACCTCGACGATGC
>CAYWPB010000528.1:0-2560 GCA_964458725.1 uncultured Nevskia sp. | reverse complement strand
GAGCCGCTCGCTGAGCAGCACGCCGGCGACGATCAGCGCCGCCACCGCCAGCGCACCCTCGATCCAGCGCAGCGGCAGGCCGTCAGGCAGCAGCCGGCGGCGCAGGCCGGGCTGGGGCAGGCCGGCGACCTGGCCGAGCGCCTCGGCCGCGGCATGGTCGACCACCTCGGCCGTCACGGTGCGGTAGCCCTTGGCGTAGGCGCCGAGCAGGGCGCGGTCGCAGATGATGTTGATCTGGCGTGGGATGCCGCGGGCGTGGTGGTGCACCCGCTTGATCGCCGCGTCGGCAAACAGATCGCTGGCGCCACCCGCCACCTGCAGGCGGTGCACGATGTACTGCACGGTCTCCTGCAGCGACAGCGGCGTCAGATGGAAGCGCGCCGTGATGCGCGAGGCCAGCTGGCGCAGGTCGGGCCGCGCCAGCAGCTCGATCAGCTCGGGTTGGCCGATCAGCATGATGCGCAGCAGCTTTTCCTTGTCGGTCTCCAGGTTGGTCAGCAGGCGCACCTGCTCCAGCACCTTGGGGTCGAGGTTCTGCGCCTCGTCGATGATCAGCACCGTGCGGCGGCCGGCGGCGTGAGCCTTGAGCAGGTGTTCGTTGAGCGCGTCGACCAGGGCCTTGATCGACACCGGCGGTTTGTCGTATGGGATGCCCAGCTCGTCGCAGATCGAGGCGACGAACTCGATCTCGCTCTGGCGCGGGTTGTGGATCATCGCCACATCCACGTTGTCCAGCTTCTGCGCCAGCAGGGTGCGCACGATGGTGGTCTTGCCGGTCCCGACCTCGCCGGTGAGCTGGACGAAGCCGCCGTATTGCCCGGTGCCGTACAGCAGGTGACCCAGCGCCTCCTGGTGGCGCGAGCTCATGTAGAGGAAGGCCGGGTCCGGGGCGATGGAGAACGGCGGCTCGCGGAGATTGAAGTGCGCGGCGTACAAGGCGGGTAAAAAGGCGGCTGGGAAGGGCGTCTGGTTGGGGCCGAGTATAGCCTAAGGCCCGGGATTTACCGGGGATTTATAGGCAGGGACCGCCCTGTAGTCAGGCTTTAGCGCTGGAAATCGTAGAGGCTGCCGAGGCCCAGGATCTGCGTCAGCTCGTCCAGGGCGGAGCGGGACTCCTGCAGCAGGGCCGGGTCGGCCAGATCGGCCAGCACCAGGCGGTCGCGGTAGTGCTTGTTGGCCCAGGCCACAAGACGGGTGTACAGGGCCGCGTCGATCCAGGCCTTGGGATTGACCGCGGCGTGCTGTGCCGGGTCCAGCGCCACCCGCAGGCGCAGGCAGGCCGGGCCGCCGCCGTTGCGCATCGACTGGCGCAGGTCGAACACCTTGACCCCGGCGATGGGGTTGGACCCGTCGCGAACCAGGCGTTGCATCGCGGCCCAGACCTTCGGGTTCTCCTCGCACTCGTGCGCGGCGACGATCCACATCGAGCCATCCGGCGGGCAGATCAGCTGGCTGTTGAACAGGTAGGAGTGGACCGCGTCCTCGACCGGCACCTCGGCGTCCTTGATCTCCAGGAACACCGCTTCCCTGGATCCCTTCAGGCCGCGGCTGATCCATTGGCGCACCGCGGCGGGATCGCTGAAAGCCTGCTCGTGGTACAGCAGCACCTCGCGGTTGCCGACGGCGATGACGTCGTTGTGGAACACGCCCTGGTCGATCACCTCCGGCTTCTGCTGCGCATAGTGCACCCGCGCCGGATCGAGCTGGTGCAGGCGGGCCACCGCCTCGGAGGCGGCCAGGGTCTGGCGCGCCGGATATTTCTTCGGGCGCGGCCGGTCTTCGCCGGCGGCGCCGTAGACGAACAGCTCCAGGCCCGGGTTGCCGTAGTCGCCGCACAGGCGGGTGTGGTTGGCCGCGCCTTCGTCGCCCATCTGTGGTGTCGCCGGCAGGGCCTCGTGATGGGCGAAGTGCCGGTCGTCGGCGAAAATCGCGCTCAGCGCGCGCGCCGTGGTCTCCGGCTCGATCGCGCGATGCAGATGGGT
Organism: uncultured Nevskia sp.; assembly: GCA_964458725.1. Classification (GTDB taxonomy): domain Bacteria; phylum Pseudomonadota; class Gammaproteobacteria; order Nevskiales; family Nevskiaceae; genus Nevskia. The sequence goes on along the minus strand of CAYWPB010000528.1, from coordinate 578 downwards.
GGCGAGGTTGGCCGGGGTGAAGTGGACGCGGCCGTCGGCGCAGTCAGCGGACGGCGACACTGTCGCGGCGTTCGCGGTCCACATCGACGAGGCCGAGGACATCGCCGCCAGCAGGCCGGGCGCCTCGCGGTGCGCCTTGGCCAGCACCTCCGCTTCCTTGCCGGAAAAACCCAGCCGCTTCAGCGTAGGGAGGTGCGGCCGCTCCTGCGGCGGCAGCACGCCCTGGGCCATGCCGAGGTCGGCCAGCGCCTTCATCTTGGCCAGGCCCTGCAGCACCGCGCTGCGCGGATCGGAAGGCTGCTCGGCGTTCTTGGCCGAGGCGACGTTGCCCTGCGCCAGTCCGGCGTAGTTGTGGGTCGGCCCGACCAGGCCGTCGAAGTTCGCTTCGATGGTGCTCACAACGTGATTCCCGGCACCAGCTGCGCCGGCAGTTCGCAGGCGGCCGACTCGATCGAGGCGACCGGGTAGGCGCAGTAGTCGGCGGCGTAAAAGGCGGAGGGACGGTGGTTGCCGGAAGCGCCGGTGCCGCCGAACGGCGCGGCGCTGGAAGCACCGGTGGTCTGGCGGTTCCAGTTGAC
>CAYWPB010000527.1:0-2562 GCA_964458725.1 uncultured Nevskia sp. | reverse complement strand
GCTTACCTGGGGGGGTCGCCACCACCACCTCGCGGCCCATCAGCTGGCGCTTGAGGTGCGGGTCGGCGTTGTCCTCGCCGGTGTCGTTGTGGCGCCATTGCCGCACCGGCTCGTGCGGGGCCAGCTGCTCCAGCCAGCGAGCGAAGTCCTGATGCAGGCCACGCTCGTCGTCGTTGATGAAGACCGAGGCCGAGATGTGCATGGCATTGACCAGGCACAGACCCTCGCGCACGCCGCTGTCATGCAACGCTTCCTCTACCTGCGGCGTGATGTTGAGAAAGGCCGTGCGGGCCGGGGTGTCGAACCAGAGTTCCTTGCGGTGGGATTTCATGCGGACGGCCGGCGATGGGTTGCGGGCATAATACGCGGGCCACACCGCCGGAGAGCGTCATGCGATTGCCGCCCATGGTGTTCGTGCTGGGGTACGCCGGGCTGATCCCGTTCCTGGCCGGCCCGGCCTGGCTGACCTTTTCCCCGCAGACTGCGCCGCCCTGGCTGGATCACGTGTGGCTGCTCTACGCCGGTCTGATCGCTTCGTTCATGGCCGGCACTTTCTGGGGCATGGCCCTGCTGGTGGCGGAGGGGCCGCAGGGCCAGCTCGGCATGGCGCTGTCGGGCCTGTTGATGCTGCTGGCCTGGGGTGCGCTGGCGCTTTCTTTCCGTCATGCCCTGTTCGCGCTGGCCGGGGTGTTCGTCCTGCTGGTGCTGGCCGAGATCTGGCGCGAGCGCACCATCGACCCGCTCAGCGGCTACTTCACTCTACGCGCCACCTTGACCGCCGGCGTGCTGGCGACCATCGCCTGGCGGGTGGCGCTGGGCATTTGAAAACTGTTCAGGCGGCGAGCTTCTTCTCGACCGCCTTCAGCGTGTGCAGGAAGCCCTTCGACAGCTGCGCCGTCAGCAGCGGTGTCAGCAGGCCGCCCACCACCGGCAGCTTGAGCCGGATAGTCGAGGTCCAGGTGACCAGGGTCCCGTCCGGGCCTGCTTCGAGTGTGATGCTGCCGCCCTGGTGCTGCACGGGCGGGAAGGACTTGACGATGCGATAGTCCAGCCGCGTCGGCCGCTTGTAGCGTGTGATCAGCTCGACGAAGCGGGCACGGCCCACCTCGATCTGGCGCACCGCGCCGATGCCGTTCTTCTCGCGCTTGCCCGGCTGCACCAAGCGTGAAGCGGTGACGCCGGGAAACTGCTTGTAGTTGGCGTGGTCAGAGAGGACGTCGAAAATCTTCTCCGGCGGTGCCTTGATGGTGTGCTTGACAGTGATGGTACGCATTCGGGGTTCCGGAACCGCAAGGCGCCGGGCTTTGGGAGGCGCCGCGGACTTGAGGGATAATGTAGCCGAAACCCGCCTGTCCCACCTGCGGGCCTTCGTCCCGACATGAATTCCTCGATCAAAGACCTGCTGCAACTCGACCGCACCCTGTTGCACAACTCCCTGCACGACTGGCTGATCGCCGTCGGCGTGGTCCTCGGCCTGGGCCTGCTGTCCACCGTGCTGCGGCGCCAGGTGATCAAGCGCCTGTCGGTGCTGGCGCGGAGCAGCGAGCGGCAGATCTACAGCGCCATGGTCAAGGTGGCCCAGGCCACCCGGCTGTGGCTGCTGCTGGTGGTCGCGGTGGAGATCGGCGGCCAGTTCCTCGACCTGCCGCACAAGGCGGACCTGTGGCTGGAGCGGCTGGCCACCATCGCTGCCTTCCTGCAATTCGGCATCTGGCTCAGCGCCCTGCTGGATTTCTGGATCACCCGTTCGCGTAACCACGTCACCGACGCCCAGGCCGCCGCGGCTGGCAGCCTCGATCCATTCAGCTTCCTCGGCCGGCTGGTGCTGTGGACCCTGGTGCTGTTGCTGGTGCTGGACAACATGGGCGTCAACATCACCGCCCTGGCCACCTCGCTAGGCGTCGGCGGTATCGCAGTGGCGTTGGCGGTGCAGAACATCCTCGGCGACCTGTTCGCCTCGCTGTCCATCGTCATGGACAAGCCTTTCGTCATCGGCGATTCGATCGGCGTGGACTCGCTGTCCGGCACGGTCGAGCACATCGGCCTGAAGACCACGCGCATCCGCAGTTCCACCGGCGAACAGCTGATCGTCGCCAACAGCGACATGCTCAAGGCGCGCCTGCGCAACTACAAGCGTATGCAGGAGCGGTGCATCACCTTCGGTTTCACTGTGCCGTTCAGCACTCCCGCCGATAAGCTGGAAAGGATTCCGGAGATCGTGCGCGGCATCATCGAGGGCCGCGAGAAAGTGCGCTTCGACCGCGCCCACTTCAAGGAACTCGGCGGCAGCGCCTATGCCTTCGAGGTGGTGTACTGGGTGCGCGAGCCGGAGTACAAGACCTACATGGACGCGCAGCAGGCGATCAATCTGGCCATGGTCCGGGCTTTCGAGAAGGAGGGGGTGCAGCTGTCCTACCCCGCGCAGACCCTCACCGTGGAAAGCCCGGTCAGCCTCAAGGCGGTGGTCGCTTCCGGCCCCTCGGAAAAGGCGGCGGGCTGAGCGTGTCGACCCTGCACTGCGAGATCATCCCGGTCACCGCTTTCGAGATCGGAAGAGCACAC
>CAYWPB010000526.1:0-2572 GCA_964458725.1 uncultured Nevskia sp. | reverse complement strand
TGGCTGATGACCAACCACCCGCACGACTGCCCGGTGTGCGAGGAAGGCGGCCACTGCCACCTGCAGGACATGACGGTGATGACCGGCCACGCCGCGCGCCGCTACCGCTTCACCAAGCGCACCCACCAGAACCAGTACCTGGGACCGTTCATCAACCACGAGATGAACCGCTGCATCGCCTGCTACCGCTGCGTGCGCTATTACAAGGACTACGCCGGCGGCACCGACCTGGGCGTCTACGGCACCGCCGCCAACGTCTACTTCGGCCGCGAGACCGACGGCATCCTGGAAAGCGAGTTCTCCGGCAACCTGGCCGAGGTCTGCCCCACCGGCGTGTTCACCGACAAGACCCACGGCGAGCGCTACAACCGCAAGTGGGACATGCAGTTCGCGCCGAGCATCTGCCAGGGCTGCGCCGTGGGCTGCAACACCAGCCCGGGCGAGCGCTACGGCGAGATCCGCCGCATCGAGAACCGCTACAACGGCTCGGTCAACCACTACTTCCTGTGCGACCGCGGCCGCTTCGGCTACGGCTTCGTCAATCGCAAGGACCGCCCGCGCCAGCCGCTGGTGCGCCAGGACGGCAAGCTCGCCGCCGTCGCGCCTGACCAGGCGGTGCTGCACGCCGCCAACCTGCTCAAGGGCGCGAAGAAGCTGATCGGCATCGGCTCGCCGCGCGCCAGCCTCGAGGCCAACTACGCCCTGCGCAAGCTGGTCGGCACCGACAACTTCTTCGACGGCCACGCCGCCGCCGAAGGCGTGCTGGTGAAGAAGGTGGCGAAGATTCTCGGCGAGGGGCATGTCCGCATCCCGTCCCTGCGCGTGATCGAGCAGGCCGACGCCGCCTTCGTGCTGGGCGAGGATGTGACCAACACCGCGCCGCGCATCGCGCTGGCCCTGCGCCAGACCGCGCGCGGCCGCCAGACCACGCTGGCCGGCCAGAAGCACATCGCAGAGTGGCAGGCCGCCGCGCTGGCCGACATCGGCCAGCACGACAAGAACCCGGTGTTCGTGGCCAGCGTCGACGCCACCCGCATCGACGACATCGCCGCCGCCACCCTGCGCGCCGCTCCGGAAGACCTGGCGCGCCTGGGCTTCGCGGTGGCGCACGAGATCGATTCCGCCGCCCCGGCCGTGACCGGCCTGGACGAGGCCGTGGCCGCGCTGGCCAAGACCATCGCCGAAAAGTTGCTGGCCGCCAGCAAGCCGCTGGTGGTGTCCGGCACCGGCTCCGGCCTGGAGGCGGTGATCGACGCCGCCGCCAATATCACTCGCGCGTTGCAGGCCAAGAACAAGCACGTCGAACTTAGTCTCGTCGTGCCGGAAGCCAACAGCATGGGCCTGGCCCTGATGGACGCCCCGGGCCTGGACCAGGCGCTGGATGCCCTCGTCTCCGGCGGCGCCGACGCCGTGGTGGTGCTGGAAAACGACCTGTATCGCCGCGTGCCGGCCGGCCGCGTCGATGCCGCGCTGAAGAACGCGAAACTGATTGTCGCCGACCACCAGATGACCGCCACCGCCGAGAAAGCGGAAGTGGTGCTGTCCGCCGCCAGCTTCGCCGAGGGCGACGGCACCATGGTGAACAACGAGGGGCGCGCCCAGCGCTACTTCCAGGTCTACGACGCCACCTACTACGACCCTAAGGTCACTATCCGCGAAGCCTGGAACTGGCTGCGCGACCTGCGCGTCCAGCTGCACAACGTCGTCGCCGACTGGAAGCATTTCGACGACGTCTGCGCCGCCTGCGCCGCCGAACTGCCGCAGCTGGCCGGCATCACCAAGGCCGCGCCGACCGCCGCGTTCCGCCTGCACGGCCAGAAGATCGCGCGCGAGCCGCACCGCTACAGCGGCCGCACCGCGATGCGCGCCAACCTGTCGGTGCACGAGCCGCGCGCCACCCAGGACGCCGACACCGCGCTGGCCTTCTCGATGGAAGGCCACCATGGCAGCGAGGCCGGCGACCGTCCGGCGGCGCTGACCCCGTTCGCCTGGGCTCCGGGCTGGAATTCGCCGCAGGCCTGGAACAAGTTCCAGGACGAGGTGGGCGGGCACCTGCGCGGCGGCGACGCCGGCGTGCGCCTGTTCGACCCGCAGGCCCATGCCGCGGCCAGGAACTACTTCGACAAGATTCCGGCAGCGTTCAGCGCCAAAGCCGGTGAATGGCGCAGCGTGACCCTGCACCACATCTTCGGCAGCGAGGAGCAGTCCTCGCGCGCCGCGCCGGTGGCCGAGCGCGCACCCAAGCCCTATGTCGGCCTCAACCCGGCCGACGCGCAGGCGCTGGGCGCCGGCGCCAACCAGCTGCTCGACGTAGCCCTGCCGGGCTCCGTCGTACGCTTGCCGCTGCGCCTGCTGCCGACCCTGGCCCGCGGCACCGTCGGCCTGCCCTTCGGCATCGACGGCATGGTCTACGGCGAGGCCGGTGCTTCGATCAAGCTCTCGAAGGTAGCGACCGCATGATGACCTGGTTCGCAAACCATCCCTACGTCGTCGACGTCATCGTCGCCTGCCTCAAGGCGCTGGTGCTGCTGTTCGGCTCGGTCATCGTCGCCGCCATGCTGATCTGGGTGGA
>CAYWPB010000525.1:0-2573 GCA_964458725.1 uncultured Nevskia sp. | reverse complement strand
CGCAGCAGCGTGCCGCACATCTTCGCCGTGGGCGATGTCAGCGACCGGCTCAACCTGACGCCGGTGGCGATCGCCGAGGCCCGCGCCTTCGTCGACTCCGAATTCGGCGGCACGCCGCGCGCGGTCGACCACAGCCGGGTGGCCAGCGCCGTGTTCGCGCAGCCGGCCGTGGCGGCGATCGGCCTGAGCGAGGAAACCGCCACCGCGCACGGCCACCGGCTGCAGGTCTACGAAGCCGACTTCCGCGCCATGAAGACCGCCTTCGCCGGGCGCGCCGAGCGCAGCTACATGAAGCTGGTGACGGACGCCGACAGCGGCCGCGTGCTGGGCCTGCACATGCTCGGCGCCGAGGCGCCGGAGATCGTGCAGAGCCTGGCGGTGGCGGTGACCATGGGCGCGCACAAGCGCGACTTCGACGCGACCATGGCGGTGCACCCGACGGTGGCGGAGGAGTTCGTGCTGATGCGCAAGGCGCGGGCTTAGGAAAATTCAAGCGTCACCCCGGCGAAAGCCGGGGTCCAGGGCCTGCGGCGCCACGCTGGGTTCCCTGGATCCCGGCTTTCGCCGGGATGACGACAAAACCGCAGCGCGGCACCAAATCCCGCTTCGCCTGTCTGAAGAAACAGGCGCCGCGCGCCCGACAACAACATGCCGACCCCGCTCCGCTCCCTCCTGCTGTTCCTCGCCTGCCTGCTGGTTTCCGGCAGCGCGCTGGCGCGCGAGCAGACCTTCAAGGTCAACGGCGTCCAGGTTACCGCCTGGACCCACGATCCGGCGCCGCCGGGGCGCCAGCCGGTGCTGGTGTTCTCGCACGGCCTGCATGGCTGCGACGTGCAGTCGCGCAGCCTGACCGAGGCCTTCGCCGCGGCCGGCTACCTCGTCTTCGCGCCGAACCACCGCGACGCCTCCTGCAACGGCGGCACCACGCCCTGGTTCGAGGGCACGGAGATGATGTTCCTGCACCCGGAGCAGTGGAACGAGGCCAGCTACCGCAACCGCGCCGACGACATCCGCAGACTGATCGCCGGGCTCTACGACGACCCGCGCTTCCGCGACCGCGCCGACTGGTCGCGGCTGGGCCTGGTCGGGCACTCGCTGGGGGGCTACACCGCGCTGGGCCTGGCCGGGGCCTGGCCGGGCTGGAAGCTGCCGGGAGTGAAGGCGGTGCTGGCGCTGGCGCCGTACAGCCTGCCGTTCGACGTGCGCAAGACCTGGAGCGGCGTCGACGTGCCGGTGATGTTCCAGTGCGGCCAGAACGATTTCGCCATCACGCCGTTCGTGGCGCAGCCCGGCGGCAGCTACGACAGCGCGCCGCAGCCGAAGTACTACGTCGAGTTCGCCGACGCCGGGCACCTGGCCTGGACCAACCAGGACAACACCGACCGCAAGGCGATCCTGTCCTACAGCCTGTCGTTCCTCAACCGCTACGTGAAAGGCGACGGCAACGAACGCGGCCTGATCCAGCCGCGGCCGGAGGCGCGACAGCTGCGCTATGCCTCGGAGCTGGGCAGCAGCGGCGAGCCGCAGCCGCGCCCGCCACAGGACGCGGCCGCGCGCTGATCAGGCCTTGACGTCGGCCGCGACCTTGAAGCTGGCGATGCGGTCCGGATTGGCGACCGCGCCGTTGTTGGAGGAGCTGCCCTTCTTGATGGCGTCGATGTGCTCCATGCCGGAGCTGACCTTGCCCCAGACGGTGTACTGGTTGTCGAGGTGGGGCGAGTCGCCGAGCATGATGAAGAACTGGCTGTCGGCGGAATCCGGCGAGGCGGCGCGGGCCATCGAGCAGATACCGCGTACGTGCTTCTCGCGCGAGAACTCGGCCTTGAGCTTGCGGCCGGAGCCGCCGGTGCCGTCGCCGCGCGGGCAGCCGGTCTGCACCATGAAGCCAGCGATGACGCGGTGGAACGGGATGCCGTCGTAGAAGCCCTTGCGCACCAGTTCCTTGATCTGGGCGCAGTGGTTCGGCGCCAGGTCCGGGCGCATCTCGATCACCACGCGGCCGGTGGGGACTTCGAGGTAGAGGGTGTTTTCAAGATCGGCTGCCATGTCGTTTCCCGCGTATTTCCTGGTGGTGAAGAAGGGCATTTTACGGGATGCCCGCGCCCGCATCAGCCCGGCGCCCGCTCCTGCCGCAGCCGGCGGATTTCGTCGACCTGCTCCTGCCAGCGCTCCAGCTCGCGGTCGTAGAGGTGGAACACGCAGACCGGGCAGTCGCTGCGGCAGCAGTCGGAGTCGCGCGGCGGTTGCGGCCGCGGCGGCAGGTCGTCCTCGTCGGCATCTTTTTGCTGCATCGCGTCAGTCTACTGCGCGGCACGGCCCCGGCGAATGGCGCAACGGCCTGGATTGGCGTAAAAATGTTTGAAAACAAGCTGCGGGCGGGGGCATGGCGCAGGTCATCAACTTCAACAAGGCGCGCAAGCGCAAGGCGCGCGCGGAAGCCGAAGCGCAGGCGGCGGCCAACCGCGTGCGCCATGGCCGTACGCGCGAGCAGAAGCAGCGCGACGCCGCCGCGGCCGAGGAGGCGCAGCGCCGGCTCGATGCCCTGCGGCGCGAACCGCCGCCGGAGCCGGGTC
>CAYWPB010000524.1:0-2579 GCA_964458725.1 uncultured Nevskia sp. | reverse complement strand
CTTCTCGCGACCACGGCTATTCCTTCCGGATGTAGCGAAGCTGGAAGAAGACCAACCGCGCCAAGAGGGGGAAGAAACTGAGCGGATCGTGAGCCCGAGCCCAGTGACCCTGCGGGCAATAGGCATAGAACAGCATATGGCCGGTGCGGCCTCCGACGTTCACGCCCAGCACGCAATAGAACGGCAGGTCCCCCACCCGCTCGCGCGGCCAGTTGACGTGGCGCCAGCCGGCGCGGATGGTGCCCATCCACCAGGCGCCCCAGAAACCGAGCAGGTACATCAGCCCGTACCAGTGCACTTTCAGCGGGCCGAGTTTGAGGGCGACCGGGTCGATATTCGGATGGACGAGCATGCGGGCTTGCTGGTGGATTCGTGGGGAGCGGCCTGGTGGATTCGTGGGAGCGGCGCGGCCGGAGCCGCGCTCGACATTGTACCGGTTCAGTCCTGCAAGGCGGCGCAGAAATAGGCCTTGAGATAGCGCGTCTCCGGGATCGCCGGATGCACTGGATGGTCCGGCCCCTGCCCGCCCTGCTCGAGGATCTGCAGGCGGCGGCCAGCGGCGCGGGATTCGCGCAGCAGCACGCGCTGCAATTCCGCCGCTTCAAGATGGTAGGAGCAGGAGCAGGACACCAGGATGCCGCCGGGGGCGAGCAGCTCGAAGGCGGCACGATTGAGCCGGCTGTAGAGGGACAGGCCCTCGGCATGGTCCTTCTTGCGCTTGATCAGGGCCGGCGGGTCGACCACGACGACGTCGAAGCGCCGGCCCTCGACGTCGAGCTGGCGCAGCACGTCCAGGGCCTGGCCCTTGAGCGTTTCCAGCTTGGCGCCGTTGAGCGAGGCATTATGCGCGGCGGCCTCCAGCGCCGAGGCGGAGCTGTCGACGCAGGCGACTTCTTTTGCACCAAAGCCGTGCGCCCGCAACGCCCAGCCGCCGGCGTAGCTGAAGACGTCCAGCACCCGCGCGTCGCGGGCATAGCGGGCCAGGCGGTCGCGGTTGTCATGCTGGTCGTAGAACCAGCCGGTCTTCTGGCCGCCGTGCATGGCGACCTCGAAGCGCACTCCGCCTTCCTCGATCAGCACCGTTTGCGGCACTGCACCAATATCCTCGACGTATTGCGGCAGGTCCTCCGCCTCGCGCGCCGCGGAGTCGTTGCGCAGCACGATGCCGCGCGGCTTGAACTCGGCCTGCAGGGCATCGAGCAGCGGGCCCTTGAGGTTCTCCATGCCGGCGGTGCCGATCTGCACCACGTAGACGTCGCCGTAGCGGTCGATGACCAGTCCCGGAAGGCCGTCGCCCTCGCCATGGACCAGCCTGTACCAGGGCTGGTCGCCGTAGATGCGCTGCCGCATCGCCGCTGCGGTGCGCAGGCGGCGCGCGAACCAGTCGGCGTCGATCACCGCGTCGGCCTGGCCGGTGAGAACGCGGGCACAGAGCAATGCGTGCGGATTGACGTAAGCGGTGCCCAGGGGCTTACCGCGGGAATCGACCAGCCGGCACAGGGCACCCGCCGGCAGGGTCTTGAGCGGGCTGCGCTCGGTGTCGATCTCGTTGGAGTAGACCCAAAGGTGGCCGGCGCGCAGGCGCCGCTCCTCCTGGGCCTTGAGACGAAGGACGATGTCGGTCACTGTGGCAATACTACGAAGGGCAGTGTCACGCAAGCTGCGATCAGGGGAACGTTTCGCGTATCATACGCGCCATCTGACTTTTAGCCGCCGCCAACGTCGCCCGGGGCTGTTCCGCCCGACTTCGTATGGGCGTCAAGGCGCAACCATTCGAGAGAACGGGGCGTGCACTTCCTGATCGACAACCTGCCAAGCTCACCGCAGAACTGGGCCTTCCTGGTCTATTTCGGCGCGGTGCTGTTCGTCGTGTTCCTGATGCTGGGCCTGTCCTGGGTACTGGGCGGCCGCAACACCGGGCGTGCCAAGAACGATCCGTTCGAGTCGGGTGTGGTCTCGGTCGGCAGCGGCCGCCTGCGCATCTCCGCCAAGTTCTACCTGGTGGCGATGTTCTTCGTCATCTTCGACCTCGAGGCCGTGTTCCTCTACGCCTGGGCGGTGACCCTGCGCGAAAGCGGCTGGCCCGGCTTCGTCGAAGCGCTGATCTTCATCGTGGTGCTGCTGGTGGGCCTGGCCTACATCTGGCGCCTCGGCGGCCTGGACTGGGCGCCGAAGCCGCGCCTGCAACGCCTGCGCGAGGCGCAGGAAGCAGCAGCATCCCGCAAGTCCTGACTCCTTATATACAGAGTAGAGCGCCGGCATGGAATATTCGCTGACCCGCATCGACCCCAACCAGCACCGCTCCCCCACCCCCAAGGGGGTCAACGAGGGCACGGGCTACATCGAGGAACAGGTCAAGCGCACCGTCCTCACGACCACCTTGGACAAGGTGGTCAACTGGGGGCGCAAGAATTCGATCTGGCCGTACAACTTCGGCCTGTCCTGCTGCTACGTGGAGATGGCCACCGCCTTCACCGCGCCGCACGACCTCGCCCGCTTCGGTGCCGAGGTGATCCGCGCGTCCCCGCGCCAGGCCGACCTGATGGTCATCGCCGGCACCTGCTTCATCAAGATGGCGC
>CAYWPB010000523.1:0-2580 GCA_964458725.1 uncultured Nevskia sp. | reverse complement strand
GCCGCGACGGCGTTGCGCTCCTGCGCGATCGCGGCCATCACCCCGGCGCAGAAATCGTCTGAGACGGCCGGCACGCGGGTTCCTTCCATCGCGTCCCGCACCAGGCACATCCGGGTCCAGCGTTGCTTCAGCCCGGGCGAGCTGGCCAGCTCGTCCATCAGGCGTTTCACTTCGCCCGGGGTACATTCCCCGTCCAGCAGGGCCGACAGAAGTTCTTCCGACATTGCGCTTCTCAATTCCGGTACCAGGCCCATTCAGCGGCCGTTCAGGTATAGGCAATAAACCACAGACTGCGTAAAAAGTTCCAGACGGCCCGTTAGGTAAAAATTACCTATACGGAAAACACGCCATCACAGGCTGGGGTTCCGCCCCGGCCCTACTCGTTCAAAAGCGGCTGCACCACCGCGTCGATCGCCTCGCGCGCCCGGAAAATCCGCGACCGCACCGTACCGATCGGGCAGTCCATCACCTCGGCGATCTCCTCGTAACTCAACCCTTCCAGCTCGCGCAAGGTGATGGCCTGGCGCAGGTCGGCGGGCAGCTTGTCAATCACTTCGGCCACCTTCTGCTTGATCTCCTCGGAGAGCAGCAGCGATTCCGGCGTGTCCACGTCGCTTAGATGTTCGGTGTGGCCGTATTGTTCCGCGTCCTGGATATCGATGTCCTGGTTGGCCGGCCGGCGGCCGCGCGAAACGATGTGGTTCTTGGCGGTGTTGATGCCGATGCGGTACAGCCAGGTGTAGAAGGCGCTCTGCCCGCGGAAGCCGCTGAGGGCGCGATAGGCCTTGATGAACGTCTCCTGCGCCACGTCGGGCGCGTCGGAATCGCCGACCAGGCGGCTCACCAGCTGGATGATCTTGTACTGGTACTTGCGCACCAGCAGCTCGAAGGCCCGTCCGTCTCCCTCCTGTGCACGTGCGACCAGTTGTTCGTCTGTTTGTTCTTCGCTCATGCACAAGCCATGTCATTACCGCCCTCGCGGGCGGCCGGCGCTCCGGATTCCGGATAAACTCCCTGCCCCGACTGCAAGGCAACCGTCTGCTGCGGTTTCCCGCTATTGTAACGAAGAACCATACCTGTAACAGAGCCTTACAATTGAAAGCTGCGGCAAGGCCGCAGCGCGGCACCGCCGCAACCTTGAAGGGGACTGTGGGTCTTGCACCGGAAAAACCAAGACGAACAGGCGGTACCCACCCCGGTTTTTCCGGCATGCAAGGGCAGGCCCCGCCAGCGTGAACCCCAGCACTGAAGTCCTGATCCTCGGCAGCGGCGCCGCCGGCCTGTCCGCCGCGCTGCGCCTGGCCGAGGCCGGCCACCAGGTCACCGTGGTATCGAAGAGCACGCTCGCCAGCGGCAGCACCCTGTGGGCCCAGGGCGGCATCTCCGCCGTGCTCGACCAGGACGACTCGCTCGAAGCCCACGTGCAGGACACCCTGGTCGCCGGCGGCGGCCTCTGCGACGAGGAGGCGGTGCGCTTCACCGTCGCCCGCGGTCCGGAATGCATCCGCTGGCTGATCGAGCAGGGCGTGGTCTTCACCCAGGAGGAAGGCGAGCTGCGCGGCCAGCGCCTGCACCTGACCCGCGAAGGCGGCCACAGCCACCGCCGTGTGGTGCATGCCGCCGACGCCACCGGCCGGGCCGTCGAAACCACCCTTGCCGCCCTGGCCGCCGCGCATCCGAACATCAAGGCCCGCGAGCAGGCGGTGGCGGTGGACCTGATCGTCGACCGCGCCGCGAAGCGGGTCCTCGGCGCCTACCTGCTCGACCGGCCCAGCGGCCGCATCACGCCGCTGGCGGCCAAGGCGGTGATCCTGGCCACCGGCGGCGCCAACCAGGTCTACCTGTATTCGAGCAATCCCTTCGGCGCCTCCGGCGACGGCATTGCCATGGCCTGGCGCGCCGGCTGCCGCGTGTCGAACATGGAGTTCATGCAGTTCCATCCGACCACGCTGTACCACCGCGACTCGCGTTCGTTCCTCATCACCGAAGCGCTGCGCGGCGAAGGCGCCACCCTGCATCTGCCCAACCCGGACGGCAGCGTCGGCGAGCGCTTCATGCCGCGCTTCGACCCGCGCGCCGAGCTGGCCCCGCGCGACGTCGTCGCCCGCGCCATCGACCACGAGATGAAGCGCCTCGGCGCCAAGCACGTCTGGCTCGACATTTCGCACAAACCGGCCGCCTTCATCCGCGAGCACTTCCCCTCGATCCACGAGCACTGTCTCAAGCTCGGCATCGACATCACCTCCCAGCCGATCCCGGTGGTGCCCTCGGCGCACTTCACCTGCGGCGGAGTCATCACGGACCTGCACGCCCGCACCGACGTCACCGGACTTTACGCCGCCGGCGAAGTGGCCTGCACCGGCCTGCACGGCGCTAACCGCCTGGCCAGCAATTCCCTGCTCGAATGCCTGGCCTTCGCCCAGGCGGCGGCAGAAGACCTGCAGCGCGAGCTGCCCGGTTTTCCGGAACCTCCGCCGCTCCGGCCCTGGGATGAAAGCCGCGTCTCGGATTCCGACGAGGACGTAGTGGTGTCGCACAACTGGCTGGAGCTGCGCACCTTCATGTGGGACTACGTCGGCA
>CAYWPB010000522.1:0-2587 GCA_964458725.1 uncultured Nevskia sp. | reverse complement strand
GTGGTGCAGAACGTGGCCCACAGCTTCGGCAAGACCGCCACCTTCATGCCCAAGCCGATCGTCGGCGACAACGGCAGCGGCATGCACGTCCACCAGTCCCTGTCCAAGGGCGGCAAGAACCTGTTCACCGGCGACGGCTACGGCGGCCTGTCCGAGACCGCGCTGTACTACATCGGCGGCATCCTCAAGCACGCCAAGACCATCAATGCCTTCACCAACCCGGGCACCAACAGCTACAAGCGCCTGGTGCCGGGCTTCGAAGCTCCGGTGATGCTGGCCTACTCGGCCCGCAACCGCTCCGCCTCGATCCGCATTCCCTTCGTCAGCAACCCGAAGGGCCGCCGCATCGAAGTGCGCTTCCCAGACTCCACCGCCAACCCGTACTTCGCCTTCGCGGCGATGCTGATGGCCGGCATCGACGGCATCCAGAACAAGATCCACCCGGGCGAGCCCTCGGACAAGGACCTGTACCACCTGCCGCCGGAAGAGGACAAGAAGATCCCGCGCGTCTGCCACAGCCTCGACATGGCGCTGGAGCACCTGGACAAGAACCGCGGCTTCCTCACCGCCGGCGGCGTCTTCACCGACGACCTGATCGATGCCTACATCGAGCTGAAGATGCAGGAAGTCACCCGCTTCCGCATGACCACGCACCCGATCGAATTCGATATGTATTATTCGCTGTGAGCTGCGCTCACAACGAATAATAACGGGGCTTGGTTTGCCACAACCCCCGTTCGCTTCGCGAACCGCCCCCTTGACTCAAGGGGGCTGAAAAGCGGAGCGGGAGTCGGATGTTTCACCGGAAGGCCCCCGCAAGGGGGCCTTTCTTTTTGCCTTTGCGACAGTCCGGCGGGCGCTTTTTTGCTGCACTTCGCACAAGCCGTCCGAATCCGGTTTACAGCGCCCCGGCCGCGCGCTATTTTGCCGGCCATGCGCATCCTGATCGCCGTCACCCTCGCCTGCCTCAGCTCCGCCGCCATCGCCGGCGACGTCTACCGCTGGACCGACGACAAGGGCGTGGTGCACTACTCGGACAAGCCACAGGCGCCGAGCGACAAGCCGACGGAACTGCCGCACCTGCAGACCTACAACCACAGCGCCAGCCCGCCCACCAGCGCGCCGCTGGGAGATATCCCCGCGACACCGGCGAAAGCCGAAGCCGGTGGCGGCGGCGTTTTCGCCATCGTCTCGCCGGCGCAGGACGAAACCATCCGCGACGCCGAGGGCAAGTTCACGGTGACGGTGTCCGGCAGCCTGCAACCCGGCGAGGGCGTGGTCTACTACCTCGACGGTACCGCCGAGAACAAGGAACCGACGCCGTCCACCGCCTTCCTCTACGCGCGGGTGGACCGCGGCGAGCACAGCGTGTCCGCCGCCCTGATCGGCGCCGATGGCCGCGAACTGGAACACACGCCCGCGGTGTCGGTCCACGTCAAACCGCCGATCGCCAAGCACTGAACCCCCGCGGGCGGCCGCCCGCCGCCGCTTACTGCACGCTTACGCCGCTGGCGCACATCTTGCGAGCAGCCAACCATGAAATTCTCGGTTCTTAGCCGGAGCCAGCCCGCCGCCATCCTCGACGGGCTGACTACGGCGGTCATCACGCTCGATCATGGTTTGCGCATCACCTACATCAATTCGGCCGCCGAGAGCCTGTTCGGGCTCAGCCGCCACCACGCGCTGGGCGAGGCGCTGGCCGAGGCGGTGCCGCGCTTCGGCGAGCACGAGGCGCGGCTGCGCCGCGCACTCGACACCGGCAGCGGCTTCATCGAGCGCGAGCTCAAGCTGCGGCGCAGCGGCGAGGAGCCGATCACGGTGGACTGCACGGTCACGCCGCTGCTCGGCGGCAAGCCGGGGCTGATGATGGAAATCCTGGCCCTGGACCGCCACCTGCGCATCTCTCGCGACGAGCTGCTGCTGACCCAGCATCAGGCCAGCCGCGAGCTGATCCGCGGCATGGCCCACGAGATCAAGAACCCACTCGGCGGGATCCGCGGCGCAGCGCAGCTGCTGGAACGCGAGTATCCGGACAGCGAGCACCGCGAGTACACCCAGGTGATCATCCGCGAGGCCGACCGCCTGCAGAACCTGGTCGACCGCCTGCTTGGCCCCAACCGCCTGCCGCAGAAGGCGATGGTCAACGTGCACCAGATCCTCGAGCACGTGCGCCAGCTGCTCGAGGCCGAGGCGCCGCGCGGCATCGCCGTGCTGCGCGACTACGATCCCAGCATCCCCGAAGTGCTGGCCGACCGCGAACAGCTGATCCAGGCCGCGCTCAACGTCGCCCGCAACGCGCTGCAGGCGCTGGCTTCGCACCACCGCGATGGCCGCGGCACCATCGTGCTGCGCACCCGCACCCGCCGCCAGGTCACTATCGGCGGCCGCCGCCACCGGCTGGTGATCCAGATGGACATCGAAGACAACGGCCCCGGCATCCCCCAGCCCATGATGGAGAAGATCTTTTACCCGATGGTCACCACGCGCGCCGAGGGCACCGGCCTGGGCCTGCCCATCGCCCAATACCTCATTCACAGCCATGGAGGGCTGATCGAATGCCAGTCACAAGCGGGACGTACGGTGTTCT
>CAYWPB010000521.1:0-2593 GCA_964458725.1 uncultured Nevskia sp. | reverse complement strand
CCGCCTCGAACTTCGGCACCATCATGCCGTGCTTGACCCAGCCGAGGTCGCCGCCCTTGCCCTTGGAACCGGGGTCGTCGGAATTGGCCTTGGCAGCTTCCGCAAAGTTGGCGCCGGCCTTGAGCTTGGCGTAGAGCTCGGCGGCCTTCTTCTTGGCGGCATCCTTGTCGGCACCGAAGGCGATCAGGATGTGGCTGGCGTGGCGCTGCTCCAGCGTCGAGAACAGAGCCGCCTTGCGCGCCTCGTAAATCGCCTTCAGCACATCGGCGGTGGGGGGCGTCGCCTTGGGCAGCTCGTCCAGCGCCAGCTCGACGTAGGCCAGCTTGATGCGCTCGGGCGCCTTGTAGCCGTCCTTCTTCTGCTCGTAGCGCTGCTTGATCTGGTCATCGCTCACGGTGACCGCGGACTGGTACTTGGCCGGATCGAACTTGACGTAGCTGAACACCCGCTGCTGGTGCAGCAGCTTCCAGGCCGCCTCGTCCTCGCGCGGGGTGACGAAGGCGCTGTCGAGCACGGCGCCGCGCAGCTGTTCCTGCGGCAGCTGCTGGCGTTGCGCCGCCTCGAACCGCTCCGGCGTCTGGCCGACGCTGCTCAGCACCGCCTTGTAGCGCTCGGCCGAGAACTGGCCCTTGTCCTGGAAGTACGGCATCGCTTCGAGCCAGGCGCGCAGGCCGGCGTCGTCGATGCGATAGCCGGTGTCGTGGGTGTACTGCTTCCACACCTCGGCCTGGACCAGATTCTTCAGCGCATCGTCGCGCAGCTGGGCACGCGGCACCTCGTCGGCATGGAAGTTCGGGCCCATGCGCTGCACCAGCTCCTGGTAGCGGGCCTGGTATTCGCGCTGAAACTGCGACTGCGTGATCTTGACCCCGCCGACCTCGGCCACCGTGGGATCGCCCCCGCCGCCGCCCTGCAGCGACTGTACGCCGAAGAAGGCGAACGGCACGATCAGGATGCCGACAATGGCCCAGAGCACGGGGCCGGTCATGCGGTCACGGATGGTCTGCAACATAGGTCTGGATGATGTTCCGGGTCCGGAAATAAATAAGGCGCTCGTTCGAGCGCCTTTTTGTTTTATATGGCGGAGCGGACGGGGCTCGAACCCGCGACCCTCGGCGTGACAGGCCGATACTCTAACCGACTGAGCTACCGCTCCGCGTGGACATCTACTTCTGACAACTTAGCTTCGAACTGGTGGGTGCTGACGGGCTCGAACCGCCGACCCCCGCCTTGTAAGGGCGATGCTCTACCGACTGAGCTAAGCACCCGGCGGGGCGTCACACCCGCGAAGGTCGACTATTTTACCGCGTCTTTCAGCGCCTTGCCAGCCTTGAAGGACGGATTTTTGCTGGCGGCGATCTTCAGCGGGGCGCCGGTCTTGGGATTGCGGCCGGTACGGGCGGCCCGCTTGCGGATGGCGAAGGTGCCGAAGCCGACCAGGGAAACCTTGTCGTTCTTCTTCAGCGCCTTGGTGACCACTTCGATGAATGCGTCGACGGCGCGGCCGGCATCGGCTTTGGAAACGTCGGCCTTGTCGGCGACGGCATTGATCAGTTCTGCCTTGTTCATATGGGTGAGTCCCCTTTGTGCGTGATGGCTTTCGGGCCGGATGTTCGGAGAGTAGCGTGGCTAGTTTGTTCGGCCGTGCCTTCTGTTCCCGAAAGCGGGGCGCACACTGGCGCAAGCGTTCCAGGGTGGGATCAATACGGCAACGGATGCGGTTTTATACCAAGCGCCGACAGCAAGCGTCAATGAAGCGTTTGGCCCCATGGCACAAACGTTTTTTGCATGTGCCGAGATGTTTTTTTTACAGCGAAGCCGGCGGCGCGAATGTGACGCCGCCGGCCAGTACTCAATGCGGACGCAATGTTTCGCCGGAGGTGGAAGGAGGATTGGCACCGCCCTCCACTTCCGGCTTCGGCTCGGGCACGCGTTCCAGCGCCATGCGCAGCACATCCTCGATCCAGCGCACCGGCTCGATGTCGAGCTTGGCCTTGATGTTGTCCGGAATCTCCGCGAGATCCTTGAGGTTTTCCTGCGGGATGATGACGCGGCGGATGCCGCCGCGCTGCGCCGCCAGCAGCTTCTCCTTGAGGCCGCCGATCGGCAGCACCTCGCCGCGCAGCGTGATCTCGCCGGTCATCGCCACGTCGGCACGCACCGGGATGCCGGTGAGCGAGGACACGATGGCGGTGCACATGGCCACGCCGGCGGACGGGCCGTCCTTGGGCGTGGCGCCTTCCGGCACGTGCACGTGGATGTCGTGCTTCTGGTAGAACTCCGGGTCGATGCCCAGGATCTTGGCGCGCGAGCGCACCACGGTCAGCGCCGCCTGGATCGACTCCTGCATCACGTTGCCGAGGCTGCCGGTCTGGGTCAGCTTGCCCTTGCCGGACGACAGCGCCGCCTCGATCGACAGCAACTCGCCGCCGACCTCGGTCCAGGCCAGGCCGGTGACCTGGCCGACCTGGTTCTTCTCCTCGGCGCGGCCGAAGCGGAAGCGCTGTACGCCCAGGTACTTCTCCAGGTTCTTCTCGTTGACCTTGACCGTCTTCTCGGTCGGCTTGAGCAGGATCTGCTTGACCACCTTGCG
>CAYWPB010000520.1:0-2595 GCA_964458725.1 uncultured Nevskia sp. | reverse complement strand
GGATTGGGGAGGGTGCACGGGTTCGTGCCGGGGATCGGCGTCACTTATCATAGGGGGATGTAATTTATCAGTTCCCTCCCCGCTCCCGTTCATTATCTGGCTCCAGATGCACGAACTCATCGCTTTCGTCGGCGGCGGCAACATGGCTGCCAGCCTGATAGGCGGCCTGCTCGCCGCCGGCCACCCGGCCGCACGCCTGCGCGCCTCGACGCGCAGCGCCGAGAGCGCCGAGCGCCTGCGGCGCCGCTTCGGCATCGAGGTGTTGACCGACAATGCCGCCACCGTGCGTGGCGCCGGCGTGGTGGTGCTGGCGGTGAAGCCGCAGCTGATGGCTGAGGCCCTGCATGGGGTGCGCCCCGAGCCCGGCGCCACCGTGATCTCGGTCGCCGCCGGGGTGCAGATCGCCACCCTGGCGCACTGGCTGGGCACCACGGCGATCGTGCGCACCATGCCCAACACCCCGGCGTTGTTCGGCGCCGGCATCAGCGGCATGTACGCCGACCCGACGCTGCCGCCGGCGGCGCGCCGCCAGGCCGAGTACGTGCTGGGCTGCGCCGGCGCGACCTGCTGGCTGACGCAGGAGGCACAGATCGACGCCGTCACAGCCCTGTCCGGCTGCGGCCCGGCCTACTACTTCCATCTGACCGAGGTGCTGCGCGAAGCGGGCGCGGCGCTGGGGCTGGACCCTGCGGTGGCGGCGCAGCTGGCGCTGAGCACCTTCATCGGTGCCGCCCGCATGGCCAAGGAGACCGGGGAGGACGTGGCGACCCTGCGCGCCCAGGTCACCTCGAAGGGCGGCAGCACCGAGGCCGCGCTGGCCCACCTTGAGCAGGCCGACTTAAGCCGCATCTTCCGCGAGGCTCTTGCCGCCGCCGACCAGCGTGCCCGCCTGCGCGGCGAGGAGCTGGCGCAGCAGGTCGCTTCCCGCAACTGAGCATCCATGAACGCCGTCGTCTTCCTGATCCCCGCGATCTTCAACATCCTGCTGGCGGTGCTGATCCTGCGCCTGCTGCTGCAGCTGGCCCGCGCCAACTTCTACAACCCGATCTCGCAGCTGATCTGGCGCGCCACCCAGCCGGTGGTGGGCCCGTTGGCGCGCTTCATCCCGCGCTGGCATACCCTGGACCTGGCCGGCCTGCTGGTGCTGCTGCTGGCGGCCTGTTTCTACGTCTGGTTCCTCAACGCGGTGCTGCCCGAGGTGTTCATCGCCAGCGGCCCGGCGATGGGGCTGAAGCTGGCGCTGCTGATCATCGTCAACCTCACCGCCAAGCTCTACGCCCTGAGCATCTTCGCCCAGGCGCTGCTGTCCTGGGTCGGTCCCGGCGTCAACAATCCCAACGCCAATGTGCTGTTCAGCCTCAACGAGCCGTTGCTGCGCCCGGTGCGCCGCATCCTGCCGCCGGTGTCGGGCCTGGACCTGTCGCCGATCCCGGTGATGCTGATCCTGCTGACCATCGTCCACGTGCTGGCGGCCGAACTGGGGAATTTCAGCTGAGCGCCGTCACCCCACTGGCCGCGGAGGACGGCCGCGCCGACTCGGTCGGCCTGGTCGTGCCGCGCCGCATCTGCATCGAGCGGCCGCTGACCCTGGACTGCGGCCGCAGCCTGGCGCGCCACGAGCTGATGGTCGAAACCTACGGCGAGCTCAACGCCCAGCGCAGCAACGCCGTGCTGATCTGCCACGCCCTGTCCGGCGACCATCACGCCGCCGGCTACCATTCCGGCGCCGACCGCAAGCCGGGCTGGTGGGACAGCGCC
Organism: uncultured Nevskia sp.; assembly: GCA_964458725.1. Lineage (GTDB taxonomy): Bacteria > Pseudomonadota > Gammaproteobacteria > Nevskiales > Nevskiaceae > Nevskia. The sequence continues at coordinate 837 of CAYWPB010000520.1, read as the reverse complement.
ATCGGCCCGGGCAAGCCGATCGACACGCGCCGCTTCCACGTCGTCTGCCTCAACAACCTCGGCGGCTGCCGCGGCTCCACCGGCCCCAACACCATCGACCCCGAGACCGGCGCGCCCTGGGGCCCGGACTTCCCGATCATCACCGTGCGCGACTGGGTGCGCTCGCAGGCCCTGCTGGCCGACGCCCTCGGCATCCGCAAGTGGGCGGCGGTGATCGGCGGCTCGCTCGGCGGCATGCAGGTGATGCAGTGGGCGATCGACTGCCCGGCCCGCCTGCGCCACGCCCTGGTCATCGCCGCCGCACCGCGCATGTCGGCGCAGAACATCGCCTTCAACGAGATCGCGCGCCAGGCGATCCTGTCCGACCCCGACTTCCACGGCGGCCGCTACTATGCCCACGGCGTGGTGCCCTCGCGCGGCCTCAAGCTGGCGCGCATGCTCGGGCACATCACCTACCTGTCGGACCAGGCGATGCGCGAGCGCTTCGGCCGGGTGTTGCACGAGGGCCAGCTCAACTTCAATTTCGACGTCGAGTTCGAAGTGGAAAGCTACCTGCGCCACCAGGGCCAGGCCTTCGTCGAGCGCTTCGACGCCAACACCTACCTGCTGATGACCAAGGCGCTCGACTACTTCGACCCCGCGCGCGAATTCGGCGACGACCTCGCCGCCGCCTTCCGCAACACCCGCGCCCGCTTCCTGGTGGTGGCCTTCGAAGCCGACTGGCGCTTCTCCCCACGCCGCTCCCGCGAAATCGTCAAAGCCCTGGTCGCCGCCGGCCGCGAAGTCAGCTACGCCCAGATCCAGGAATTTCTTGCCACAGTGAATAGGCGGGCGAGC
>CAYWPB010000519.1:0-2598 GCA_964458725.1 uncultured Nevskia sp. | reverse complement strand
CGCCGTGCCAGCTCCAGGCCGCGGGCGGCGTGGTCGGGCTGGTGCACCGGTGCGCCGACCAGCAGCAGCACGCCGTCGCCGGCGAAGTCCTTGATGGTGGCGCCGAACGCGGCGGCGGCTTCGCCGGCGGCGTCGTAGTACTTGCGCAGCAGCTCGATCACCTCGCCGGAGAAGCGGCTGCGGGCGTAGGCGGTGAAGCCGCGCAGGTCGCAGCAGACGATGGTGATCTCGGCCTGGCGGTGCTGGATCGCCAGGCCCAGGCCACGCTCGTTGACCAGCCGCGCCACCTGCGGCGAGAGGAAGCGCGACAGGAATTCGCCGCGGTGGCCCTGCTGGACGTGGTACTGCACCGCGCCCACCAGGAAGATCATCTCGCCCAGCGCCATGGAAATCGCGCCCACGCTGTGCGGCAGCACGAAGGTGCCGAGCAGGAACGGCCCGGAGACGATCGCCGCCAGCACGCGCATCGCCTCCGGCCGCTCCGGCCGGCGCACCAGCAGCAGCATCATCATGGTCACGCCGCAGCAGGTCAGCACCAGCAGCAGCGGCGCCGCGAACAGCCAGAAGCCGGGGCGCATGAAGGCGTCCGCATTCTGCAGGCCGCCGATGAAATCGCGCTGCTTGGCCTCGCGCGCGAACAGCCCGGCCACGCCGTAGAACACGCTGGCGAGTTGCGCCACGCGCAGCGCCACGTCGCCGGTGCGCGTGTTGAAGCGCCCGCGCGGGATGGTCCGGCGCACGCGCCGGATCCACTCGACGAAGCACAGCAGCGACAGCATTTCCACCAGCCCCAGCAGCGCCGAGCCCCAGTAGGGCCCGCCGCGCGCCAGCTCCATGTCGGCCACCGGCACGCCGAAGCCGTAGGACACGGCGGTGGCGGCGAAGGCCAGGGCGACGACGCGGCTGATCGGCGAGCCGCGGTCCGCGCCGTAGAACGCCGCCGCCATGCCCAGCGCCACCAGCGAGGCGATGTAGATGGGGATGTATTGGACCATGGGCGAAAGGGGTGCGGCCGGCGTGGTGGCAGGGTACGGCGGGGCGGGGGAGGGGGCAAGCCGGCGGGGAGTCCTCGGCGTTGTGCCATCCCGAGCTGCCTCGGGGTGACGCCCGCCCGCACTTCCCCTATGGTGTCCGGATCACTCCATGGAAAGGAGACCGGATGAACGCCGCCCTGCCCAGGCCCTGGTTGATGCTCGCCATGGGCCTGCTGTGCTGCTGCACCGCGCAGGCGCGGCCAGTGGGGCGCACGGCGGAGGCCGCGCGCCAGCCGGCGCCGACCCGCCCGCTCGGCGCGCAGCGTGGCAAGGCCTCGGTCTACAGCCGCAAGCTGGCGCACCATGCCATGGCCGACGGTACGCCGCTGGAGCTGGAGTCCGACTCCGCCGCCAGCCTGCACCTGCCGCTCGGCAGCCGCGCCCGCGTCACCAACCTGCACAACGGCCGCAGCGCCGAGGTGGTGATCCGCGACCGTGGCCCTTTCGTCAAGGGCCGCATCATCGACCTCACGCCGAAGACCGCCCGCCTGCTTGGCTTCCGCACCGGCGTGCGGCGGGTGGAGGTGACGCCACTGCCGCTGCATCCCGCGGCGCCGGTGGCGGTTGCGTCCGTTGTGGAAGCCTACCGCCCGCCGCGGCGCTGCCGCGTGTTCGGTATGGATGGGTATCTGCTGGGGCGGTGAGGAGTGGAGTTCCCCTCCCCTTGCGGGAGGGGACAGGGGAGGGGTTGCGCACTTGCTTCGCTGTGCACAATTTCTGCCTGCGCACCCCTCCCCCATCCCCTCCCGCAGGGGGAGGGGGCTTCAATGCGTCACAAAAAAAGAAGCCCGCCGAAGCGGGCTTCTTCCTGCAGCCGGGTTGAGGTTACTGCTCGTCGTCGTCGCCATGCCAGCGGCGGCCGCCATGCCAGCCGTGGTCCTCGTGCCAGCGGTGCTCTTCCCACTCGCGATGGCGCCAGCCGTCGCCGTAGTAACCGCCGTAGACCACGGTGGGGCCGTAGTACACCGGAGGGGGCGGGGCGTAGTAGACCGGCGCCGGCTCGGCGTAGACCGGGGCGGGCGCGTAGCCGCCCAGGTTGAGGCCGATGGAGACGTCGGTGTGCGCCAGCGCCGCGGTCGGCACCAGGGCCAGCAGGCCCGCGCCGGCAATCAGGCTCAACACAGTACGTTTCATGACACGAACCTCCTTGATTCACGCCCGCCAATGGCGGCGGACGGGAGCACTGTAGGAGGCTGGGGGTGAATGAGGGCTGAATGACTGGCGGGCCTTGCCGGTGGCGGATTTGCGCCTTGGCGTCATCCCCGCGCAGGCATGTCCCGAGCTTGTCGAGGGGCGGGGATCCAGCTTTGCCTGGCCGGTTGTGGCGATGCTCCCGCCCGGTCCCCCCGAGCTTTCCCACTGGATTCCCCTCTGCGTCCGTAAAGGGATTTTTTCGGTTACGGGGTGACGGGTGTGGGGGGGAGCGGGGCGTTGTGGCCGAAGTTGGCCTGTCCGATCCCGGCCTGGCGGGCGCGTTCGAGCTCCTCGCCGAACACGCGCTCGTAGGAAGCCCAATCGGCGCGTGGTGCGCAGAGCTCGAGCCCCAGAGCCTCGGCCTGGGCGG
>CAYWPB010000518.1:0-2605 GCA_964458725.1 uncultured Nevskia sp. | reverse complement strand
GCGCACCGTCGATCCCTCGGGGATGGACTTGGTCGCCCCCGGGAGCACGACCGCGGCCGCCTTGATGGCGACACCCTCCTGCACAGCGCTTCGATCGACCTGCGCCTGTCGCCGGCGCAGGAAGCCGAGCTGGACGAGCTGCTGCGCCAGCAGCAGGATCCGGTCTCGCCCAATTACCATGCCTGGCTGACGCCGCAGCAGTACGGCGAGCGCTTCGGCTTGTCGGCGGCGGACCTGGCGATGGTCGAAGCCTGGCTGCGCGGGCAGGGGCTCAGCGTCGACGGCGTGGACTCCGGCGGCAATCACATCCGCTTCAGCGGCAGCGTGGCGCGCCTCGAAGCGGCGTTCCAGACCGAGCTGCACCGTTACCGCGTCGGCAACGAGGATCACTTCGCCAACGCCACCGACCTCGCGGTGCCGGCCGCACTGTCGGGCATGGTGCTGGGCGTGCGCGGCCTCGATGACTTCCGGCCGAAGCCGCGCCTGCGCCAGGCGCCGGCCTTCACTTCCAACCTGACCGGCAACACCTTCCTGTCGCCGGGCGACGTCGCCACCATCTACAACATCAATCCGCTCTATGCCAGCGCCACGGGCAGCGGCCGCAAGATCGCCGTGGTGGGGCAGACCGCCATCAATGTCAGCGACATCCGGGCTTTCCGATCCGCGGCGGGCCTGCCGGTGGATTGTGCGCACGATCCCGTGCTGACACTGGCGCCCGGGACCGGCAGCTCCCAGACCAAGAACGGCTCCGACGACATGACCGAGTCGGACATCGACGTGGAGTGGACCGGAGGCATCGCCAAGGATGCCGCCATCCTTTTCATTTACTCCGGGGCCTCGGGCGACGTCTTCGATGCGCTGCACTACGCCGTCACCAGCAATGCAGCCCCGGTGATCAGCGTCAGCTACGGCAATTGCGAGGCCAACAACGCCAGCATGATCGCCACCTACGAAGCCTGGTTCAGAACGGCCAACTCACAGGGCCAGACCATCGTCGCCTCCTCCGGCGACTCCGGCGCCTCCGATTGCGACGCGCCGGGAAGTTCTCAGGGCAGCGGCCTGGCGGTGGACTACCCGGCGTCCTCGCCGGAAGTGACCGGCATCGGCGGCACCACCTTCAACGAAGGCGGCAATACCAGTGCCTACTGGTCCGGTGGGAAGAACAGTGGTGCCGACGTGATTTCCTCCGCCAAGTCTTACATCCCTGAGGTCGCCTGGAACGACACTGGCATGGCCACCGGCAGCAGCGGCACCGTCGGTCTGTCCGCCAGCGGCGGCGGGCGCAGTACCCAGTTCGCCAAGCCCAGCTGGCAGACCGGCGCCGGCGTGCCGACCGACAATGCACGTTACGTCCCGGACGTTGCCGTCGCGGCCGACCCGATGCACGACGGCTACTTGTACTGCACCACCAACAGCAGCGGCCATGGCACTTGCGTCAATGGCTTCCGCGACAACGACTCCGCCACCAGCCTGACCGTCGCCGGCGGCACCTCGTTCAGTTCGCCAGTGTTCGCGGGCATCCTCACCCTGGTGGCGGACAAGGCCGGCCAGTCCGGTCTGGGCAATGCCAATGTCCAGTTGTACGCGCTCGCTACCAGTACGCCGACTGCGTTCCACGACATTGCCAGCGGTAACAATCGCGTGCCGGCGTCAGGTGGCGGCTCCATCGGCTACTTCGCCGGCGCTGGTTACGATGCCGTCACTGGTCTCGGATCGGTTGACGTCACCACGCTTGCAACGAGCTGGCCCGTAGCGGGCGGTTTTTCTTCGCGGGGCTCTAGCAGCGGCTCGAGTGCCTCGAGCAACTCCTGTTCGGCCTCGTCCAGCGGTGGCGGCGGTGGCGGCGGCAACAACGGCGGCAGTGGCGGTGGCGGCGCCTGGATGCCTTTGCCCCTGCTGCTGTTCGCGGCCCTGGGCTTTGCCGGGCGCCGCCGCCGGCGCTGAGCGCCGGCCGACTCGCCATTTCGGACGAAGCACGGCGCCGCGGTGCCGTGCAGACTGCGGCCGCCCGCGGTGAGGGTAGTGTGGCTTACCCGTCCGGGTGGCGCATTCCCGATACACTAGCGCCCAGAATCATAGAGCTCTTCCAAGCCAACACCCCCTAAAGCAATAGGAATCGTCATGAGTGAAGCCAAAGAAGCTCCCACGGCCGCGGCTGGTCCCAAGCCGAAGAAGTCGGTGGCCCTGTCGGGCGTCACCGCCGGCAACACCGCCCTGTGCACCGTGGGCCGCACCGGCAACGACCTGCACTACCGCGGCTACGACATCCTGGACGTGGCCGATGCCTGCGAGTTCGAGGAAATCGCCCACCTGCTGGTCCACGGCAAGCTGCCGACCAAGGCCGAGCTGAAGGCCTACAAGACCAAGCTCAAGTCCCTGCGCGGCCTGCCGGCTTCGGTGAAGAGCGCGCTGGAAGCCCTGCCGGCCGCCAGCCACCCGATGGACGTGATGCGCACCGGCGTCTCGGCGCTGGGCTGCGCGCTGCCGGAGAAGGACGACCACAACCACCCCGGCGCCCGCGACATCGCCGACAAGCTGATGGCCAGCCTCGGCTCGATGCTGCTGTACTGGTACCACTACGCCGTCAACGGCAAGATCATCGAGG
>CAYWPB010000517.1:0-2616 GCA_964458725.1 uncultured Nevskia sp. | reverse complement strand
GGCGTGATCAACATCATCACCAAGAAGCGCCAGGATGGCGGTCTGTTGCACGCCTACTGGGGCCGCTACGAGAAGGGCGGCGGCGAGACCTACCAGGGCAGCCTCTCGCTGGGCGGCAGCACCGACAAGGCCGACTACTTCCTCGCGCTGGATCATTTCCAACAGCAGCAGATCAGCGCCAGCGCCTGGGACCAGTCCTCGTTTCCCATTCCCTACCTGGGCAACGCCGGCGGCAGCTCGGCCACGCCCACCGGCCGCCTGGTGTTCACGCCGCCGGACAACTCCAACAGCTCGCTCTGTCCGCTGGACAAGCACGGCCAATCGCAGTGCGACATCACGCTCAACAGCAGTGCCGCGCCGGTCGCCGGCAAGCCGAACTTTCCGGGCGACTATCACGCGTTCGGCGATGACGACCGCTTCAACTACGCGCCCTACAATCTGCTGCTGACGCCGTCGCGGCGGACCGCGATCTTCGGCCAGGGCCGCTACAAGATCAACGACAACATCCGTTGGTATCTGAAGGGCCTCTACCAGTCACGGCGCTCGGTCAATCAGGCGGCCCCTGAGCCGATCTTCCTCGGCCCCGGCGCGGGCACCGGCGGCCTGGCCGATGCGGTCGGCGTGGACGTGAGCAATCCCTACAATCCCTTCGGCTATACGCTGGACCCGAATACGAATCTCGGGTTGATCGGACGGCGTCCACTGGAAGGGGGGCCGCGCGTATTCGCCCAGGACGTGAACACCCGCTACGTCGGCACTGGTTTCGAGGGCGAATTCACTGTGTTCGACCGCCTGTTCTCCTGGGACGTCAACTACGTCAGCGGCGCCAACAACGCCAGCCAGACCGTCAACGGCACCTACAACATCCGGCATATTGCCAATGCGCTCGGCCCGGTCGGCAGCTGCACCGCGCCTTGCGTGCCGCTGGACGTCTTCGGCGGTCCGGGTAGCATCAACCAGGACATGCTGAACTACATCCTGTACACCGAGAACGACCGCAGCACGCAGAATCTGGACGACTTCACACTGAACTTCTCGGGCAGCACTTTCCGCCTGCCGGCCGGCACGCTGGACTTCGCCACCGGGTTCGAGCATCGCCGCCTGCAAGGCACCTATACCCCGGATGCGGTGGTGATCGCCGGCGAGTCCAACGGCGTGCCATCGACGCCGACCAGCGGCGCCTATTCGGTGGACGAGGCCTACTTGGAGCTGGCGGTGCCGATCCTCAAGGATCTGCCCGCTGCCAAGCGCCTGGACCTGAGCGTCGCTACGCGTTATTCCAGTTACACCACGTTCGGCGACACCGTGAAGAACAAGTTCGGCTTCCGCTGGGAACCGATCCGGGAGCTCACCATCCGCGGCACCTTCGCCCAGGGCTTCCGCGCCCCCGGCGTGGGCGAGCTGTTCGGAAACCTGGCGCGCCTGGATCTGCAGATCAAGGATCCCTGCTCCCTGTCGTCCAAGCCCGACACGCAGACCGTCGCCAACTGCAAGGCGCTGGGCGTGGCCACCGCGGGCGACAGCTTCGAGCAGGCCAACACCCAGATCTCGGTGCAGACCGGCGGCAATGCGAACCTGCGACCGGAGACCTCGAAGAGCTATACCGCGGGGGCGGTCTACAGCCCGTCCTGGGCCGAGCACCAGGCCTGGTCGGACCGGACGGACTTCGAGCTGACGTTCTACAAGCAGCACATCGACAGCGGCATCCGCGCTCCCGATGCGCAGACCCAGCTCGACCGCTGCGTCGCCAGCGGCCAGTCCACCTCGCTGTTCTGCCGGGGCATCACCCGCTCGCGCACCGGCGACATCAACAAGTTCACCAACATCCTGACGAATTTCGGCACGCTCGATACCCGGGGCTATGACCTCGGCATCAACTGGCAGGGGCCGCGCATGCCCTTCGGCCGCTTCAGTGCGAACTGGCAGACCACCTTTGTGGAGAGCTTCTCGCTCGTCGGCACCGACAGCGGCCTGGCGGATCCGGATGGCGTGGGCGTGGAAACGCACGACAGCGGCATCCCGCGCTGGCGCTCCACCTTGCGGCTGAACTGGGGGCTGCACGATCTCAACGCCACCTGGGCCTTGCGCTACATCTCGGCGCTCAACGAAAGCTGCGGCAACGCCGACCAGACCCCGGTCTGCAATGCGCCGCACCGGCTGCATTCGGTTCTGTACGACGACGTGCAGGTCGGCTGGACTCTGCCGGTGCCGTACAAGCCGACCATCAGCGTCGGCGTCAACAACCTGTTCGACGCCAACCCGCCGGTCTGCTACAGCTGCTCGCTGAACGGCTACGACGCCTCCACCTACGACCTGCCGGGGCGCTTCATGTATGCGCAGGCGGTGGTGAAGTTCTAAACAGGGCGCCGAAAACAAAAGGGGGCCGCGGTTGCGGCCCCTTTTTTCAACAACCTTCCTCACGCAAAGACGCAAAGACAGCCAAGAAAATCTTCTTAAGGGAAAGCCTTTGCTGTTCTTGGCTGTCTTTGCGCTTTTGCGTGAGATCGCTTTTGTCGTTTACAGCGCCAGCCGCCGCAGATCCTGCAGCAGCTTCACCAGCTGCACGATGAAGCGCGCCGCATAGGCGCCGTCGATGACGCGGTGGTCGTAGGACAG
>CAYWPB010000516.1:0-2628 GCA_964458725.1 uncultured Nevskia sp. | reverse complement strand
TGTCCAGGCCGACGAGGCATGGTGCGATCTTAGTTGTCCTACCGGACAACACGATCAGTAGGCCGGTCGCGAATGGATCGAGTGTCCCGGCGTGGCCGGTGCGAGCACCGGTCACCCGTCGGATCTGCGCGACGATCGCGAACGACGACGGGCCCGCCGGCTTGTCGACGAGCGCGACGCCCGCCGGCCTAGGGGCTGCGGGTGGCAGGTGGGGGGATGAGGCCCTGTGCGTTGCGTTCGGTGATCTCGTCGACCGACGACTCGCTCGAGAACCCGGCGGCCTGTCGATGTCCGCCCCCGCCGAACTGCCGCGCGATCTCGGAGACGTCGAGCTCGTCGATGCTCGATCGGAGCGACACACGCCGCGTCGGGCCGGTGTCGCGGGGCGGCTCGCGGATCAAGACTGCGAGCTCGTTCCCTTCGATCGCACGCAAGAAGTCGATGATCCCCTCGGAGAAGGTCTCGCTCGCGCCGACCTCCGCAAAGTCGGTTCGCAAGAGATGCGACACGGTCATCCGTCCGCCCTCGAAGACACGCGTGCGTTCTGCGGCGCGGCCGATCAGCTTGCACTTCGAGAGCTCGAGCGACTCCTAGACCGGCCGGCAGACGGCGTGGAAGGCCGGCCCCGCCTCCAGGGGCTTGGGAAAGGCGCCGAAGACCGGGAAGCCGGCCACCAGGTCGGTATGGGGCAGGAAGCGCAGCACGCTCGCCATCAAAACGTCCGCGGCAGTGAAGCGCCCGAGCAGGTAGTCGCGCCCCTCGAGCGCGGCTGCGACCGCACCGAGCCGGGCCTTCACCACTTCCACCACGGCAGGCCGCCGCAACGCCACCCATGGCTCGGCGGTGTGCACCAGGTCCATCTCCAGCAGGTTCTGGATCGGCGGCTCCACAGTGCTGGCGGCGGCGAACATCCAGGTGACGACCTCGGCCCGCGCCTGAGCATCGGCGGGCATGAGCGCAGCGCAATCGGCAGCGATGTGATGCACGATGGCGCCCGACTCGAACAGCGCCCCACCGTCCGCTTCGAAGGCCGGCACCATGCCGAAGGGCTGGCGGCGACGGTAGGAAGCGCCGGTGCGCTCGTCGAAATCGATCAGCCGGCTTTCATAGGGATGCCCGGCCTCTTCCAGCGCCCAGCGCACCCGCAGGTCCCGCACCAGTCCCTGGGCGAACGGCGGGGCCCAGCGGAAGCCCCAGACTGCGATCTTGTCCATTGCGTCTTCTCCAGTACGGATCGTTTGATCCGGTGTCGGTTGGCGGCCACCAGCGATGGCCGTGACACAGACTAAGTACCGGATGCCGTAAGCTGGGAGTGACAAGTGTGGCGGGATTCGCCGTGGCGATCCGCCCGCTGGCGAAGCGGCTTACGTAACCTTGGCCCGCTTCAGCATGAACGAGGCCAGGCGCGGCGCCAGCCGCTTGAGATGGATCACCCGGCTCTCCGGGCCGATGTAAACCTCCTCGCGGTCGCGCTCCACGGCGCGCCAGATCTGCGCCGCGCAGTCCTCGGGCAGGATGCCGCGTTCGATGCCCGGGTCCATCACGCCGTGAGCCGCGCCGCTGCCCTCCAGCGCGTTCTTCGACACCTCGGTGCGGACAAAGCCAGGGCAGGCCAGGGTGAATTTCACGCCGTCGCGCCACAGCTCGGCGCGCGCCGCTTCGGTGAAGCCGGCCAGGGCGTGCTTGGCGGCGGAGTAGCCGGTGCGCAGCGGCACCCCGACCTTGCTCACCACCGAGCCGATCATCACGAAATGCCCGCCGCCACCCTGCCGCATCGCCGGCAGCAGGGCCCGGGTCAGCGCGACCGGCGCGAAGAAATCCAGCTCCATGATGCGGCGATAGACCTGGACTTCAGTGTCCTTGAGCAGGCTGCGCTGCGAGATGCCGGCGTTGTTGACCAGCATGTCGACGCGGCCGAAGCAGGCCTCGGCTTGCCGTGCCGCCCCCGTCGCGTCGAACGCCGACAGGTCCAGCGGCAGCACCGCCACCTGGTTCGGATCGGCGCAAAGCCCGCGCACCCGCTCCAGTTCCTCTCTGCGCCGTGCGCTCAGCACCAGCTTGGCGCCGCGCCGGGCGGCCAGCACCGCCAGCGCCTCGCCGATGCCGGAGGACGCGCCGGTGATCCACACTACTTTGCCTGCGAGCTGGGTCATCGACTCACTCCTGCGCCACCCGGTTGCGTTGTATGCCAAGGTCGATGGCGCCATCCAGGGAGCGGATGCGCGCTTCAACCAGGTCGTTCTCCTTGAGATACTGCGGCCGCCGCGACTGCAGCTTGAAGAAGATGCGCCACTTTACCCGCTCCGGCAGCAGCGCGGCGATGCGCTGCCGCGCCGGCGAAGGCACCGCCAGGGCGCAGCCGGCCGGCGTGCCGGTGGCGATCAGGTCGCCCGCCTCGAAATCGTGGACGCCGGACAGTTCGGTCAAGGTCTCGGCCGGGCCGTAGACCAGGTTCGCGGTGCTGTCCTGCTGGCGCACCGTGCCGTTGACGGTGAGAGTGAGCTGCAACTGCCGCAGCACGTGCACGTCGTCGGCGCCGAGCAGGCACAGGTATGGGCCGACCGGGCCGAAGCTGCGGAAGCTCTTGCCCTTGTAGAACTGCATCTGCGGGATCTGGATGTCGCGCGC
>CAYWPB010000515.1:0-2629 GCA_964458725.1 uncultured Nevskia sp. | reverse complement strand
AGGAGCAGCACCGTCACCGAGCCGGCCAGCACGGCCAGCCGGCGCATGGGGCTCAGCCCCTGCCCGACCTTGGCATCTAGCTTCTTTGGCGGAACGCTTCGTAGAGACATACGGCTGCCGCCACGGATACGTTGAGGCTTTCGATGCGGCCCACCATGGGGATGCGCGCCAGGCGGTCGCAGGTGTCGGCGGTGAGCCGCCGCAGCCCCTCCGCCTCGCCGCCCATCACCAGCGCCAGCGGGCCGGTAAGATCGACGTCGTAGATGGATTCCTCCGCTTCGCCGGCCAGGCCGGTGATCCAGTAGCCGAGTTCCTTCAACTTGGCCAGGGTGCGAGCCAGGTTGGTCACCGCCACCACCGGCACCCGCTCGGCCGAGCCGGCGGCGGCTTTGCGCACCGCCGGGGTCAGGCCCACCGCCCGATCGCGCGGGATCACCACGGCCGATACGCCCACCGCCTCGGCGGTGCGCAGGCAGGCGCCGAGGTTGTGCGGATCCTGCACACCGTCCAGCACCAGGATCATGCGGTCGGCGGTGGCCGGCACGTCGAGGATTTCCTCGCCGGCCACGTCCGCCGCCTCGATCGCCGCCCGCAAGCCGTGGTGGGCGAGGCCCGGCGGGTACAGGTCGAGCGTGCCGCGGCCGACCGGGCGCACGGTCACCTTGGCCTTGGCCCCCAGGTCCAGCAGGCGCCGCGCCCGCTGATCGTGCCTCGTATCGGCCAGCAGCACTTCGCGCGGCTTGCGCTCGCCTTCCTCGATCGCGGCGATCACCGCGTGAAAACCGCCAATATAGGTCTCAGCCATACCGTGATTTTAGCGCGGCAGGCTGCCTTCGGCGCAGTGCGTTACTTAACGTTTCTTGCGCTTGCCCCTGGCCTTGCCCTCGTCGCGCTCGTGACGCGGCGAGTGCTTGCCCTGCGGCTCGTGGCGCTGCTTGCCGGGTTTGCCATGCTTGGCCCCCGCGCCGTCGCGCTGGCCGACGATCAGCAGATCGATCTTGCGCTCGTCCAGGCTGACCCGCGTCACCTTCACCTGCAGCCGCTGGCCCAGCGCGTACACGCGCTTGCTGCGGCTGCCGACCAGGCGCTGATGGCGGGCATCGAACTCGTAGTAGTCGCCCTCCAGGTTGGAGACGTGCACCATGCCCTCGATGTACAGCCCCTCCAGATCGATGAACAGGCCAAACGGCGCCACGCTGGTGACCACACCTGCCAGTTCCTCGCCGACGCGGTGGCGCATGAACTCGCACTTGAGCCAGGTGGCGACGTCGCGCGTCGCATCGTCGGCGCGGCGCTCGGTCGTCGAGCAATGGGCGCCGAGCTGCTCCATCTGCTGCTGGGTATAGGTGAAGGTCTTGGGCTTGGCCCGCAGCAGCACATGCTTGATCGCCCGGTGCAGCAGCAGGTCCGGATAGCGCCGGATCGGCGAGGTGAAGTGGGCGTAATGCGTCAGCGCCAGGCCGAAGTGGCCGGTGTTCTGCGGGCTATAGCGCGCCTGCATCAGCGAGCGCAGCATCACGCTCTGCACCAGGCCGGCGTCCTCGCGGCCCTTGAGCTGGGTCAGGGTGCGGGCATAGTCGCCGGCCTTGGGAGTGGAGCCGCCGGCCAGGCTGAGGCCGCGCCCGGCCAGGAACTCGCGCAGCAGCGCCACCTTGTCGCCATCGGGCTCGGCGTGGACACGGTACAGCGCCGGCATCGAGTGCTTCTCCACCAGCTTGGCCGACTCGACGTTGGCCGCGATCATGCACTCCTCGATCAGGCGGTGGGCGACGTTGCGCTTCACCGGCACGATCTTCTCGATCTTGCGCTCGGCGCCGAACACGATCTTGGTCTCGGTGCCCTCGAAGTCGATGGCGCCGCGCTTCTCGCGCGCCGCGAACAGCGCATCGAACACGGCCTTCAAGGTCTGCAGCGGCTTGAGCAGCTCGGGGCGGCGCTGCGCCTCCGGGCCCATCGGGTTTTCGAGGATCTCGGCGACGTCGTCGTAGATCAGGCGCGCCTGCGAGCGCATCACCGCCGGGTAGAACTTGGACTTGCCGATCTCGCCGTCCTTCTCCACCCGCATCTCGCAGACCATGCACAGGCGGTCGACCTGCGGGTTGAGCGAGCACAGGCCGTTGGACAGCGCCTCGGGCAGCATCGGGATCACGTTCTCGGGGAAGTACACCGAGGTGCCGCGGTTCTGCGCCTCGCCGTCCAGCGCGGTGCCGGGGCGGACGTAGGCCGAGACGTCCGCGATCGCCACCCACAGCTTCCAGCCGCCGCCGCGGATGCCATGCACAGTCTCGGCATAGACCGCGTCGTCGAAGTCGCGCGCGTCGGCGCCGTCGATGGTCATCAGGCCCAGCTCGCGCAGGTCGACGCGGCCGGCCGCCTGTTCCGTCGTCACCACCGGGCCGTAGGCTTCGGCCTCGGCCTCGACACCATCCGGCCATTCGAACGGCAGCTTGTGGGCGCGGATCGCCGCCTGGATCTCCATGCCGGGCGCCATGTGCTCGCCCAGCACCTCGATCACCTTGCCCACCGGCAGGCTGCGCTCGCCCGGCGGCTGGACCAGCTCGGCCACCACCATCTGGCCGTGGCGGGCATCGCCGCGCTCGGCGGCCGGGATGATGATCTCCGGCTGGCG
>CAYWPB010000514.1:0-2634 GCA_964458725.1 uncultured Nevskia sp. | reverse complement strand
CCGCCTTCAGGCGGGTCACTTTCTTGTCAACAGCGACAAGAAAGTAACCAAAGAAGCGCCGCCCCGGAGCCGGCGCCCTCTTATCGCAGAAGCAGAAGCGCGATAAGAGGGTGCCCTGCGCTCCTCGCTCGTGGCGGGGTCCGCCGACAGGCCATCCCTGGCCTGACGCCGGACGCTTCGGCATCCTGCCTCGCCCGGCGCGAACACACGCGCCGGCCGATGCCGCCACGAGCTGCGGTGCTCGGCGCCGCCAACGGGGGGAACGTCAACAGCCACAGCACGGCAACATCAAAAGCCAAGCGTCACTGGCTCCATGGTCCCCTCTCCCCTTGCGGGAGAGGGATAGGGTGAGGGGTAGGTGGCGGAGGATGCGCTACGACTGTGGATTCCCGCTTCCGCGGGAATGACGAACCAAGGATCTCCGCGGCAACTACAAACCAAAGCGCCTCACCGCATCGCACTGAACCGCCGCGTCAGATTCCCCAGCGCCAACCGCGACTCCGCCTGCACCCGCCGCCACACGAACAAGGCATTGGCGATCCGCAGGTGCAGCGGCTTGACGTGATAGCGCAGGGTGCGCCTGAAGTTCATGCCGGTATTGCGCGCCTGGAACTCGTACAGCAGGTGGACAGTGCTGCCGTCCTCCATCTCCGCGCTCGCCGCCCAGCGCACGCCGGGCTCGGCCTGCTCCACCACCCAGCGCAGGTGGCGCGGCCGGCCGGCGGAGACGATGTCCTCCTCGAAGCGCGCGCCGGCCGCCAGCGACTCGGCGGCGTGACCGTCGGCGCCGCGCGAGGCGGGATGCCACTCCTTCCACAGCGCCGGGCGGGTGACGTAGTCGTACACCGCCTGGGTGGAGGCGTGGATGAATTGTTCGAGCTGGATGGTGGTCATGAGGCGGGCGGGGACGCCGGCTTGTGCCTGGCGAGCAGGCGATCGAGCTGGTTGGCGAATTCCTGGCGGTCGCGCTGGCTGAAGGCGTCGGGGCCGCCGGTCTGCACGCCGGCACCGCGCAGGCTGTCCATGAAGTTGCGCATGGACAGATGCTGACGCACGTTGTCGCGCGTGTACAGTTCGCCGCGCGGGTTGATGGCCTGCACGCCCTTGTCGACCACGGCGGCGGCGAGCGGGATGTCGGCGGTGATGACCAGGTCGCCGGGCTCGGCCCAGGCGGTGATCGACTGGTCGGCGACGTCGAA
Source organism: uncultured Nevskia sp. (assembly GCA_964458725.1). Classification (GTDB taxonomy): domain Bacteria; phylum Pseudomonadota; class Gammaproteobacteria; order Nevskiales; family Nevskiaceae; genus Nevskia. Next base: position 1,435 of record CAYWPB010000514.1, on the reverse strand, counting down.
CCCCTTGGGCACGGTGACGCTGCGGATCAGCGGCGAGCGCGGCACCGTCAGCGGCTGGTTGGCGACCAGCACCAGCTCGATGCCGCGGCGCTGCGCTGCGCGGTAGAGGATTTCCTTGACCGGCCGCGGGCAGGCATCGGCGTCGACCCAGATCTTCACCGGCGGCCCCACGCTGCGCCGGACTGTACGCCAGTGCTCGACAGCGCGCCGCGGCGGCGCGCATGATGCTGGACAGGCTGGCACCCGAGACCAGCCGCAACGCCGGGGAGCCAGCCATGCACCGCCCGTTCCGTCACGTCGCCAGTACGGCGCTCGCCGGCGCCAGCCTGCTGTGCGCTGCCTGCGCCCCGCCGACCCTGGGCCTGAAGGACAACGGCCGCCTGGTGCAGCTGCATCCCGGCAACAGCTTCAGAGTGCAGCTGGACTCCAACCCCTCCACTGGCTACAGCTGGCAGGTGGCCGGCGCCGACCTGACCATGATCCGGCCGGGCAAGGTGACGGAAATCCCGCTCGAGCACCCGCTGCCGGGCTCGCCGGTCACGGTGGTGATGGAGTTCCAGGTGCTGCGGCGCGGCCACAGCGCGCTGACCCTGGCCTACCGCCAGCCCTGGGCCACGGACACGCGGCCGGCGCGGACCTATGCCCTGGATGTCAGCGTCGAATAGCACGTTGCGGCTTCAGTAGTGCGGCGGCACTTCGTCCGCGGCGGAGCCGCGGAACACGCCCTCGGCGGCGTTGCGGGCGCGCTCGGCCAGTTCGCGGCACAGGGCCTCCAGCGTGTCGATCTGCTTCTGCTGGCGCGCCACCACCCCGTTGAGCACCTGCACGGTCTCCTCGAGGTAGGCGAGCTTGGTCTCGACTTCAATCAGGCGGGCTTCGTCCATGGTGCGAAGTTTAGTCCTGCCGGCGCAAAATAGCCGCCATGCTCGAGATCAACGACCGCCTGACCCTGCCACTCGAGGAGATCGAGCTGAGCGCCATGCGCGCGCAGGGCTCCGGCGGGCAGAACGTCAACAAGACCTCCACCGCCATCCACCTGCGCTTCGACATCCGCGCCTCCTCGCTGCCGGAGGCGCTGAAGGAGCGCCTGCTGGCGCGCGCCGACCAGCGCATCACCCGCGACGGCGTGGTGGTGATCAAGGCGCAGCAGCACCGCAGCCAGGAGCAGAACCGCGAGGCGGCGCTGGCGCGGCTGCGCGAGCTGATCGCCGCCGCCGCGGTGGTGCCGCGCACGCGCCGGCCGACCAAGCCAAGCCGCAGCTCGCAGCGGAAGCGGCTGGAGGGCAAGGCGCGGAACGCGCGCACCAAGGCGCTGCGCGGGAAGGTGGAGGAGTAGTAGCGCCGACGAACCAGTCGACGCCGGCACCAATACTTCTTGAGCCGCCGGCAGGCGACTCATCGCCTCTCCCTCTGGGAGAGGCCGCCCCGCCAGGCC
>CAYWPB010000513.1:0-2649 GCA_964458725.1 uncultured Nevskia sp. | reverse complement strand
TGAGCCGCTCGAAGATGGTCAGCACCCAGCGGCCTTCGCTGGTGTCGACGAAGTAGTTGGTGTTTTCCACTCCCTCGCCGATGCCCTGGAAGCCGATCAGCTCGCCCACCGGATAGCGGGTGAGGAACTGCTGCAGCTCGGCGTGGCTGACCTTGGTAAAGACCGACATGGCTGATCCGCTTATTCGCCCGCAACGGGCGGGGTAGCGAATTGTGCCGGACGCGTCTCGGTCCAGTCGATGACCACGCGGCGGCGGACGAAGACCCAGCGGCCATCCTCGCGCCGCAGCGTATCGAGATAGCGCATGGCCCAGGACAGGTTCTCGGCGCTGCCGCCGCCCTTGTCGGTGACGTGGTTGGCGGTGCAATAGGTCTCGGCCTCGGCGCTGTCGCCGCGCACGCTCACCGTCTGCTGGTGCACCTGGTGCAGGGTGCGGCTGTACATGCCGCGCAGCATGCCGGGGATGGCGCGCAGCTCCTCGCGGCCGCGCATGACGAAGCCGGGGCCCTCGATCACCGCGTCGGCGGCGAACAGGCCGGCCATGGTGTCCGGCTCGTTGCGGTCCACCGCGCGCGCGTACAGCGCCGCCAGGCGGCGGATCGCCGCTTCGTCCTCGGCCGAGCTCGTACCGCTCATGCCACCTTCTCCTCGTGGAGGTTCCGCCGCGACTCTGGCACAGCGTGCCGGCGCGGCACAACGGCCAGGGCGACGGCGCGGGCGGGGGCCGGCCCGATGTAAACTGCGCCCTGGGGATTTCCCGGAAAGCCTCCTTGTTCAAGGACATACTCTACGTCGCGCACCCGCTGGGCCTGTTGCTGATGGCCTTTGGCGCCGCCTACATCGGCCCGATAGGCGCCGCCCTGGTCTACGGCGACGGCGCGCTGCAGCCGTTCCTGCTCGGCGCGGCGGCGGATTTCGTCGCCGGCCTGGCGCTGTGGCGCTTCACCCGCCCCTATGCGCGCGAGCTGAAGTCGCGCGACGGCTACCTGCTGGTGGCCCTGGCCTGGGTCCTGACCGCGCTCTCCGCTTCGCTGCCGCTGCTGCTGGCGATCCCCGGTCTGGGCTTCACCGGCGCTTATTTCGAGGCCATGTCCGGCGTCAGCACCAGCGGCGCCACCGTGCTGTCCGGCGTCGACGCGCTGCCCCACGCGGTGAACCTGTGGCGCCACGAGCTGTGCTGGCTCGGCGGCCTGGGCATCATCACCCTGGCGATGGCGGTGCTGCCCCTGCTCGGCATCGGCGGCATGCAGGTCTACCGTGCGGAAGCGACCGGCCCGATCAAGGAGAGCCGCCTGACGCCGCGCCTGGTGCAGACCGCGCGCTCGCTTTGGATCATCTACATCGTGCTGACCCTGACCTGCTTCCTGCTGCTGCGCGCCGCCGGCATGAACTGGTTCGACGCGCTGTGTCACGCCTTCTCGGCGCTGTCGCTGAGCGGCTTCTCCACCCACGACGCCAGCATCGCCTACTTCAATTCGCCGCTGATCGAGCTGGTGCTGGTCGTGTTCATGCTGCTGGCCGGCATCAATTTCGCCACCCACTATGTGACCTGGCGCAGCCAGAGCCTGAGGACCTACCGCCGCGACATCGAGGCGCGCGCCTTTGTCCTCGCCACCCTCGGCAGCGTGCTGCTGCTGTCCTGGTACGTCTGGCACCAGGGCGTCTACCCGAGCTTCTGGCAGGCGCTGCGCCATGCCGGCTTCAACGCCGTCTCGGCCATCACCAACTGCGGCCTCACCACCCAGGATTACGCCCGCTGGCCGCTGTTCGTCGGCATCTGGATGCTGCTGCTGTCCTGCGTCGCCGCCTCGGCCGGTTCCACCGGCGGCGGCATCAAGATGGTCCGCACCCTGATCCTGTTCAAGCAGAGCGCGCGCGAGCTCTACGCCCTGGTCCACCCCACCGCGGTGCACACCTTGAAGATCGGCGGCCAGGTGGTGAGCGAGCGCGCGGCGCTGTCGGTGTTCAGCTTCGTGCACATCTATACCATCACCGTGGTCGTGCTGAGCCTGCTGCTGATCCTCAGCGGCATGGATTTCCTCAGCGCGCTGTCGGCGGTGCTGGCGATGATCAACAACGGCGCCCACGGCCTCGCCGCGGTCGGGCCGGCGCACACCTTCGCCGCGCTCAACCCCTTCCAGACCTGGGTCTGCACCTTCGCCATGCTGGCCGGGCGGCTGGAGCTGTTCATGATCCTGGTGCCGCTGACGCCGGCGTTCTGGCGCGAGTAGCTCTGGCGCTTGGTAGGTCGCCCTTCAGGGCGACGGGCGTCGCTGCACAGTCGGCCTGAAGGCCGACCTACAACTGCGGATTTTCGCTTTCTACGGCCGCGCCGGAATCGTCAGCCCGCGCTGCACCGCCGGCCGCGCCAGGGCGCGTTCCAGCCAGGCCGGGACGTGCTTCAGATCGTCGTAGTGCACGATCTCGCGCGCGCCGTAGAAGCCGATGAGGTTGCGCACCCAGCCCAGGCTGGCGATGTCGGCGATGCTGTACTCCTCGCCCATGATCCACTGCCGCCCGGCCAGGCGCGTATCGAGCACGCGCAGCAGGCGCTCGGACTCGGCGCGGTAGCGCTCCAGCGGGCGCTTGTCCTCGTAGTCGCGGCCGGCGAACTTGTGAAAGAAGCCGACCTGGCCGAACATCGGGCCG
>CAYWPB010000512.1:0-2667 GCA_964458725.1 uncultured Nevskia sp. | reverse complement strand
CGAGCCGATGGCCGGCTTCAGCATCCCGGCCTCCGAGCACAGCACCATGACCAGCTGGGGCAAGGCCGGCGAGGTCGACGCCTATCGCAACATGATCCGGCAGTTCGCCGGGCCGCAGAAGGTGCTGGCCTTCGTCGTCGACAGCTACGACGTGTGGAACGCGCTGGATCATCTCGTCGGCGAAGCCCTGCGCGAGGACATCGTGGCCTGTGGCGGCCGCATCGTGATACGCCCGGACAGTGGCGACCCGGTGGCGGTGGTGCCGCGGGTGATCGAACACCTGATGCAGCGCTTCGGCCACAGCCTCAACGGCAAGGGTTATCGCGTGCTGCCGCCCTACCTCCGCATGATCCAGGGCGACGGCGTGGACCTGCACTCTCTGCCGCGCATCCTCGAGGCGCTGAAGCTGCGCGCCATCAGCAGCGAGAACCTGGCCTTCGGCATGGGTGGCGGCCTGCTGCAGAAGCTGGACCGCGACACTTTGAAGTGGGCAATGAAAGCGAGCTGGGGCGAGGTGAACGGACAGCCGCGCGAAATCTACAAGGACCCGGTCACCGACCCCGGCAAGCGCAGCAAGGCCGGGCGCTGGGTGGTGGTGCAGGGCACGGATGGCTGCGAGGCGGTGCGGGAAGAGGCGCTGGCCGGACGCGACAACCTGTTGCGGCCGGTATGGCGCGACGGCCGGCTGCTGCTGGAGGAGAACTTCGCGCAGCTCCGCGCACGCACCGCCACGCACTTCGAAGCGGCGTACCGGCGGGCGCTGACCCAGGCCGATACGGCGGCCTGAAGCGGGGCCGCTACTCCTTGGTGACCACCTGGGCTTTGGCCATTTCGTCGGCGAGCAGCTTGTAGAGGAGGCGGAAAGTGCCGTCGTTGTAGTTGTCCAGCGTGACCCACTCGGTGAACCACCAGTCGCGCTTGCCGGAACCGCCGATCAGGCTGCCGTCGATCCGCGCCTCCGTCTCGCATTCGCCTTGCGCCGTCTCGTAGCACTGCTTGCGCGCCGTCGACACGTAAACCCGCAGCAGGGGCACACCCTTGCCCGGCGCGCTGACGGCGACGCCGTAAGGCCGCAGCTGGTCCGGGAAGTCCGCCGGGAATTTCTGCGCCAGATCGCGGGCGAAGCGCTGCGCCAGCTCCACGCCGGCGGCGGTCGGCGCCTCGGGACCATTGTCCGGCGTGTAGCCTGGATTGGCGGCGATCGCCAGCACGCTCAGCGGCGGCTCGGCGGCGGGACCGCCGGACGTGAACGCCGACTCGGACTGGATCTTCTGCAGGGTGTCCACCGCCACACAGCCCGCCAGCGGAATGCAGGCGCAGGCCAGCAGGACGCGTACCGCTCGTTTCATGAATGCGTACTCCCTCGTTCGGGTGCGGCCTCGCGCCGCGCCTTCAGCCACAGGTAGAGTGGCACGCCGGCCAGGATCAAGCCGGTGCCCGCCAGCGAATGCCACAGGTTGCTGGCATAGGTATAAACCAACACGGCGCCTGCGGCGAGCACGAACAGCGCCGGCAGCAGCGGGTAGCAGGGCGTGCGGTAGGGCGAGGCCGGCTCGCCGACGCGGCGGCGGAACACGAAGATGGTGCTCGCCGCCAGCAGGTAGAACAGCCACTCGGCGAAGATCGCCAGTTCGAACAGCGCCTGGAAGCGGCCGCTCAGCAGCAGCAGCACGGTGGCGAGCAGGCCCTGCGCCAGCAGCGACACCGACGGGCTGTGGAAGCGCGGGTGCACCGTCGCCATGCTTTTGAAGAACAGGCCGTCGCGCGCCGCGGCGTAGGGGATGCGCCCGCCGGACAACACCGTGCCGTTGAGCGTCACCAGCATGCTCAGCGCCATCGCCGCGGTGACCAGCCCGGCGCCGAACGGCCCGGCGCTGCGCAGCATCGCCTCCACCGCTGGGCGCGGCGAGTTGGCCATGTCGGACGGCGGCAGCACGTAGAGGATGGCGGCATTGGTCATCATGTACAGCGCCGCGACGATCAGTACGCCCAGCACCAAGGCCAGCGGCAGGCTGCGCTGCGGGTCCTTGACCTCGCCGGCGGCCATGCTTAGATCATTCCAGCCGTCGTAGGCCCACAGAGTGGCGGTGAGCGCGATCATGAAGCCGCTGAAGCCGCCGACCGCCCCGGGCAACACCGCCTGGAAATTCGCCGCGCTGCCCTGGCCGCCGAACAGGCAGGCGGCGCAGATCGCCAGCACCAGCAGGCCCTTGAGCCAGGTGAAGACCAGCTGGAAGTCGCCAGCCTTCTTGACCCCGAGAACATTGAGGCCGGTGACCAGCCAGGCGCAGGCGATCGCGGCGGGCTGGGCCCACAGCAGCGGCCAGCCCTCGAAGATCGGCTGCTGTAAAAAGGCCAGCGCCGGGAAGCTGCCGAGCACGCGCGTGATGCCGATGGTGACGGTGGCGATGGACGCCGGCTTGGCCACCGCGAACCAGGTCCACATGTAGAGGAAGGCGGCGAGCTCGCCGTAGGCGTCGCGCAGGTAGACGTACTCGCCGCCGGCGTGCGGCCGCGCCGCGCCCAGTTCGGCATAGGTCAGCGCGCCGAACAGCGTCAGCAAGCCGCCGGCGATCCAGGCCAGATACACCAGCCCAGCCGAGCCGGCCGCCTGCATCATCTCGCGCGGCACCAGGAAGATGCCGCTGCCGATGATGGTGCCGACGA
>CAYWPB010000511.1:0-2672 GCA_964458725.1 uncultured Nevskia sp. | reverse complement strand
GCAGGCAGGCAACCGCATCTTCCTGCTGCAGGACCACGAGACCTATGCCGAGCCAGAGTTCGGCAAGTTCTCCAACATCTCCATCGCCGCCGCCGGCGAGACCTGGGAGGAGGTGGAGAAGGACCTGGAGCTGCCGCAGGGCGCGCTGACCGCGACCCTGGAGGTCTACAACCGCTTTGCCGCGGAAGGACGCGACCCCTTGTTCCGCAAGGGCGCCAAATGGCTCAAGCCGCTCACCGCGCCGCCTTTCGTGGCCCTGGATTGCCGTATCGACCTGTGCTTCTACTCGCACTTCACCCTGGGCGGGCTGGACACGCTATCCACCGGCGAGGTGCTCAACGCCGACCGCCAGCCGGTTCCGGGCCTTTATGCCGCCGGCCGCACCGCCTGCGGCCTGCCGCGCTGGGGCGCCGGTTACAGCTCCGGCATGTCGCTGGCCGACGCCACCTGGTTCGGCCGCCAGGCCGGGTTGCGTGCGGCTCGAGGGTAGGGCGGCCTGTGGCCGCCGGCGGGCCGGGCCCCCCCTGTGCGCGCAATCCTCAGGGCGCCGAAGGTTCTGGGACCCGGACCCTTCGTGGACCTGAGGATGACAAGCTCCCGATCTTCTCCCCTGCCCCGGACCTGTAGAACCCCTCCAGCTGGCGCCGCACCATCCCCTCCAGCAGCCCACTCCGCTGCAGGCCCTCGATCGCCTTCGGCGCGAAGCGCATCGCGTCCGCCACCAGCATGTCGCGGGTGATGCCGATCTCCTCCAGCAGCTCGCCGAGCGAGACGGCGCTGTAGCGGTCGAAGAAGCCGTCGACGCCGGCGTCGATCAGGGTCACATACCAGTCGGTCTTGCGCAGGGAGTGCCAGTACTCGTAGCCGATGACGAAGAAGTCCTCGAGGTCGGCAGCGCGCAGGAAGTCGCGGAACGCCGAGACCTTGCTGCGCTTGGCCCGGTCCCACAGCTCCAGCGCCACCTCGCGGATCGAGTCGGCATCGAAGCGGTCGAGCAGGAAGCGGCGGCTCTCGGTCAGGGTGGACTGGATGTTCTTCGACACGTAGCCCTTCAGCCGCTCCTCGATCGCGCCTTCGAGGCCCGGCGTCGCGCGGCTGATCACCGACTTGCCCAGCTTCATCGCCGTCCTGGCCCCGGGGATGCTGCCGGTGAGCTTGTTCTGGCTGAGATAACCCTTGATGCCGTGATAGACGATGTCCGCCGCCAGCGCTGAATACACCGGGTTGGACACCGACTCGTCGAGCAGCCGCTCGCGCAGCTCCTGCATCTCCAGCAGCTTGTCGAGGATCTCGCGGAACTGCTGGTCGGACAGCAGCTCGCCCAGGCGCGTCTGGGCGTGGACCGGGTGCGCGTGCAGCCGCTACGCGATGTCGGCGACCAGCTCGGGAATGCCGGCGTTCAGCTCCAGCTTCACCGCGTAGACCCGCACCGTTTCCTTCACCGCCTCGCGCGTCACCACCTGCTCCAGCCGCAGCCGCTCGGCATCGCCGAGCAGGGCGTCGACTTCGCGCTCCACGCGTTCGCGCAGGGCCGGGCCTTGCAGCTGCGCCAGCATGAACTGCACATGTGCCTCGAGCAGGGCTTCGGCGGTGGAAGGCTTCTTCTTGGCCAAGAGGAGGGTCCGGTTGCTTTAGGGCAAGGGTGACACCCTCGCGCAAACCCTCCGGCCTGGCAATGGCCGGCGCGCGGGGGCGGGACGCCCACCGGCAAATGGCCGAGTCCTTAGATGATTCCTACTACAGGGGCGGGCGCGGTCCAGCGGGTAAACTAGCGCCCGCCTGGCGCGGACCTTGCGCGAGGCTTATTCCAAATATGGGTTTCTCGCACAGGGGTTGCACCGCCATGCGTCGCTTGCTCGTTGTCGCGCTGTCCGCGCTCGTTCCCGTTCTCGCCGTCGCGCAGGGCCTGCCGCCGCTGGGTCCGGGTCTGACCCCGGTCGGCGCCGAGCAGGGTGCCAACAAGGACGGCAGCATCCCGGCCTGGAGCGGCGGCCGTCCACGCTCGGGCAAGCTCAGCGGCGAGTTCCCGCACGACGAGCAGATCGACGGCGACAAGCCATTGTTCACCATCACCCACGCCAACTATGGCCAGTACGCCGACCGGCTCAGCGAGGGCCACAAGGAGCTGCTCAAGCGCTACCCCGATTACAGGATGAACGTCTATCCGGCGCACCGCACGGTGAGCTTTCCGGACTTCATCTACCAGGCCACCGCCGCCAATGCCGCGGCCTGCAAACTCAACGGCAGCGACGAGCCGGACGGCTGCAAGCAGGGCTTCCCGTTCCCGCTGCCGAAGAGCGGCGCCGAAGTCGTCTGGAACCACAAGCTCAAGTACCGCGGCGACGCCGTGGTGCGCTACAACAACCAGTTCATCGTGCAGCCAGACGGCAGCTTCCAGGCCACCAAGATCCTGGAGAAGGTGAAGTTCTACTATGCCACCGCACGCAATCCAGTGGTGCTGCGCAACGGCGGCGGCGAGTTCCTGCGCTACCTGTCGCAGACCCTGTCGCCGCCGCGTCTGGCCGGCACCTTCATCCTGCTGCAGGACAAGGCCGGCACCGGCGATACCGGCCGCGCCGCCTGGCTCTACACGCCGGGCATCAAGCGCCTGCGCCGGGCGCCGACGGTGCAGTACGACAACCCGTACGAAGGCACCGACGGCAACCAGTTCT
>CAYWPB010000510.1:0-2672 GCA_964458725.1 uncultured Nevskia sp. | reverse complement strand
CGGCGGACCCGATGGGGCGCCGCTGGCCAAGCTGAAGGCCTACAGGAGGGGCCTGGGCTGGAGTTTCCCCTGGGCCTCCTCGCACGGCGGCGAGTTCAACTACGACTTCAATGTCTCGATCTCCGAACAGCAGCAGCGCCAGGGCGACGTCGAGTACAACTACCAGCGCGGCGGCCACCCCATCACCTCGGCCAGCGATTTCCCGCCGATCGTGAAGGGTTTCGCCGCGACCTGCGGCACCGATGCCCCGACCTTCGTGCGCGAGAGGCCGGGCCTGAGCAGCTTCGTGCTCCAGGACGGTGTGATCTACCACACCTACTCCACCTACGCCCGAGGGCTGGATGGCATCTGGGGTATGTACCAGTGGCTCGACCGCGCGCCGCTCGGACGCAACGAGAGCGGCGGCCCGTGGTGGCGCCGCCACGACGAGTACGGCAAGCGTTGAGGCCGGCCGTGACTGTCGCCATCGCTGCAGCAGGGCAGCGCGCCTTCCTCGCCACCTCGGCCCTGCTGTTCGCCGCCAGCGCGGTGGCGACCACCGCCTGGTGCGGCGCCATGGCGGCGATGGACGGCATGGCGATGCCGGGCGGCTGGACCATGTCGATGGCCTGGATGCGGATGCCGGGCCATACCTGGTCCGGCGCCGCGGCCTCGTTCCTCGGCATGTGGCTGGTGATGATGGTCGCGATGATGCTGCCGTCCCTGCTGCCGATGCTGTGGCGTTATCGCACGGCAGTCGGCGCTGCGGGTGTGACGCACCTGGATCGGCTGACGGCAGTTGCTGCCGCAGCGTACTTCCTGGTCTGGACTGCGATCGGCGCGGCGATTTGTCCGGCCGGCCTGGCGCTGGCGGAAGCCGCGATGCGGTTGCCGGCGCTGGCGCACGCCATGCCGGCAGCGTGCGGACTCGTCACACTTGCCGCCGGCGCGCTGCAGCTTAGTCGCTGGAAGGCACGCCAGCTGGCCTGTTGCCGGCAGGTGTCTGGCCGCGGGCTGGCGCCGGATGTCATCGACGCCTGGCGGCACGGCCTGCGCCTCGGCCTGCATTGCGTCCGCTGCTGCGCCGGTCCGACCGCGATCCTCCTGGTGCTCGGCGTCATGGACCTGCGCGTCATGGCCGCCGTGACCGCGGCGATCAGCGCCGAGCGTCTCGCCCCGGCCGGCGCGCGCGTCGCGCGCTTGACCGGAATCGTTGCCGTCGGCGCCGGCCTGCTCCTGCTGGTGCGGGCTACCGCAGCCGGCTGAGTTTCAAGCTTCCGCGATCTGCCGGTTCAGCAGGTCGAACAGCCAGGCGCAGAACGCCTGCACCTCGACCCGCTCCTCGTCGGCCGGGCGATGAACCAGGTAGTACCCCTGCGGGATCTCCACTTGCAGGTCCGGCCAGGGCATCGCCAGCTTGTTCTGCTTCAGCCAGGGGTTGACGATCGGCACCATCCCCAAGGTCAGTCCCACGCCCTGCTCTGCGGCGCGCAGGATGGCGTAGTAGCTGTCGAGCCAGAAATCGCCCTTGGGCTTGGGCGGTTTGACCCCGGCCTGGTCGGCCCACTGCTGCCAGGCCTCCGGCATCGGCGTCGAATGGATCAGGCTGACGCTGCTGACGTCGCCCGGCTTGAGTTTGCGCAGCTTCTTCGCCATCGCCGGCGCGCATACCGGCACGGCGCGCACGGTCAGCAGGCGCTTGGCCACCGCGCCGCGCCAGCGGCCGCTGCCGAATCGCAGCGCGATATCCATGTCCTCGCGGCGCAGGTCCACCGGGTGCAGGCTGGTCTCGATGTTCAGGTCGATATGCGGATATTCCTGCTGGAACGAGGGCAGGGCCGGTACGATGACCTCGCTGGCGATAAAGGGGCCGGCGCTGATCTTCAGTGTGGTATGGCGGCCGTAGCGCTGCTGCGCGTGCAGGCTGCCTTCGCGCAGGCCGTCCAGCGTCTGGCCGATCACGCGCAGGTAATCGCGGCCGCCTTCGGTCAGCTCCAGTGCGCGGTTCATGCGGCGGAACAGCGCGAAGCCGAGGAACTCCTCCAGGCCTTTGATCTGGTGGCTGACGGCGGACGGCGTCAGGTGCAGGGCCTCCGCCGCCTTGCGGAACGACAGCTCGCGCGCCGCCACCTGGAAGGCCTCGAGCGCGGGCAGCGGCGGCAGGCGGCGCAGCTTCATGGAATCTCCCGGTCGACCGCGCCATGTTGGCACGGCCGGGCCGGGCCGTCATTGGCCGGGCAGGGCGGAGTGCGGCGCGGCACGGTTTGGAGATCGGCCTTCAGGCGGCTGCGCCGTCGCTCCCCGACTAGAACCTCGGGGGCAGGCTCTGAAGAGCGACCTACAACGTTTGTCCAAATCGGTGCTGGCTTCTTTTATTAAATTATGATCATAATATTATAGTTATCATGTAAAGGAGCCGGCCATGGCCCCCGATCCGCTCGCCTCGATGTCGCCGGGTACCCGCATGCTCGTATTCGCGGTCATGGCCCTGGGCATGTTCATGTCCCTGCTCGACGTGCAGATCGTCGCCGCCTCGCTACCGGAGATCGAGGCGGGCCTGTCGGCCGGCCCCGACGCGGGCTCCTGGGTGCAGACCAGCTCCCTCACCGCCGAGATCGTGAAGATCCCGCCGTCCGGCGTTCTCAGCCGGGCCTTCTCCCCCCGCTGGCTGTTCACCGCTTCGGCCGCCGCCT
>CAYWPB010000509.1:0-2683 GCA_964458725.1 uncultured Nevskia sp. | reverse complement strand
CCGACGGCAGCGTGCTGGTGCACGGCTCGGTGACGGTGCGCTCGCTCAACCGCTCCCTGGGCTGGAAGCTGCCTACCGGCGGCCCCAAGACCCTCAACGGCCTGGTGCTGGAGAAGCTGCAGGAGCTGCCCAAGCCGGGGCGGCGCCTGGAGGTCGGCAACTACCAGATCGAGATCACCGATACCCGCGCCAACGCGGTAAAGACCGCGCGCATCCGGCCGGTGACCGCCACTCCCAGCACCGCCGCCACGGCCGCGGCGACGCGCTAAGGGCCGAGCTTTTCCTTGGCGATGAACGCCTCGAGGTTGGAGGCGGCGGTGGCCTTGACCTTGCCGCGGACCTTGTCGGTCCAGCCCAGCAGCAGGCCCGGCAGGCCCAGCGCCTGGCGCGACCAGCGGTAGAAGTCGAAGCGGTCAATGTGGCGCACGATCAGGCCGTCGCGGAACTCGAACTCGGCGTCGATGACGTTGTGCACCTTGCGCCGGGTCAGGCTGAAGCTGTACCAGGCCTCCCAGTGGGCGCGGCCGCGCGTGTCGTCGGCCTGCAGGTTGCCGAACTCGATGCGCAGGTCGGCACCGCGCTCGCACAGCATCCGCCACATCGCCGCGGCCCGCCAGCCGTGCAGGTCGAACACCTCGTCGGTGAAATGCACCTGCGGGTGGTAGCAGGCCGCCATCGCGACGTGGTCGCGCCGCGAAAAAGCCAGGTAGAAGCGCTGCAGCAGCTCGATGTTCGAATGCATGGATGTTCCCCGAGTCGTTCTTAGAGATGTCCCAGCGCCTGGTCCAGGCGCGCCACGGCGTGGACTTCCATGTCGAGCTTGACGCTACGCCGCGGCCGGTTCGCTTCCGGCACGATAGCGCGTTTGAAACCGTGCTTGGCCGCCTCCTGCAGCCGTTCCTCGCCGCCCTGGACCGGGCGGATCTCGCCGGCCAGGCCGACTTCGCCGAACACCACCAGGTCGTGCGGCACGGCGCGCCCGCGGAACGAGGACAGCGCCGCCAGCAGCAGCGGCAGGTCGGCGGCGGTCTCCTGGATGCGCATGCCGCCGACGACGTTGGCGAACACGTCCTGGTCGGACAGCGCGATGCCGGCGTGACGGTGCAGCACCGCCAGCAGCATCGCCAGACGGTTGCCCTCCAGACCCAGCGCGACGCGGCGCGGGTTGCCGGCCTGCGAGCCGTCAACCAGGGCCTGCACCTCGACCAGCAGCGGCCGGCTGCCCTGCCGGGTGACGGTGATGACGCTGCCCGGCACCGGCTGCTCATGGCGCGACAGGAACAGCGCGGATGGATTACTCACCTCGCGCAGACCGCTGTCGCCCATCGCGAACACGCCCAATTCGTTGACCGCGCCGAAGCGGTTCTTCACCGCCCGCACGATGCGGTAGCGGCTGCCGGCGTCGTGCTCGAAGTACAGCACAGTATCGACCATGTGCTCCAGCACCCGCGGCCCGGCGATGGCGCCTTCCTTGGTGACATGGCCGACCAGTACAATGGCGCAGCCCCGAGCCTTGGCGTACCGCACGATCTGTGCTGCGCATTCGCGCAGCTGCGACACCGAGCCCGGCGCCGCTTCCAGCGCGCCGCTGTAAAGGGTCTGGATCGAATCCAGCACGACGAAGCCGGGCGTGGTGCGGGCTAGCGTATCGAGGATAGTCTCGAGCGAGGTTTCCGCCAGCACCGGCAGGTCCAGCCGCGGCAGGCCAAGGCGGCGCGCGCGCAGGGAGACCTGAGTCAACGACTCCTCGCCCGTGACGTAGAGCGTACTGAGGCGCCCTTCCAGCGCCGCCAGGGCCTGCAGCAGCAGGGTCGACTTGCCGATGCCCGGGTCACCGCCGATCAGGATCACCGCGCCCGGCACCACGCCCCCGCCCAGTACGCGGTCCAGCTCGGACAGGCCGGTGGGGATGCGCGCCGTCTCCTCCTCCGCCACCTGATCCAGCTTTTGCACCGCACTGGCCGCCACCAGGGCGGCGCCGCGCCCGCGCGCCGGCGCCGCGGCGACGCTCTCCACCAGGGTGTTCCAGGCGCCGCACTCGCCGCACTGCCCCTGCCACTTCGGAAAGGAAGCGCCGCAGTCCTGGCACAGGTAGACGGTTTTGCGAGACGTGACGGATTTCGCCATTGGAGGCCGTATTGCCTTAGATAGGGGGCTATCAGCCCCCGGAAAAACTGTAGTATGCGGGTGATAAGAACGAAAGTGCGGATGGGGATTGGGATGAAGCAAGGATTCTTTCGCTCCGATTGGTTCGCGGCACTGGCGTTCGCGGCGCTGTTCGCCGTCTTCGCCTACGGCATTTTCGGCACCGCCTTCCAGGGACTGGAGCGTTCCACCTACGACCTCGGCGTGCGCGAGCGCAGCCGCACGCCGTCGGACCGCATCGCGGTCATCACCATCGACGACCAGAGCATTCAGAACCTCGGCCGCTGGCCGTGGCCGCGCACGCTGCACGCGCAGCTGCTCGACAAGCTGCGCGCCGGCGGCGCCAAGGTCATCGGCAGTACCGTGTTCTACTCCGAGGCCGAGCAGGACAGCGGCGCGGCGGTGATCGACGACCTGGCCAAGACCTTGCAGGCTTCGCCGCTGACCACGCAGATCCCGGCCGAGATCGACAGCTTCAACGTCATGCTGCAGGACACCGCGCAGCACGACCGCGCCGTGGCCGGCATCGCCAAGGCCT
>CAYWPB010000508.1:0-2686 GCA_964458725.1 uncultured Nevskia sp. | reverse complement strand
ACATACCTCGCCGGCGGCGCGGTGCGCGACGAGCTGCTCGGCCTGCCGGTCAAGGAGCGCGACTGGGTGGTTACCGGCGCCACGCCGGAGGACATGACCGCGGCCGGCTACCGGCCGGTGGGCAAGGACTTCCCGGTGTTCCTGCATCCGGAAACGAAGGAGGAGCACGCGCTGGCGCGCACCGAGCGCAAGTCCGGTCGCGGCTACCACGGCTTCACCTTCCACACCGGCGCCGAAGTGACGCTGGAGGAAGACCTGATCCGCCGTGATCTCAGCATCAACGCCATGGCGCGCGACGGTGACGGCCGCCTGATCGATCCCTACGGCGGCCAGCGCGATCTCGAGGCGCGGCTGCTGCGCCACGTCTCGCCGGCGTTCGGCGAGGACCCGGTGCGGATCCTGCGCGTGGCGCGCTTCGCCGCGCGCTACGCACCGCTGGGCTTTACGGTGGCGGCGGAGACGATGGCGCTGATGCGTCAGATGGTGGAACAGGGCGAGGCCGATGCCCTGGTGCCGGAACGGGTGTGGAAGGAGACCGAGCGCGCCCTCGGCGGCGACGGCCGCGCCATCGACGGCTATCGTCCTGCCGTCTATTTCCAGGTGCTGCACGAAGCTGGCGCGCTGGCGCGGGTGATGCCGGAACTGGCGGCGCTGTCCGGCGTGCCGCAGCGCGCCGACTATCACCCGGAAGTCGACACGCTGGTGCACACGCTGATGAGCGTCGATGTCGCGGCGCGCCAGGGCTTTCCGCTGCCGGTGCGCGTTGCCGCGCTGCTGCATGACCTTGGCAAGGCGGCGACGCCGTACCAGGAAGGGCCCGTCCACGGCCGCAACGAATCGCCGGGCCTGCGCCGGGTGGAGCAGTGCTCGGCCCGGCTGCGAGTGCCCAATGCGCAACGCGACCTGGCGCTGGCGGTGACGCGCGACCATCTCAACGTGCATCGCGCGCGCGAGCTGCGCCCGGCGACCCTGCTCGATCTGCTGGAGCGCTTCGGCGCCTTCCGCCGCAGCGAGTTCTTCGACCAGGCCCTCGACGCCTGCCTGTGTGATGCGCGCGGCCGGCTCGGCCAGGCGCAGTGCGAGTACCCGCAGGTGGCCTGGCTGCGCCGCATGCGCGAGCTGGCCGCGGCGGTGCAGGCCGGTGAGGTGGTGCGCGACGGCTTCGAGGGCGTGGCGGTGGGCGAGGAGCTGCGCCGCCGCCGCGTCGAGCGGCTGACGCAGGCGCGCGATCCCGCCTGATATCGCCAGGATGAAATCCCTTGCCGCGAGCTTGCTGCCGCTGCTGATCCTGTCCGGCTGCGCCGCCGCGCCCCCGTGCCCGCAGGACAGCCGCGCCGCGGTGCTGGATCAGCTGTACTTCGGCAGCGGCCGCCCGCACGGACCGGAGGTGACGGCGCAGGAGTGGGACGCATTCGTGCGCGAGGAGATCGCGCCGCGCTTTCCGCAGGGCTTCAGTGTGCTCGACGCACAGGGCCAGTGGCGCAACGCCGACGGCAGCGTGGCGCGCGAGCGCACGCACCTGCTGCAGCTGGTGCACCCGGCCGACGCCGCCAGCGACGGGGCGGTGCGCGACATCGCTGCGCGCTACAAGGCGCGCTTCGACCAGGAAGCGGTGCTGCAGCTCGGCAACCCGGCCTGCATGGCGCTGCGCTAGGATCTGGCGCAAGCTGTTCCACCATGGACAAGTACCTGAGCAACCTGCCGGCCTTCGTCGAGTGGTGGAGCCTGGCGGCGCTGCTGACCATCGCTTTCGCCGCGATCTACCTGTGGATCACGCCGCAGCACGAAATGAAGCTGATCCGCGAGGGCAACACCAGCGCCGCGGTGTGCTTCGGCGGCGCGCTGCTCGGCTATGTGCTGCCGGTGGGTAGCGCCCTGGCCCATGGCGAGACCCTGCTTGATTTCCTGCTGTGGGGGCTGGTGGCGCTGGCGGTGCAGCTGCTGGTCTACCTGTTCATGCGCCTGCTGATCCGCGACCTGACGCGCCACGTCGAGGAGGACCGTCTGTCGGTGGCGATCTTCGCCGCCACCATCTCGCTGTGCGGCGGCGTGCTCAATGCGGCGGCCCTGGTCTACTGATCGACCGTACCGGCACGTATCCCCGCCGAACGGGCCGAGCTGAACCGACTCTCAGTTTCCCTTCCGCCGGTCGCTCGCGTCCGCCCGCCCGACGGTCGCGCCCGGGTCCGGCCGCGATCCTGTACCAACCTGTACGCAGAGCCGCGGCACCCGCTTTTCGGGTGCACGCACGGCCGGACAGGGAGGAGTCGCGATGGGACTGGATTCGATCGGCTTTGGGGGCCTGCTGCGCTACTGGATCGCCGGCCTGCTGCTGGCGCTGGCCCTGGATCATCTGCGCAAGCTCGACCTGCGGCAGCCGCGCTCGGTGCTGGCCCTGGCGCTGCTGCCGGCGCTGCTGTGGCTGCCGGCAATGCTGCCGCACCTGGCCCAGCAGTGTCAGGCGATCCTGCTCGCCACCATACCCGGCCAGTTCATCGAGCACACCTTCAATCTGCCGCTGTCCTGAGAGAGCAGTGGCCGGCGCTCGCTACGCCGGCACCAGCACCAGCAGCGCCGCCCCCAGCACGATGCGGTAGATCGCGAACGCGGTGAAGCGGTTGCTGCGGATGTAGCCGAGCAGCCACTTCCCCGCGACGAAGGCCGTGATGGTCGAGACCACGAAGGC
>CAYWPB010000507.1:1764-2695 GCA_964458725.1 uncultured Nevskia sp. | reverse complement strand
GGGTCGCCCGGCGGCTCGGGGCGGGGGCCCGTGGCGGGCGCCACCGGCACCGCGCCGGCGTCAGCCATCTTCGCCCAGCCAGGTCTTGACCACCTGCGCCACCCGCTTCGGGTCCTGGTTCACCGCGCCGCGGGCGACCGCCAGCTTCTGCTCGTATGCCGGCGTACCGCCCTTGGCCGGGCCACCGAGGCTGAGCTGGTCGCCCAGCAGTTCGGCCTGCAGCGGCGCCTCGCCCGGCAGCGCGACGCGGCGCGGCGGCGCCATCAGGCTCTTCAGTAGCGGCCGCAGCACCGCCAGGATCAGCACCAGCAGCACCAGGCCGCCGAGGCCCTGGCGCGCGTAGTCGCGCAATTCGGGCCGCTGCCACAGCGGCAGCGGCGCCAGGTTCGGCACTTCGGGGGCGATGAACGAGGCGTTCTGCACCACCACGCTGTCGCCGCGCTCGGCGCTGAAGCCCACTGCTTCCTTGACCAGGGCCTCGACCCGCGTCAGCTGCTCCTGGGTCAGCGCCGTGGTTGCGGTCTTGCCGCTCTTCTGATCGGTCTTCGAAAGATTGTCCACCAGCACCGCCACCGACAGCCGCTTGAGGCGGCCCACCGGCTGGCGCGTGTGGCTGACGGTGCGGTCCAGCTCGTAGTTGCGCGAGCTGGTGCGGCTCTGCGACAAGGGACCGTCGTTGGCCGCGCTCGCGCTGGCAGTAGCGGCGGCGTTCGTGTCCTTCTTCGCATTCGGGTCGGCCGGCTTGGCCGGCGCGGCGGCGGCCGGCTGGTTGCTGGTGGCGCCGGGGATGCCCTGCGCCGCGCCGCCGCTGCCGTTGCGCGTCAGGTCCTCGCTGGTCTGCTCGCTGCGCACCACCGCGGAATCCGGGCGATAGCTCTCGCGCGCCTCCTCGGTGACGGAGAAATCCATGTCGGCCGCGACCTGGGCGCTG
>CAYWPB010000507.1:0-1754 GCA_964458725.1 uncultured Nevskia sp. | reverse complement strand
CGACAATGGCGAGCCGCAATGCGCGGGACGCTTCCGGGGGCTCCTCGGGGGACGGGAAAACCCAGGTCGGCCGGGACCTGGGGGCTGACCTTGCCGGGCCGGGGCATCGGCGTCAGCAACTGGTTGATACGGCGCACGTAGTCGGCCTCGAGACGGTGCGCCTGGTCGAACTGCATCGCGCTCTGCGCCAGGCTGCTGTCCGGGTCGGCCTGGGTCAGCAGGTGACCGTACTGGTCGATCACCGTCACCGCGGCCGGAGCCAGGTCCGACACGCTGGAAGCGACGATGTGCACGATCGAGGACACCTGGCCCTGGTCGAGCTGGCGGCCGGGGTACAGCTCCACCAGCACCGAGGCGCTGGCATTGTCGTGGCTGCGCACGAACGCCGAAGCCTTCGGCAGCGCCAGATGCACGCGCGCCGCCTTCACCGGCTGCAGGGTGCTGACGGTGCGTGCCAGCTCGGTCTCCAGGGCCAGCTGGAAGCGTGCGTTTTCGATGAACTGGCTGGTGCCGAGGCCCTGGTCCTGCTGGATCATCTCGAAGCCCTGGGCCGAGCCCTTGGGCAGGCCCTGCGAGGCGAGCTTCATGCGGGCCTCGTAAACCTTGTCGCCGGGCACGCTGACGCTGCCGCTGGCGGGATCCAGACGTACCGGTGTGCCGGAGGCGCGCAGCGCCTCCATCACCTCGGCCGCGTCCTTCTCGGCCAGGCCTGGGTACACCGGCACGTAGTTAGGCTGCTGCGACCAGGTGAACAGCGCCGCGCCGCCGGCAACCGCCAGGGCCAGGCCCAGCAGCAGCGTCAGCTGGCGCACCGCCGGCAGGTCCTTGAGTCCGCGCAGTTGCTTCATGGAAGGGGCAGCGAGTTCGGCCATGGCTCAGTGCTTCACAGCGGCATGTTCATGATGTCCTGGTAAGCGGAGATGACGCGGTTGCGCACCTCCACCATGGCGCGGAACGACACCTGCGCCTTGGTCGTCGCCAGCATCACCGAGGACAGGTCGGTGTTGGCGTCACCCAGCTCGAAGGCGCGCTGCTTCAACGCCGCCTCGCCCTGGGCCTGATTGACCTGGCCGATGGCGTCCTTCATCAGCGTGCCGAAACCCTCGCTCGGGGCAGGTGCCGCGGCCGCCTTCTGCGACTGCGCCGAAGCCTGCGCGCTGAGGGCGCGGATCTGCGCCAGCACGCTGTTGACGTTGTTGATTCCAATGTCACTCATCTGCGTTCTCCTGCACCGCCTTCGCGCTTGCGTGGCGCCCGAGCAAGTCCCGTGCCCGTGGCCCCGCGACGCATTTCTGTCGGCGCATACGCGACGTCATGGCGTCAGGCCTTCAGTTGCTCGCGCTCGGCCAGGTCGCGATGCAAGCCGTACTTGCGCAGCTTCTCCACCAGGGTGGTGCGCCGCGTGTTGAGCAGCTTGGCGGCGTGAGCCACCACGCCACAGGTGTTCTGCAAGGCCTGCCGGATCAGGTTGATCTCGATGTTTTCGATGTATTCCTTGAGGTCGAGGCCGTCGGGCGGCAGGGACATCGGCCCCGACGCCGCGGCCGGCTGCAGCGGCAGGATCGCCGGCGTCACCACGTCGTCCTCCTCCGCCACCGCCTGGACGCTGCAGTTCGCCGCCGACATCTGGCCGCGGTAGCGCGCCGGCAGGTCCGCCGCGCGCACCTGTCCCTCAGGGAACAGCACCGCCAACCGCTCGATCAGGTTGGACAGCTCCCGCACCTTGCCGGGCCAGGGGTAGGCCGGCAGCCCGG
>CAYWPB010000506.1:0-2701 GCA_964458725.1 uncultured Nevskia sp. | reverse complement strand
CGAACTGCTCCAGCTCGGCGGCGCCGAACTCGCGGCCGAACAGGCGCGCGGCGCTCCGCTGCAGCTGCGCCGGATCGCGGTCGCCATCGAGCAGCCGCGCCAGCTCGAACTCCGCCGGCTCCAGCCGGAAGGCGCGGCCATGGCGCGGGCTGGTGACGCTGTAGTGGCCGGCCGCGGTGCGGGTGGCGGCGACGAAGACGAACTTGCGGTAGGGGTGACGCGGCGTTTCCATCGGGAGCCTGTGGTTCTTACTGCTGCAGCCAGCGGTTGATGGTGAGCAGGTCGGCGTGGCTGAGCGCGCCGGCGGCCTGCTTGAGCTTGAGGAAGTTGAGGAGGTAGCCGTAGCGTGCCGCGGCGTAGTCGCGCTCGGCATGGAAACGGCTGCGCACCGCCAGCAGCACGTCGGAATAGGTCTTGGTGCCGAGGTTGTAGCTGGTGGTGGCGGCGTCCTCGGCGGCGACCGCCGACTGCACCGCGTGGTTCAGCGCGCCAATGTGAGCCAGGCCCGAGCTGGTGTTGAGGAAGGCCACCTGGGTGCCGTGGCGCGCCTCGTTGGCCGCCGCCTGCTCCTCGAACTGCGCCCGCTCCAGACCGGCTTCGGCGCCGCGCACCGCCGAGCTGATGGCGCCGCCGGTGTAGATCGGCACTTTGAGGCTGAGGAACACGCCCTCATCCATGCCGTGGTTATTGCCGGCGCCGATGCCATTGGTGATGCCGCCGTCCGCGTACTCGTAGGTACGTTTTGCATTGGCGTCTAGGGTCGGCAGGCGTTGCGCCTTCTGCCGCTCGATCTCCTTGCGCGCGATCTCGGTGCCGTAGCGCTTGTCCTGCAGCGCCAGGTTCTGCGCCTGGGCGCGATCGAGCCAGACGTCGAGCCGGTTCGGCTCCGGCGGCGCCGGCTGGTAGCCCTCGCCCAGCGGCTTGAGCCGCGCGTAGCTCTGGCCGCCGGTGAGCAGCTGCAGCTGGCTCAGGCTCACGTCGAGGGTGTTGCGCGCATCGATCAGCTGCGCGTCGGACAGGTCGTACTCGGCCTGCGCCTGCTTCACCTCGGCGTCGGTCACCATGCCCGAGGCGAGGCGATTCTTCGCCTGGTCCAGCAGCTGGCTCACGGCGTCGCGCTCGGCGGCGGCGAAGCGCACGCCATCCTGCGCCTCCAGCACGTCGAAATAGTCCTGCACTGCCAGCAGGCGCAGGCCATCGAGCGCCTCGTAGACCTTGACTCCGGCCTGCCCGACCTTCAGCTCGGACTGGTCGTAGCTCTTGAACAGGCTCCAGTTGAACAGCACCTGGCTCAGCGCCACCTGGTAGCCGACCTGGTAGAACTGGTCGCGGTGATTGACATTGACGCCGTCGCCGCTGCCCTTGTTGAGCACATCCTTGAAGAACTGGCCGCTGACCGACTGGTCCAGCTCGCCTGCGGTGGCGCCGGCGCCGAGCTGCGGCAGCAGCTTGGCCAGGGCCTGCGGCTTGGCTTCGGCGGCCTCGTGGAAACCGGCCACGGCCGCCTGGTACTGCGGGTTGGCCTCCAGCGCCTTGATGTAGACGCCGATCAGGTCGGCCGGCGCATCCGCCGGCGCGCTGTCGGCCAGGACGGGAAGCAACAGAGCCCCGCACAGCAGGGCGCGGGCGCAAGCAAGGCCCAGCCGGGTGCCGGACGGCGGCAGGCATGACGAAATCATCGGTGACTCACCCTGAAGATCATGACGCTTTGAGAAGCGCCTTCCGAAAGATCGGGGGCGAAACCCCTCCCTTCCCTAACGAATTATGGCTCAGCCCAATTAAACAGTCACTTAGACTTTACGGATAAGTGCAAAACCGCTGTAAGAGGAACCTGTTACGCTGACTTGCAAAAAAGCGGCCAGGGGCTGATTGGACATGACGGGGACGGCATCCGGCGGGGCGAGCCCGCTCCACGGCAGGACTGCGCTGGTCACCGGCGCGTCCTCGGGTCTGGGCGTGGATTTCGCCCGCGAACTGGCCGGCCTGGGCTGCGATCTGGTGCTGGTGGCGCGGCGCGAGGACCTGCTCAAGCAGGTGCAGGCCGAGCTGCAGCAGCGCGGGGTCAAGGTCAGCATCGTCACCCTGGACCTCGGCACGCCGGATGCGCCGCGCGCCCTGCACGACCTGGTGCGCATGCAGGGCCTCGAGGTGGACGTGCTGGTCAACAACGCCGGCTTCGGCCTGTTCGGCCGGGATCTGGACCTGCCGTGGGAGCGGGTGCGGCAAATGCTCCAGCTCAACATGCTCAGCCTGACCGAGCTGACCCACCTGTTCGCGCGCGACATGCTCAAGCGCGGGCGGGGCTACATCATGCAGATCGCCTCTACCGGTGCCTATCAACCCTCGCCCACCTATGCCGCCTACGCCGCCACCAAGGCCTATGTGCTGAGCTACGGCGAGGCGCTGAACTACGAGTTGCGCGGCAGCGGCGTGTCCTGCACCGTGATCTCCCCCGGCGTCACCGCCACCGAATTCCTCCAGGTCTCCGGCCAGAAGCCGACCTGGTATCACCGCCTGACCATGATGACCAGTGCCGAGGTGGCGCGCGCCGGCGTGCGCAAGATGCTGGCGCGGCGCCCAAGCGCGGTGATCGGCTGGATGAACTGGCTGGCCGCATTCAGCGTGCGCCTGACGCCGCGGCCGCTGGCGGCGGCGATCGGCTATCAGCTGATGAAGAACGAGTAAGGCGCAGCACACCTCA
>CAYWPB010000505.1:0-2708 GCA_964458725.1 uncultured Nevskia sp. | reverse complement strand
GGCGCCAAGTTCTCCAACAAGTCCTACAACTTCTCGGGCGGCCTGCACGGCGTCGGCGTGTCGGTGGTCAACGCCCTGTCGAAGAAGCTCGAGGTGCATGTGTTCCGCGGCGGCGCCGAGTACGCCATGGAGTTCGCCGACGGCGAGAAGGTGTCCAAGCTCAAGGAAATCGGCAGCGCGCCGAAGTCGCGCAGCGGCACCAGCGTGCGCTTCTGGCCGGACGAGAAATACTTCGACTCCGCCAAGATCTCCGTCCCCAAGCTGAAACAGGTCCTGCGCGCCAAGGCGGTGCTG
The DNA here is from genome assembly GCA_964458725.1 of uncultured Nevskia sp. GTDB lineage: Bacteria > Pseudomonadota > Gammaproteobacteria > Nevskiales > Nevskiaceae > Nevskia. The sequence goes on along the minus strand of CAYWPB010000505.1, from coordinate 2,414 downwards.
TGCCCGAACCTGCGCGTCAGTCTCGACGACCAGATCAATGGCGAGCAGTCAGTCTGGCAGTACGAGAATGGCCTCACCGATTACCTCAAGGACGCGCTCAACGGCGCCGAAACGGTGCCGGCCGAGCCCTTCGTCGGCAAGTTCACCGCCAAGCGCGAGGAAGCCGAATGGGCCCTGCTGTGGCTCAACGAGGGCAGCGAGGTAGTGGCGGAGTCCTACGTCAACCTGATCCCCACCGCCCAGGGCGGCACCCACGTCAACGGCCTGCGCACCGGCCTGACCGAGGCGGTCCGCGAGTTCTGCGAGTTCCGCAACCTGCTGCCGCGCGGCCTCAAGCTGACGCCGGAGGACGTGTGGCAGGGCTGCTGCTACGTGCTGTCGGTGAAGATGCTCGATCCGCAGTTCGCCGGCCAGACCAAGGAGCGCCTGTCCTCGCGCGAGACCGCCACCTTCGTCCAGGGCGTGGTGCACGACAGCTTCAGCCTGTGGCTGAACCAGCATCCGGAGGCCGGCGAGCAGGTCGCCGCCCTGGTCATCTCCAACGCCAACGCGCGGATGAAGCAGGCCAAGCAGGTGGTGCGCAAGAAGATCACCACCGGGCCGGCCCTGCCGGGCAAGCTGGCCGACTGCGTCTCCTCCGATCCGAACATCACCGAACTGTTCCTGGTCGAGGGCGACTCCGCCGGCGGCTCGGCCAAGCAGGCGCGCGACCGTGACACCCAGGCGGTAATGCCGCTGCGCGGCAAGATTCTCAACACCTGGGAGTCCGACTCCGGCGAAGCCCTGCGCTCCGACGAGATCCACAACATCGCCGTGGCCATCGGCGTGGACCTGGGCAGCAGCGACCTGTCCGGCCTGCGCTACGGCAAGATCTGCATGCTGGCCGACGCCGATTCCGATGGCCTGCACATCTCGACCCTGTTCTGCGCGCTGTTCCTCAGGCACTTCCGTCCGCTGATCGAGGCCGGCCATGTCTACATCGCCATGCCGCCGCTGTATCGCATCGACGCCGGCAAGCAGGTGTTCTACGCGCTGGACCAGGCCGAGCGGGACGGCTACCTCGACCGGCTCAGCGCCGAGGGCAACCGGGCCAAGGTCAACATCACCCGCTTCAAGGGCCTGGGCGAGATGAACCCGATCCAGCTGCGCGAAACCACCATGGCGCGCGACACACGACGCCTGGTGCAGCTGACGCTGGACACTGAACCCGCCGAGATCGTGATGGACATGCTGCTGGCGAAGAAGCGCGCCGGCGACCGCAAGTCCTGGCTGGAGGAGAAGGGCGACAAGGCCGAGGTCTGAGCGACGCGGCTGTCCCCCGATCCCGAGAATAAAGAATGAGCAACGAAATCCCTGATACCGAACGCCTGCCGCTGCGCCTGTTCGCGGAGACGGCCTACCTCGATTACTCGATGTACGTGGTGCTGGACCGCGCGCTGCCGCATGTGGCCGACGGCCTCAAGCCGGTGCAGCGCCGCATCATCTACGCCATGTCCGAGCTGGGCCTGTCGGCGGCGTCGAAGCCGAAGAAGTCGGCGCGCACCGTCGGCGACGTCATCGGCAAGTTCCATCCGCACGGCGACTCGGCCTGCTACGAGGCCATGGTCACCATGGCGCAGCCGTTCAGCTACCGCTATCCGCTGGTCGACGGCCAGGGCAACTGGGGCTCGCCGGACGATCCCAAGAGCTTCGCCGCGATGCGCTACACCGAGTCGCGGCTGACGCCGTACGCGGCGGCGCTGCTGTCGGAACTGGAGCAGGGCACGGTGGAGTGGGTGCCGACCTACGATGGCGTGCTGACCGAGCCGAAGCTGCTGCCGGCACGCACGCCGAACATCCTGGTCAACGGCACCACCGGCATCGCGGTGGGCATGGCGACCGAGATCCCGCCGCACAACCTGCGCGAGCTGGCGGCGGCCTGCCAGCACCTGCTCAAGCATCCCAAGGCAACGGTCGCCGAGCTGATGGAGCACTTGCCGGGACCGGACTATCCCACCGGCTGCGAGATCGTCAGCGACGCAACCGAACTGAAGAAGATCTACGAGACCGGCAACGGCCAGGTGCGTGCCCGCGCGCGCTGGGAGCGCGAGGACGACGGCAACATCGTCGTCACCCACCTGCCGCACCAGGTCTCGCCGGCCAAGGTGCAGGAGCAGATCGCCGAGCAGATGCGGGCCAAGAAGCTGCCGCTGGTCGAGGACCTGCGCGACGAGTCGGACCACGAGAACCCGACGCGCGTGGTGATCATTCCGCGCTCCAACCGGGTCGACGTCGAGGCGCTGATGGCGCACCTGTTCGCCACCACCGACCTGGAGAAGAGCTACCGCGTCAATCTCAATATGATCGGCCTGGACGGCCGGCCCAAGGTCAAGAGCCTGCGCGAGATCCTCGGCGAGTGGCTGCAATACCGGACC
>CAYWPB010000504.1:0-2709 GCA_964458725.1 uncultured Nevskia sp. | reverse complement strand
AGATACACGCCCGCCGTCACCATGGTGGCGGCGTGGATCAGCGCCGAGACCGGGGTGGGGCCGGCCATCGCGTCCGGCAGCCAGGTCTGCAGCGGCAGCTGGGCCGACTTGCCGACCGCGCCGCCGAGCAGCAGCAGGGCGATCAGGGTGACGATCAGGCTGCCCGGCTGGAACACGGCCGGCGCCAGGATCAGCGCCTCCTGGATGTTCAGGGTGTGCAGGCTGTGGAACAGCAGGAACAGGCCCAGCGCCATGAAGGTGTCGCCGACGCGGGTGACGATGAAGGCCTTGCGCGCCGCCGCGCCGTTGGCCGGATCCTTGTACCAGAAGCCGATCAGCAGGTAGCTGCACAGGCCCACGCCTTCCCAGCCGAAGTACACGAACAGCAGGTTGTCGCCCAGCACCAGGAACAGCATGCTGGCCACGAACAGGTTCATGTAGGAGAAGAAGCGGCCGTAGCCGTCGTCGCCGCGCATGTACCAGGAGGCGAACAGGTGGATCAGGAAGCCCACCCCGGTGATCACGCCCATCATGGTCAGCGACAGGCCGTCCAGGCGCAGCGCGAACTGCGGCGCAAAGCTGCCGACGCTCATCCAGGTCCACAGCGGCTGCACGAAGGCGCCGCCCGGGGGCGGGTTGTGCAGGAACTGCCAGCCGGCGAGGGCGGTGACCAGGGCCGAGATGCCGATCGAGCCGACACCGATCACTGCGGCGGCCTTTTCCGGGATGCGGCCGCGGCCGAAGGCCAGGAGCAGGAAGCCGACGAGAGGCGAGAGGAAGGCGAGGTACAGGAAATTCATGTCGTTTAGCCCTTCATCTCGCCGGCGGCGTCGGTGTCGAGCGTGCCGAAGCGCCGGTAGAGTTGCAGCACCAGGGCCAGGCCGACGCTGGCTTCGGCGGCGGCCAGGGTCAGCACCAGGATGAACATGATCTGGCCGTCCGCGGCGCCCCAGCGGCTGCCGGCGGCGACGAAGGCCAGTGCCGCGCTGTTCATCATCACCTCGATGCACATCAGCACGAACAGGATATTGCGGCGGATCAGGATGCCCAGCAGCCCCAGCGAAAACAGGGTCGCGGACAGGATCAGCGCGTGCTCCAGCGGTATGGGGCTCACTCCGTTCATGTTCTTAGTTCGTTCTTTCCTTTGTTCCGTTTACAACCCGCGCGGGCGCGCCCGCCGCGGCAATCGATCACTTCTCGTCGCTGGTGCGGCCCAGGTGGAAGGCGGCGACCAGCGCCGCCAGCAGCAGCATCGAAGCCAGCTCCACCGCCAGCAGGTAGGGCCCGAACAGGGCGATGCCCACTTCGCGCGGCCCCACCGTGCCGAAACCGATGGCGCGGTTGCCGTCGACCCGCATCAGGGTCTGCACCAGCTCCACCAGCAGCGCCGCCCACAGCACGGTCGGCCCGAGCCAGACGCCGGGACGCAGCCAGCGCTTCTCCTGCTCGATCGCCGGGCGGCCCAGGTTCAGCATCATCACCACGAATACGAACAGCACCATCACCGCGCCGGCATAAACGATGATCTCCAGGATGCCGGCGAACGGCGCGCCGATGATGAAGAAGATCATCGCCACCGCCAGCAGCGAGGCGATCAGATAGAGCAGAGCGTGCACCGGGTTGGTGTTGGTGATGGCCAGCACCGTGGCGACCACGGCGACCAGGCCGGCCAGGTAGAAGTCGAGATGGGAGAGGATGGTGCCCAGCATCGTTCGGTTTCCGTTCAGTTCAGGGCAGCAGGCTCTTGACGTCCACCGGCTTGGACTCGTTCTGCGCGGCGCCCTTCGGCTTGCCGGCGATGGACAGGCCGGCGACGCGGTAGAAGTTGTAGTCCGGGTACTTGCCGACGCCGCTGATCAGCAGGTGCTCCTTCTCGTACACCAGATCCTGGCGGCGATACTCGCCCAGCTCGAAGTCCGGGGTGAGCTGGATCGCCGTGGTCGGGCAGGCTTCCTCGCACAGGCCGCAGAAGATGCAGCGCGAGAAGTTGATGCGGAAGAACTCCGGGTACCAGCGGCCGTCCTCAGTCTCGGCCTTCTGCAGTGAGATGCAGCCCACCGGGCAGGCGGCGGCGCAGAGGTTGCAGGCGACGCAGCGCTCCTCGCCGTCCGGGTCGCGGGTCAGCACGATGCGGCCGCGGTAGCGTGGCGGCACGTAGGGCTTCTGCTCCGGATACTGGATCGTGTCGCGCTTGCGGAACGTATGGCTGGCCACCATCACCATGCTGCGCACGTTGCTGTAGACGCCAACGAGGATGGCCCAGAATTGTGCGAAGGAGTTTTTCATGTGCTCAGGCTCCGAACCCTAGCACCAGCGCGCCGGTGACCAGCATATTGACCAGGGCCATCGGCAGGCAGAATTTCCAGCCACCCGCCATCACCTGGTCGTAGCGCGGGCGGGGCAGGGCGCCGCGCAGCAGGATGAACAGCATGATGAAGATGAAGGTCTTGATGAAGAAGTAGATGAAACCCAGGAAGGGATGGGCGTCGGCGCCCGGGCCGTGCCAGCCGCCAAAGTACAAGGTGGCAAGCAGGCCGGAGACCACCACCACGCCCACGTATTCGGCGACGAAGAACATGCCGAACTTCATGCCGGAATACTCGGTGTGGTAACCCGCGGCCAGCTCCTGCTCGGCTTCGGGCAGATCGAACGGATGGCGGTGGGTGGTGGCGACCGCGGCCAGCGCGAAGGTGCAGAAGCCGAAGAACT
>CAYWPB010000503.1:0-2712 GCA_964458725.1 uncultured Nevskia sp. | reverse complement strand
CGCCCGGGGGGGCGTCGCCACCGTATCCGCATGGGGTGGGCACCCGGCGCGGGCGTCCCGCTCGAACAGGACCACTTCGTGCCGGCGCGCCAGGTAATGGGCGGCGCCGAGGCCGGAAATGCCGCTGCCGATGACCGCGATCTTCATGCCGGCTTCGCCTTGCTCGAGGGGTGGCTTTGATACCCCATTACGCAGGAGTCGAGGTTACGGATGCGTTACCGGTTTGAGCAAGGGCTCCAGGGTCGGCCAGGCCGCGTCCAGCAGCTTGGGCTGGGCTCGGGCGTTGGGATGGAGGGCGTCGTCCTGGAACCACTGGTCCGGCTCGGCCACCAGCGGGGCGAGGAAGAACGGCACGATCGGCACCTTGCGCTCCTGCGCCAGCTGGCCAAACACCTTGGTGAAGCGCTCGCTGTAGACCGGGCCGTAATTGCGCGGGATATACATCTCGAACAGCACCGGCTGCGCCTTGGCTGCCCGCGTCAGCTCGATCATCCGGTCCAGGTTGGCGCGCATCGCGTCCAGCGGCAGCGCGCGCAGGCCGTCGTTGCCGCCCAGCTCCAGCAGCACCAGGTCCGGCCTGAACTTGTCCAGGGCGGCGGGCAGGCGCGACAGGCCGCCGGCGGTGGTCTCGCCGGAGACCGATGCGTTCACCACCCGGTAGCCCCTGCCTTGAGTTTGCAATCTCCGCTCCAATAGATTTACCCAGCCAGACCCCGCATCCAGGCCATAGCCGGCGCTGATGCTGTCGCCCCATACCAGGATGGTCTGCTCCGCCGCGCTGGTTGCCGGGTGCAGCAGCAGGCCGGCCAGCAGGGCCCAAAGCCGCAAGGAAAACAGAGTCTTCATGAATGCAGAAGCCGGTATGAATGAAGCCGCGGCGCGCGCCGCGGCGGCGCGTGCAGTGGCCAGCGAAGTAGCCAGTGAAGTCGTCTACGCGGAGAATCTGGTGAAGCAGATTATCACCAGCGGCTCGGCCGAAGTGGGCGAAGGCGCGGTGCTGTCGATCCTCGACGGTCTGTCGCTGCGCATCCTCGCCGGCGAGTCGGTGGCCATCGTCGGCGCCTCCGGTTCGGGCAAGACCACGCTGCTGTCGCTGCTGGCCGGACTGGACCTGCCCACCTCCGGCGAGCTGCGCCTGGCCGGCCAGTCCCTCGGCGGACTCGACGAGGACGGTCGCGCCAGCTTGCGCGCCGGGCGGGTCGGCTTCGTGTTCCAGTCGTTCCAGCTGCTGGCCGGCATGACCGCGCTGGAGAACGTGATGCTCCCGGCAGAGCTGGCCGGCCACGCCGACGCCGAGGCGCGCGCCCGCGCCACCCTGGCCCAGGTGGGCCTGGGGCAGCGCCTGGGCCATTACCCGCACCAGCTGTCCGGCGGCGAGCAGCAACGCGTGGCCATCGCCCGCGCCTTCGCCGCCGAGCCGCAGATCCTGTTCGCCGACGAGCCCACCGGCAACCTCGACCTCTCCACCGGCGCGCGCATCGTCGATCTGCTGTTCGAGCTGAACCGCTCGCGCGGCACTACCCTGGTGCTGGTCACGCACGACACCGAGCTGGCCGGGCGGTGCTCGCGGGTGCTGACCTTGCGCGAAGGGCGGCTGCATGAATAGGCCCTGCCTAAAAGCCACTCCGTCATACCGGCGAAAGCCGGTATCCAGGGAATCCTATGGCGCGGCTTGGGCTCTGGATACCGGCTTTCGCCGGTATGACGCATTCGGGGAGTTCTGGGCATGAGCGCCAGCCCCCTGCGCCACGCCCTGATCCGTCTGCGCCGCGGCTGGCGCAGCGGCGAGCTGCTGGTGCTGTCGCTGGCCCTGCTGGTGGCCAGCGCCGCCATCGTCTCGGTCGGCATGTTCAGCGGCCGCATCCAGGAAGCGGTGCAGCGCGGCAGCGGCGAGGCCTTCGGCGCCGACGCGCGCATCGACAGCCACGATCCCTACCCGGCGGAATTCCTCGCCCGGCTGCGCGCCACCGGCGTGCGCAGCGTGCTGATGACGCGCTTCGTCAGCGTGCTGGCGCCGGAGCAGGGCGAGCAGACCCAGCTGGCCACCGTGAAGGCGGTGGAGGCCGGCTACCCGGTGCGCGGGGGCCTGACCCTGAGCCGCGAGCCCTATGCCGCGCTGTACCCGGCGAACGGCATCCCGGCGCCCGGCGAGATCTGGGTCGACGGCAAGCTGTGGAGCGCGTTGAACCTTGTGCCCGGCGCGCGCATCCAGGTCGGCAACAGCCTGCTCAAGGTCGGCGCCCTGGTTGCCAACGAGCCCGGCCGGGGCGGCGCCTTCGCCGAGTTCGCGCCGGAGCTGCTGATGAACGCGCAGGACTTGGCCGCCACCGGCCTGGTCGGCCCGGGTAGCCGGATCGAGTACATCCTGCAGCTCGGCGGCGAGCCGCAGGTGCTGGCGGCAGTGCAGCGGCTGCAGCTGCCCGGCGGCGCGCGCTACCGCGGCCTCGACGACAGCCGCCCCGAGATCCGCTCCACCATCACCCGCGCCGGGCATTTCCTCGGCGTGGCAGTGCTGGCCACCATCCTGCTCGCGGCGGCGGCGGTGGCGCTGACCGCGCGCCAGTACAGCCAGCGCCTGCGCGACGAGGTGGCCCTGCTCAAGTGCCTGGGCCCGCCCCGCGCCTTCGTCCATCGCGCGCTGGCGCTGCCGCTGCCGCTGCCCGGCCTGGTCCCCGGCCGCATCGGCCCCGCGCCCGGCCGGCTTGGGGCACC
>CAYWPB010000502.1:0-2728 GCA_964458725.1 uncultured Nevskia sp. | reverse complement strand
GTCGTGGATCAGCGAATAGGCGTGGATCAGCTCTACCGCGCAGGCCGGGGCGTCCAACTGGTCGGCCGGCGCGCCGAGGGATTCGCCGGCGGCATAGACCAGCAGGGCGCGCAGGCGCTTGCCGCCATCGCAGGCGTAGCGCATCGCCTCGTGCAGGCGCGCCGGGTCAGCGGCGGCGGCCGGCAGGCGCCGGTCCAGGGCCTGGGCCAGGCGGTCGAGATAGGCGGGGACGCGGGTGCCGAAGGGGGCTTGTCCGGAGGTGGCTTGGGGGTTCATCAGTCTCTGCAGGTTCTTTATTCTTCGGCGCCGAGATCCGGCTGAAGCAGCTTGCGCACGCGCAGTTCGGCGCTGTCGAGGGAGGTGCGGCATTCGCGGGTCAGCGCCACGCCGCGCTCGAACAGCTTGAGGGATTCCTCCAGCGGCAGGTCGCCGCGCTCCATCCGCGCGACGATCTCCTCCAGCTCCTTGAGCGAGGCTTCGAAGCGGGACACAGGGTCCTGCGCAGGGTCGACGGCGGTGCCGTCGGCCGGGGGGGCGGGGGTCTTGCTCACTGGCGGGCGGGGGCGGGGGTGTCATAGTTTAGCAATTCGCGCCCCGGGGCCGCGCGGCCAGCGGACGGGGGCGAATCCAAAAGCGTGCGGCGGGGCATCCAAGAGGTTGTAAAGGCCCCGTCAGATCCGGCCGGCCGAACGAATTCATGCAGGAGTAGAGGAAAAATGCTGCCGATTCTCGACGTCGATTCCGCTGTAGAGGGCCTGGGCGCCATTTCCCATGCTTCGCACGACCCGCCGACCAGTGTCGCGATCCTGGGCGTGCTGGTCGGCCTGGTCGCGGTGGTCCTGATCTTCAGCACCCCGATCATCCTGGTGCTGGCCATGCTGCGGCGGAGCAACAACCGGCAGAAGCTGGTCAACGACCTGGCGCTGAAGCTGGCGGAGAAAGGCCAGCCGATCCCTCCCGAGCTGTTCCTGGAGCCGATGCGCCAGAAGTCCGATGCGCGGCGCGGCATCATCTGGATGGCGGTTGGCGCCGGCATGTTCCTCGCCGGCGTCTTCTCCGGCGACGGCGACCTGATGGGCTGGGGCTGCGTGCCGTTGATGGTCGGTGTCGGCTTCTTCGTCGCGGCCCGGCTGGAAAAGCGTCAGCAGGGCGGATAAGGACCACCTTTCCGCCCCGGCAACATGTCCACGGAAGTCCCGGACGCCGCGCTGGTTGCGCGCGTCCTCGCAGGCAATGACCGTCACGCGTTCGGCGAGCTGGTGCGTCGCCATCAGGGGCAGACGCGCGCGCTGTTGCGGCGGCTGTGCAAGGAGGACCACGCGCTGGCCGACGACCTGGCGCAGGAGGCGTTCCTTCAGGCCTTCCGCAAGCTGGCGCAGTTCCGCGCCGATGCCGCCTTCGGCACCTGGCTGTACCGGATCGCCTACAACGTGTTCCTGATGCACGTGCGCTCGCGCAAGGAGGAGGTGCCGCTGGACGAGGCGATGCCGCCGGCCGACGAGGACGGGGACGAGGATTCGCCCGGTCCGCAGCAGACGAGCGGTGTGGAAGCGCAGAGCGTGCGGGAACTGGACGTGCGGCGGGCGCTGTCCAAGCTGTCGGAGGAGGAGCGCATGGCCATCGTGCAGTGTTACTATCTGGATCGCAGCCATGAAGAGGCTGCCTACGTGCTGGGATGTCCGGTGGGCACGGTGAAGTCGTACATTTTCCGGGCGAAGAAGAAGTTGCAGGTGCTGTTGCCGGCCTGGGAGCCGAGGAGCGCGTCATGAACCCCGAAGACCCCAGTTTTGATCTCGACCCTCTGGACGATGCCCGTCTGGAGCGGCTGCTGCGCGCCGACGCCGCGCGCGACGGCTACATCGAGGACGCCGGCTTCACCGCCGGGGTCATGGCGCAGTTGCCGGCGCCACGCTTGCAGCGCAACTACAGCTGGCTGGGTCCGGTCCTGGGCGGCCTGGCGGCCGCCGGCGTGGCGTGCTTCTCGCCGGTGATGGGCGACCTGGCAGCCTCGGTCAAAACCGGGCTCAACGGCCACGTCGTGCCCCTGCAGAGCCTGCTGGTGCTGTTGCCGATGGTCGCCCTGACCTACGGTGCCGCCTGGTTCGCCGCGACCGACTCCCGCTGACGCGCTGCCGGCCTCCGCGGCCGGTTGTTGACTGCACATCCGTACAGTAGACTGGGGCCGGAATCGCTGGCCTCTGGTCGGTTTTTGTTCACCGGAATCCGCTATTTTTTGCGCATCCGGACCGCTCCCGGGCACCGGTGCCTTTCCCGGCGGGCGGTGCGGCGCGGTTTGCTTGCGCCTCTCCGGTTCATTCGCTAACTTCGCGCCTCTTCAGAAAACAACAGCCGATGGCAGCCAGCAACTACTCCGCCGAACAGATCGAAGTCCTCAGCGGCCTCGACCCGGTGCGCAAGCGCCCGGGCATGTACACCGACACCAGCCGGCCCAACCACCTCGCCCAGGAAGTCGTCGACAACAGCGTCGACGAGGCCCTGGCCGGGCACGCCAGGCGCATCGACGTGACGCTCTTCGCCGACGGCTCCTGCCAGGTGGCCGACGACGGTCGCGGCATGCCGGTGGACATCCATCCCGAGCACAAGGTCTCGGGCGTGGAGCTGATCCTGACCAAGCTGCACTCCGGCGCCAAGTTCTCCAACAAGGCCTACGGCTTCTCCGGCGGCCTGCACGGCGTCGGCGTGTCGGTGGTCAACGCCCTGTCGAAGA
>CAYWPB010000501.1:494-2733 GCA_964458725.1 uncultured Nevskia sp. | reverse complement strand
GCGCCGGATGGGCATGTGACAGGTTCGGCCCGAGCTTGGCGCGCACCGCTTCCAGGGCGTCCCAGTCCTGTGCGTCCGGCAGCGAGGGGATGGTGATCAGCTCGCCGCGGTCGAAGCCCACCAGCGAGGCGTCCACCATCTCTTCGGCCGACATCACGATCTGCTGCGGCAGGTGCTCCACGGGCGTCCCGGCAAAGTCCCAGAAGTTGGTGCGGGTGGCGCCCGGCAGCACCGCCTGGAGTCGCACGCCCTTCTCGCCCAGCTCGGCGTGCAGCGATTGCGTCAGGTTGACCACGAAGGCCTTGGTGCCGCTGTAGGTGCCGTTGAGCAGGCTCGGCGCCAGCGCCACGACCGAGGCGATGTTGATGATCGCCCCGCGGCCCTCGCGGCCGAAGCGCACAGCAGCGGCGTGGCTCAGGCGGTTGAGCGCGGTCACGTTCAGCTCGATCATCGCCTCCAGCACATCGGGATCGGCTTCGACCGTCTTCGCGCTCGAACCTACGCCGGCGTTGTTCACCAGCAGACTGATCGTGCTGTCGGCGGCGATGCGCTCCGCCACCTTGCGCGCATCGGCGCGGTCGGTGAGGTCCGCCACCAGGGTCTCGGCCTTGCGGCCGCTCTGCTTGTGGATGTGCGCGGCGAGCTGTTCGAGGCGCTTGCCGTCGCGCGCCACCAGCAGCAGGTCGTAGCCGCGGCTGGCCAGGCGGTCGGCGTAGACGGCGCCGATGCCGGAGGAAGCGCCGGTGATGAGAGCGACGCCCTTGGAAGTGTTCTGACTCATGGCTGACTCCTGGTGTTGGGCCGGTGTCGGAAGGCATCGGCGGCGGATTTGACGGACACCAGTCTAGGCGCGCAGGCTATGTCTTATAAGTCATATTTACCTCGTTTAGAGACATCAATGAAGCGCGTCGCGGTGGTGGTTTTCCCGGGCTTCCAGATCCTCGATCTGGTGGCCGTGTCGGTGTTCGAGCTGGCCAACAAGCTGGCGCCGAAGCCGCCGTATGACATCCGGGTGGTGTCGGAGCGGGGCGGGGCGGTGCGCAGCTCGGCGGGCGTGCCGGTGGAGTCGCAGTGCTGGCGCGGCCAGCGTTGGGACACGGTGGTCGTCACCGGCGGCCTGGAACTGGAGCCTTCCTCGCCGGGCCTGCGGTCCTTTCTCAAGCGTGAGCTGGACCGCACACGCCGTGTCGCCAGCATCTGCACCGGCGCCTTCATTCTGGCCGAGGCCGGGCTGCTGCAGGGGCGCGCCGCGACCACCCACTGGCAGTTCGCCCGCGAGCTGCAGCGCCGCTATCCGGGCATCAAGGTGCAGGAGGACCGCATCTACATCACCGACGGCACGGTCTGGACCTCGGCCGGCATGACCGCCGGCATCGATCTGTCGCTGGCGCTGGTGGAGGAGGACCTGGGGCCGGACGCCTCGCGCGACATCGCACGCAAGCTGGTGATGTACCACCGCCGCGCCGGCGGCCAGGCGCAGTTCTCGGCGCTGCTGGAATTGGAGCCGAAGTCCGACCGCATCCAGAGCGCGCTGAGCTACGCCAAGTCCAACCTGCGCAAGGCGCTATCGGTGGAGCAGTTGGCCGAGGTGGCGCACCTCAGCCCGCGCCAGTTCAGCCGCGCCTTCCGCGCCGAGACCGGCCAGTCGCCGGCCAAGGCGATCGAAAGCCTGCGGGTGGAGGCGGCGCGGCTGATGATCGACGAGGGTGGCCACTCGGTCGAGACGGTGGCGCGCGAAAGCGGCTTCGATGATCCCGAGCGAATGCGCCGCGCTTTCCTGCGCGCCTTCGGTCAGCCGCCGCAGGCGCTGCGCCGAGCGGCGCGCCTGCACCTGGACTGAGCTGAGGCGCCGGGGCCGGCTTGCCCGGGCTTTCAGTCGACTCCGGGCAGCCTGTACTCGAACTCGTAGGACTGGCGGCCGTCGACCTGGTGCACGCGCATGCTGCCGCTAAGTCCGGCCAGCTCGCCGCTGCCGGTGTCAGGCACGACCTGCACGCTGTACTGGATGCCCTCGCGGGTGATGGTGCCGCTGTGCTGCAGCACGAAGCTGCCGGCGCGTCCCTTGAGCTTGCCGCTCACGCGCTCGAGCGCCACGTAGCCCGCCGAGCCCTTCACCTCGGTCTGCAGCGCCAGCATCTCGCCCTTGCTGATGCCCTCGAGGTCGCCCTGGAAGCGCTTGTCGATGGTGAGGCGCGAGAGGTTGGCCGCGCGCGCGACCTGCGAGTCGGGTTTCTGCGCG
>CAYWPB010000501.1:0-484 GCA_964458725.1 uncultured Nevskia sp. | reverse complement strand
GGGTGCCGTGTAGGCGCGGCAGGCGGCCGCGGCCCGGTGTCAGGAAGGCCTCGCACGCTGTACTGGATGCCCTGGCGGGTGATGGGGCGGCTGTGCTGCAGAACGAAGCTGCCGGCGCGGCCGTGCAGGCTGCCGCTGACGCGTTCGATGGCGACGTAGGCCGAGGAGCCGGTGCGGGTCACGGCGCTGAGCATTTCACCGCTGCCCTCGGCTTCCAGGCTGCCGCCGAAGCGCTTGGCGACGGCGACCCGCGTCAGGATCGAGCCTTCCGCCTGGTCCGCGCTGAGCGGCGTGAACTCAGTCTCCACCATCCCTGTGGCGAGTATCGGCATGTCCCTTGGTCGATTTTTCGGGGGGAGCAAAGCCTAGCGCATCGCACCGCCTGCCTGAAGCGGATTTACCTGCGCCGGGCTGTTCTTACCAGTGGGTCTCGCGCTCGGGCGTGGCGCTGATCTTGTGGATCGAGAGGTCGGCGCCGTCGAAT
>CAYWPB010000500.1:0-2764 GCA_964458725.1 uncultured Nevskia sp. | reverse complement strand
TCGCCTGGGCGTGGCGCTGCGCTTCGCCCGCAGCGGCAAGCCGCCGGCCGACAGCCTGGCCACGCGCAGCGTCGAGGTGCGGGTCGGGCCGGGTGAGATGCCGCGCGGCGACGCCGACGGCGTGTTTGTTTCCGGCGCGCCGCAGGAACTGGTGGTCGGCGACTGGAGCGAGCTGATCGACGATATCGATGCTGCCACGCCGGCGGCGGCACCGGTGATGACCGGTGCGTCGCCGGTGCTGGCCTTCCGCGGCCTGGACCTGCGTCCGCAGCGGCTGATCTACCGCGCCGCCGTGCTGGAGCAGCCGCCCCTGGTGGGGCGGCCGGCACCGGATGGCTGGAGCGTGCAGCTCGACGGCGCCAACGCGCAGGGCCATATCGACTACAGCCGCAGCGGCGGCGGCAAGGTGCAGGCGCGCCTGCTGCGTCTGCAATTGCAGCCGCTGGGCAACGCGCCGGCCGAGGACCAGGCGGCGCCGGAGCCGCCGGGACCACCGTTCGATCCGACCCAGACGCCGGTGCTCGACCTGGAAAGCGAAGCGCTCAAGCTGGGCGACGTCAATCTCGGTCGCTTCGGTCTGCTCACCTCGCGCGTCGCCGGCGGCCAGACCATGGACGTGTTCAAGCTCGAAGGCGGCCAGCTGCAGGTCAACGCGCGCGGCACCTGGCTGCGGCGCAACGGCAGCTCCTACGGCGACCTCTCCTTCGAGATCAGCGGCAGCGACCTGGGCGCGGTGCTGCATGCGCTGGGCTATGCCGAAACCATGGATGGCCGCATCACCCGCTTCTCCGGCGCGCTGACCTGGCCGCAGGATCCCAAGGGCCTCGACCTGGCCCAGGCGCGCGGCACCATCACCCTGGCGGTGGACAAGGGCGTGCTCAATGCGGTCAAGCCCGGCGCCGGCCGCGTGCTGGGCCTGCTCAACCTGTATGCGCTGCCCAAACGCCTGCTGACCCTGGATTTCCACGACGTGACCGCCAAAGGGCTGGGCTTCGATCATCTCAGCGGCAGCTTCACGCTGGGTGACGGCCAGGCCCGCACCAGCGACCTGGTGGTGGACGCGCCGGCGCTGAAGATGCAGATGGTCGGCCGCATCGGCCTGGCGGCGCGCGATTACGACGAGAAGATCACCGTCTATCCCAACGTCACCACCGGCGTCACCGTCGGTGCCACCCTGATCGGCGGCCCGATCGCCGGCGGCGTCGCCCTGCTGGCGCAGGAAGTGTTCGGGAAACCCTTTAACGCGCTGAGCAAGTTCAGCTACCACGTCACCGGCAGCTGGGACAATCCGCAGGTCCACGCCGGCGAGAAGCAGGAGGTGGAGAAGCCGGCCCAGCCAGCGCCGGCCGCACCCGCCACCGATGCGCCGGCGGCGCCCGCCGCCGCCGGGCCGGATGCGGGGTAGGATGGGGCATGGATACCACGGCCAACTCCCCCTGCGTGGCGGCGATCCAGCTCAGCTCGGTCGCCGATCGCGACGCCAACCTTGCCAGCGCCGCGCGCCTGTTGCGCCAGGCAGCGCAGGCCGGGGCGGTGCTGGCGGCGCTGCCCGAGAATTTTTCCTTCATGGGCGCGCGCGAACACGACAAGCTGGCCATCGCCGAGGCCGATGGCCAGGGGCCGATCCAGGATTTCCTGGCCGCCACGGCGCGTGAACTCAAGCTGTGGATCGTCGCCGGCACGGTGCCGCTGGCGGTATCCGGCGACCCCGGCAGGGTCTGGGCCGCCTGCCTGGTCTACGACGGGCAAGGGCGCCGCGTCGCGCGCTACGACAAGATCCACCTATTCGACGTGGAGGTGCCGGGCGGCGAGCAATACCGCGAATCCAACAGCATCGCCCGCGGCGCGCCCGAGGCGGTGGTGGTCGACACCCCGGCCGGCCGGCTCGGCCTGTCGGTGTGCTACGACCTGCGCTTCCCTGAGCTGTACCGCGCCCTGGCGGCGCGCGGCGCCGAACTGCTGTGCGTGCCCGCGGCCTTCACCGCCCGCACCGGCCAGGCGCATTGGGAAGCGCTGCTGCGGGCCCGCGCTATCGAAAACCAGTGCTACCTGATCGCCCCGGGCCAGTACGGCATCCACGCCGGCGGCCGCGCCACCTGGGGCCACAGCCTGGTGATTGACCCCTGGGGCGAGATCCTGGCGCAGCAGGCCGAGGGCGACGGGGTGGTGCTGGCGCCGGTTTCGGCGGAGCGGCTGCGCCAGGTGCGAACTTCTTTTCCTGCGCTGACGCACCGGCGGATGGGTGTTTAAACGTCTCACGCAAAGACGCCAAGACAGCCAAGAAAAGCTTTTTCCCATTCAAAGTCGTTCTTTGCCGTCTTGGCGTCTTTGCGTGAGGAAGGCTTTGTTTCTAAGCTTGCACGAGCGGATTTACCCCTAATATTCCTTCCATGAGCCAATCCCTCGATCTTGCCCGCCAGACCCTGCTGGCGCCGGCCGAACTCGACGAAGCCCGCCTGCAGCGCGTCCTGGGCGGCCTGATGAAGCCCGGCGTCGACGCCGCCGACCTCTACTTCCAGCACGCCGTGACCGAGAGCTGGTTCTTCGAGGACGGCATCGTCAAGCAGGGCAGCCATCACACCGAGCAGGGCGTGGGCGTCCGCGCCATGGCCGGCGAGAAGCAGGGCTTTGCCTATTCCGACGAGATCGCGCTGCCGGCGCTGACCGATGCCGCCGGTGCCGCCACCGCCATTGTGCGGCAGGGCCAGAGCGGCAGCCTGGCGGTGTCGCACCCGAGCCAGGCGCCGGCGCTGTATGCGGCGGG
>CAYWPB010000499.1:0-2766 GCA_964458725.1 uncultured Nevskia sp. | reverse complement strand
CGCCGGCGGCGGCCTTGCCGATCTCGTCGAAGGCCAGGGTGCCGGTCATGGCAAATACCAGGGCCATGCCGAACAGGATGAAGGCGGAGGCCACGGCCGACATCACCAGGTATTTCATGCTCGCCTCGAGCGAGCGGCGTTCCTTCACCAGGTACCCGATCATGCCGTACAGCGGCAGCGACAGCAGCTCCAGGCCGATGAAGAAGGCGGCGAAGTGGCGGCTGCACACCACCACCAGCCCGCCCAGCGCCGACAGCGCCAGCAGGATGTAGACCTCCTCCTGGTTGTCCTTGTAGCCCTCCATGTAGGCGAAGGTCAGCGTCGCGGTGGCCAGACCCGCGGCGAGCACCAGGCCCATGTAGAAGCAGGCGTAGCTGTCGATGGTCAGCAGCGGCGTGACCTGCTGCGGCAGGGGAGGGTGGCCGAAGGTGGCCAGCATCCTCAGGATCGGCCCCTGCAGGAAGTCCGGCAGTTGGTCGGCCAGCTGCGGCAGCACCAGGTAAGTGGCGGAGACCAGGGCCGCGTTGAGGCCCACCGCGACCACGGTAGCGTTCCACCAGTGATGGCGGCGGAAGGCGATGGCCACCATCACCCACATGATGGTCGCGCTTACGATCAGGATCGGCGCCAGCGCCTGCCACTGGTCCCAGTTCAGGCTGAAGTTCACGGCGCACCTCCGGCCGGAACCTGCGCCAGCGTGGCCTGGGCTGCCTGGTAGATCGCCTGCACCGCGTGCATCGGCGCCTTTGACAGGTCGAACACCGGCTGCGGATACAGGCCGAAGTACACCAGCAGGGCCATCAGGGTCAGCATGGTGGCGAGTTCACGGCGGTTGAGGTCGGCGAGCATCTTGTTTTCGCGGCCGTGCACCGGGCCGTGGAAGGCGCGCTGCATGAAGATCAGGGCGTAGGCGGCGGCGAGGATCAGGCCGCCGGTGGCGAACACCGTGACCAGCGGCGCCACCGGGAAGGTGCCGATCAGGATCAGGAACTCGCCGACGAAGTTGGCCAGGCCCGGCAGGCCCAGACTGGCGGCGGCGAAGAACATCGCGATCGGCGGCAGCATCGGGAAGCGCGCCCACAGGCCGCCCATCTCTCTCAAATCACGTGTGTGCAGGCGCTCATAGACTTCGCCGCAGAGGATGAACAGCGCGCCGGCGGAGATGCCGTGCGCCAGCATGTTGATCACCGCGCCCTGCAGCGCCTGCTCGGTGCCGGCGTAGATGCCGATCAGCACGAAGCCCATGTGGCTGATCGAGGTATACGCCACCAGGCGCTTCACATCGTTCTGGGCGTAGGCGAGCACGGCGCCGTAGAGGATGCCGAGCACGCCCAGCCACATCGCGATCGGCGCGAACTGCGCCGAGGCGTGCGGGAAAAGCGGCAGGCCGAAGCGCAGCATGCCGTAGGCGGCGGTCTTCAGCAGGATGCCGGCCAGGTCCACCGAGCCGGCGGTCGGCGCCTGCGAGTGCGCGTCCGGCAGCCAGTTGTGCAGCGGCACCACCGGCAGCTTCACCGCGAACGCGACGAAGAAGCCCAGCATCAGCCACCACTCCACGCGTGCGCTCATCGGCGTGTTGAGCAACTGCGGGTAGTCGAAGGTGATCTGGCCGGTGGCGGCGTAGTGCACGAACACCAGACCCAGGATCGCCAACAGCATCAGCAGGCCGCTGGCCTGGGTGTAGATGAAGAACTTGGTCGCCGCGTAGACGCGTCCCTTGCCGCCGGGGGCGTTGTGGCCCCACAGCGCGATCAGGAAGTACATCGGCACCAGCATCATTTCCCAGAAGAAGAAGAACAGGAACAGGTCCATCGCCAGGAACACGCCGATGACGCCGCCCAGGTTCCACAGCAGGTTCAGGTGAAAGAAGCCGACGTTGCGCTGCACTTCGCGCCAGGAGCAGGCGATGGCCATGATGCCGAGCAGGCCGGTCAGCGCTACCAGGATCAGCGACAGGCCGTCCAGCGCCAGGTGGAAGCTGATGCCGAAGCGCGGAATCCAGGGAATCTGGATCTCCTGCACCCACTGGTGCTTTTCGCCAAGCAAGGTCAGCGAGTAGTCGCCAGTGAGATAGAGCTGGATGGTCAGGCCCAGCACCAGGAACATGGTGCCCAGCGCCACCCAGCGCGGGAAGCCGCGGCCGAAGCGCTCGATCTGCCAGCAGAAGAAGCCGCCGATGAACGGCAGCAGGAACAGCCAGATCAAGATCATTTGTAGATCACCGCGGCGATGACCAGGACGGCGCCGAGCGCCACGCTGGCGGTATACCAGCGCAGGCGGCCGGTCTGGCTGAGCGCCGTGGCCTTGTTGAAGGAAGTGAGCAGCACCGGGACGAGGCCGATGAGCTGGTCGAAGCCGTCCTTGGCGTTGACCCGCACCGCCCACAGGAAGGGCTTCACGAATAGCCGGTCATAGAGCCAGTCGAAGCCGAATGCGGCGCCCCACCAGCGGGCCAGCAGGCGGGCGAGGGCATTGTTCTCCAGCCAGCGGAACAGCGCGGGCTGGCCGAAGAAGCGCCAACCGGCGAGGGCGATGCCGAAGATCGCGACGGCGGCGGAGGCGCCCGCCACCATGTGCTCGGTTGACTCGTCGCCTTCCGGACCGGCCGGCAGCACGCCCGCCAGCGGCGGGTGGATCAGCGCGCCGACTGCGGTGGAGAGCACGATCAGCACCGACAGCGGTAGCCAGTAGGACACGCCGTGGCCCTGGTGCGCATCGGTCTTGGCCTCGCCGGGGGCGGCCCAAACAGCCCGTATCGGCAGTGGC
>CAYWPB010000498.1:0-2777 GCA_964458725.1 uncultured Nevskia sp. | reverse complement strand
TGCCGACTGCCTGGCGCTGTCGGAAGCCTGCGACGGTGCCGCCGCCGGCGCGCGCTCCGCGTTCGCGGTGATCCTCGGCACCGGCGTCGGCGGCGGGCTGGTGGTGGACGGGCGGTTGCTGGCCGGGCCCAACGCCGTCGCCGGCGAGTGGGGCCACAACCCGCTGCCCTGGCCGCGGCCGGAGTGGGGCGAAGTGCCGGGGCCGTTGTGCTGGCATGGGCTGCACGGCTGCATCGAAACCTGGCTGTCCGGCCCCGGTCTCGCCGCCGACCATCTGCGCCTGAGCGGCGAAGCGCTGGGCGGCGAGGAAGTGGTGCGCCGCGCCGAGGCCGGCGAGGCCAGCGCCGGCGCCACCCTGGCGCGCTACCAGGACCGCCTGGCGCGGTCCCTGGCCCACATCATCAACCTGTTCGACCCGCAGGTCATCGTGCTCGGCGGCGGCGTATCGCGGGTGGCAGGCCTGTACCAGGCGGTACCTGCGCTGTGGGGGCGGTGGGTGTTCTCCGACCGAGTGGACACCGCCCTGCGGCCGGCGCTGCACGGCGACAGCAGCGGAGTGCTCGGGGCGGCCCGGTTGTGGACGGGGCAGTGAAAGACAGGGGAAAGGAAACCCGTCGGTTGTGTAAACATGGGTGAAATTCCTGCCGTTGTCGTTCCGGCGCGCCGGCCGGCAGGGCAGAATCGGCGGCGTTAGAATCCACCTGGCGGACGGTCCGTTACCGCCGCCAAGCCGAGAACCCGACCATGCCGCAGCCGATCCGAACCGCCGCCCTGTGCCTCGCCGCGCTGCTGCTCGCCGCCTGCCAGAAGGATTTCAGCGCCTACGCGCTGACCACCACCGGCAAGGTGATCCAGTTCAACACCAAGAAGCCGGGCAGCATCAACAGCACCGTCACCATCAGCGGACTGGGGACGAACCAGAGCCTGGCGGCGATGGCCTACCGCCCTAGCGACGGCCGGCTGTACTGCATCACCAACGATGGCTTCCTCTGCACCCTCAACCCGTCCAGCGGCGCCGCCGCGGTGGTCGGCACGGTGGCCTTCACCCAGAGCCTGGGCAGCGGCAACAACAGCGTGCGCCTGTCCCACCCAGTGGTCAGCTTCGATCCCGTGGTGGACCAGCTGCGCGTGATCACCAGCACCTACAATCTGCGGATCAACCCCACCAGCGGCCAGTTGGTAAACAGCAGCTCCGACCAGATCGCTTTCGACAACAGCGACACTAATAAGGGCAATACGCCGCTGCTCGCCGGCATCGTCTACCAGAACCCGGTGGCCGGTTCGACCACGGCGACGCTGTTTGCGCTCGACTCCACCACCGGCAGCCTGCTGCGCGTCGGCGACAAGAACGCCGGCAACCCGGCCTCGGCCGACGGCGGCGACCTGCGCACGGTGGGCTCGACCAACGTCAGCTTCACCCAGGACGGCGGCTTCGCCATCGAGACCAGCGACGGCGACGTCTTCGCCGTGCTGCAGCAGGCCGGCACCGGCGCCACCCTGTTCACGGTGGACCTGGACACCGGCAACACCAATGACCTCGGCAGCATCGGCAACGGCGACCAGACCCTGATGTCCCTGGCGCTGGTGCCGCGCTGATTCCCCGCCGCGCCGGGCGGGGCGCGGCCTGTAGAATGGGCCATGCCCAACGCCGCCCCTGTTTCCGTCCGTTACTCCGTCACGCCCGATCCGCTGGCCCACCTGTTCCGGGTGCGCTGCGAGCTGGAGCGGGCGCCGCCGGGGCTGGTGTTCAGCCTGCCCTCGTGGATCCGCGGCAGCTATCTGGTGCGCGACTTCGCCAAGCATGTGCTGCGCCTGCGCGCCAGCGCGGGGGGCACACCGGCGGCGATCGAGCGCCTCGACAAGCGCAGCTTCCGCGTCGCGGCCGGCGGCAGCCTGGTGCTGGACTACGAGGTGCACGCCTACGACAACTCGGTGCGCAAGGCCTGGCTCGACACACGACGTGGCTTTTTCAACGGCAGCTCGCTGTTCTACTGCCCCGCCGGCCATGAGCAGGCGCGCTTCGAGGTCGGCATCGCACGGCCGGATCCGGCGCTGTGTCCGCGCTGGAAGCTCGCGACGGCGCTGCACGCCGAGGCGGTAGACGAGTTCGGCTTCGGCCGCTACTCCGCGCAGGGCTATGAAGAGCTGATCGACCACCCGGTGGAGATGGCCGACTTCCAGCGCGTCGACTTCGACGTGGACGGCGTGCCGCACAGCTTGGTGCTGTCCGGCCGCTGCGAGCCGGACCTGCCGCGCCTGGCCGCGGACCTCAAGCGCGTCTGCCACGCCCAGCGCGAGCTGTTCGGGCAGGAGCCTGCGCTTCCCCGCTACCTGTTCCTGACCCAGGTCACCGCCAACGGCTACGGCGGTCTGGAGCACCGCGCCTCCACCGCCCTGGTCTGCGCGCGCGACGCGCTGCCGCGGCCGGGCCAGAGCGGCCTGCGCAAGGGCTACCGCGGCTTCCTCGGCCTGGTCAGCCACGAGTATTTCCACCTGTGGAACGTCAAACGCATCACGCCGCAGCGCTTCGCCGAATCGCCGCTGGCGGCGGAGGCCTACTCGCAGGACCTGTGGGCCTACGAGGGCGTCACCTCCTATTACGACGACTACCTGCTGCTGCGCGCCGGCGTGCTGGACGCGCCGTCGTATCTCGACCTGGTGGCGGAGACGGCCACGCGTTTACAGCGTGCGCCGGGGCGCCTGGTTCACACCCTGGCCGACTCCAGCTTCGAGGCCTGGATCAAGTACTACCAGCCGGACGAGAACACACCCAACGC
>CAYWPB010000497.1:0-2787 GCA_964458725.1 uncultured Nevskia sp. | reverse complement strand
TGACCTTGTTGAACCAGCCGAACACCTCGTAGTGGGCCGAGTCGGCCACCGCCGCGTCGATCTGCGCCAGACCAATGGCTTGTCCCGGGTAGAGCAGGGCCAGCTTCTCCACTTCCTGCTGCGCCGCCAGCAGGTTGCCCTCGGTGCGCTCGGCCAGCAGGCGCAGGGTGTCGGGGTCGGCCTGCAGGCCGGCCGCCTTGAGCCGGCCGCCGATCCAGGCCGGCAGTTCCTCCGGCTTGAGCGGCCAGATGTAGAGCCCGGCGCCGGCGTTTTCCAGCGCCGAATACCAGGCGGCGTTGCGCGCCCGCGACTCCAGCTTGCCGAGGCTGACAATCAGCAGCACGTCTGGCGCCGGGTCCTGCGCCAGCTTGGTCAGCACCGCCACGCCGGCGGCGTCCGGGGCGTTGGCCGAGCGCAGCTCGACGATGCGCAGCGGCGCGAACAGCGAAGGGGTGTTGCAGGTTTCGACCAGGCGCTGCCAGTCGAAGCCGCGCTCGGCGTCCAGCACCTCGCGCTCGGTATAGCCCTTGGCCCGCGCCGCGGTGCGGATCGCGTCGAGGGATTCCTGCAGCAGCAGCGGCTCCTCCCCCGCGATCAGGTAGACCGGGGCGAGGCCGCGTTGCAGGGCGGTGGCGAGCTGGGCGGGGTTGTTGAGGCGCATGCCGGCATTTTACCGAGAGGCGGGAGGAGAGAGGCGAGAGGCGCAAAATCAACAGCTTGCGGGCACCGCTTTTGCGCCTCTCTCCTCCCGCCCCCCCGTCAATCCGCCATGAACGCCGCGATCGCCGCCGCCGTTTCGCGCGGCGCGTCGAAGTGCAGCATGTGGCCGGCGTCGGGAATGGTCACGACGCGCTGGTCGCGGAACGCGGCGCGGCGCCGCGCGCGCTCTTCCGGCGGCAGCGCCAGCGCCGACTTGCCGGCGTCGATGAACAGCGTCGGCGCGGTGACCTGCTTCCAGATCTCCTCCGCCTCGGCCGCGCGGTACAGCAGCGGCCCGGCCAGGATGTGCTTGGGATCGGCGCAGAGGCGGATGCGGCCGCGCGCGTCCTCCTGGCCCCAGCAGCGAGCGATGAACAGGGACTGCTCAGGGCTGAGCTGGGGGTGCTGCTTGCGCACCCGCCCTGCCAGCTGCTCGAACGACTCGTAGCTCTTTACCCCCGGCAGCTGCTTGAGGTCGTCGAGCCACTTGCGCACCCGCTGCGGCGCCCGCTGCACCGGCATGTCGGGCAGGCCGATGCCGTCGAGGCAGACCAGCTTGCGCACCCGCTGCGGCCGCGCGCCGGCATACAGCGCCACCACCTGCGCGCCCATGCTGTGGCCGGCGAGCAGCACCGGCTGGTCCGGCGAGTAGTGGTCGAGGATCGCTTCGAGGTCGGCGACGTAGTCGAAGAACCAGTAGCCGTCCTGCGGCCATTCGCTGTAGCCGAAACCGCGCCAGTCCGGCAGCAGCACCTGCCAGCGGTCGAGCAGATGCTCGACCAGGGGCTGGAAGGTGGCGGAGACATCGAGCCAGCCGTGGGTCAGGAACAGCCGCGGCAACGCCGGGTCGCCCCAGCGGCGCACGTGGCAGCGCAGGCCGCGCACGTGCAGGAACTCGGAACGACTCTGCATGTTCAGGCGCACCCCTCCGCGGTTTCCACCGCCGCCCGCAGGCCAACGCGATAGGCGCTGACCCGGCCATCCTCGAGCCGGAATACCAGCTGATGCGGCTGGTCGCCGAAGGCCAGCAGTTCGCGCGCGGTGCCCTCGCCCGCCGCATGGACGCGGCCGGAATAGGCGCGGCCGACCTGGTCCTCGGAATCCCCGACGCGGACGCCGGAACGGGTCGCCACTTCGGGCGTGGCGACGTCGATGCGCGTTACCGTGCCCTGCTCGATCATCAGGCCGAAATCCAGCCGCAGCTCGCCGTGCTGGCTGGGCCAGGCGTAGTGGCAGGCCTGCCAGGCCGCGCCACGCGACGGCTGTTCCTGCAGATCCAGGCCGGAGGCACGGCGCGCCTGCTCCAGGCTCATGCCGAGACGGATCGGTCCCACCGCATCGAGCCCGGCGCGCCAGGCGGACATGGGCGTGGCGGATTCGTCCGCCGCGCACAGGGCGGGAACGGCGAGCAGCGCGGGGAGCAGCGGGCGCAGGCGCATCAGGCGGCGATCTTGCCGGCGAGGAATTGCTCGAGCAGCACCAGGCGGTCGTTGCCCCAGAACATCTGCTCGCCGACGAAGAAGGTGGGCGCGCCGAAGGCGCCGCGCTTCACCGCTTCCTCGGTGTTGACGCGCAGCTGGTCCTTGACCGGCTGCTCCTGGGCCTGCGCCACCAGCGCGGCGCCGTCGAGGCCGAGCGCCGCGGCCACGCCGCCCACCACCTCGGGCTGGCCGATATCGGCGCCGTCGGCCCAGTAAGCCTTCATCACCGCCCGGGCGAAGGCCGCGCCCTGGCCGTGCCGGCCGGCGGCGATGCCGGCGCGCAGAGCCAGCACGCTGTTAACCGGGAACACCTTGGGGAAGCCGACCGGCACGCCGTAGTGCGTGGCCCAGCGCTGCACGTCGAGGAACAGGTGCTTGCCCTTGGCCGGGATGGCCGCCGGCATCTTGTTACCGGTGGCCTCGAACACCTTGCCCAGCAGGAACGGCTTCCACACCACCGCCGCGCCGGCACGGGCCGCCACCGCCTCGAGCTGGGTCGAGGCGAGGTAGGTGTAGGGGCTTGCCGCGTCCCAGAAGAATTCGATGCTGTGTTGCATGGTCCGGTCTCCTCCGCGCTGCCGGCAGTCTGCCGATCGTGGCGGCTTGG
>CAYWPB010000496.1:0-2793 GCA_964458725.1 uncultured Nevskia sp. | reverse complement strand
GGCAAAAAGCGACCGGGGGTCGAACCGAGGGAGCCGTTGCGGGACCCGAGCGCGCATGGCCCGTCGCGCTTCGGCGGTTTCCCGTCCGTCCCCTGCGGCGGGCCCTTGTGCCCGCCGGTATGCGGGTCGTAGGCGTTGATCGTGCCGTCACCGAAGTTGCCGACGAGCACGCGATTGCTGAACTTGCCGAAGCCGCTCGGCGCCAGCGCCACGCCCCAGGGCGCATTGAGCGCGCCGCCGGGAGCGACGAACTCATGGCCGCCGAGCAGGTGGCCGCTGGTATCGAACACATCAACCACGCCCAGGCCGGCGCCGTCCATCTCGTCGTGCTTGTCCGGCTGCTTCTGCTGGGCGAAGGTGACGACGATATTGCTGCCTACCGCCTGGATGCCGAACGGCGCGTAGTCCGCGGGCAGCGCCGCATCCGCATCGACGAATCCGCCCGGCATCGCCACCTTGGGGAAGTCCTTGTCGAACACGTCGACCTTCCGGTTATGGAAATCGGCGGCGTAGAGGAAGTTGCCGCCGGGCGTGCTGGCGATGGCCAGGCCCTTGTAGACCGCGCCGCCGGCGCCGTCGTCGTAGCCGATCACGGTGGTGTTGCCGGTGGCCGGCGACCAGCCGGAGATGGTGCCGCCCTCGCCGTCATAGATGAACTGCGCGGCGCCCGACTGGGGGCCGGCGCTGACCACGAAGTCGGCGCTGCCGTTGTAGACGATGCCGGTGGGATTGGCGGCGCCATTGAGGCCGGTGGCCAGGGTCACCACCAGGGCCTGGGCGGTGCCGGCGCCGTCGTAGAGCGTGGAGGTCTGGGTGCCGTTGTTGGCGACCCATACCGGCCCGGCCGGCTCGAAGGCGATGCCCCAGGCGTTGACCAGATTGGCGTCGTTGTGAGCCGCGGGGATCGAGGCCATGTCGGAAACCAGCCGGCTGGCGGAAAAGCCGGTCTGGGTGGTGCTCATGCCGCTGTTGTTGTTGCTGCCGTTGCAGCCGGCGAGCAGCGAGCCGAAAGCTGCCAGCGCGGCAGGCCATACGAGTGATGGACGCATCGTGCTCTCCTACGAAGTCGGCAGGAACTCACCTGCCTGCGTAGGTGCCGCGCCAACTGGAAAAGGTTGCCGCCTTTGCGGCGCTCAGGGCGCCGGCGTTGCCGTCTGGGCCACGGCGCCGCAGGCGCTGGCCGGACGCAGGGCGGCGACCGCCGCGCAGACGTTGATGGAACCGTTGCCGGTGCGCAGCAGCAGGTTCTGCACCGCCGTCGCGTCGAGCCGCGGCTCCAGCGCCAGCAGCAGCGCCACCGCTCCGCTGACGTGCGCCGCCGCCAGCGACGAGCCGGAGACGAAATCGTAGTGGCCGCCGGGTGTCAGGGTCAGCACTTCGCGGCCGGGCGCACGCAGGACGGCGGCGCCCGCCACGGGCCGTTCGGCGGTGTCGACCGCGATGACTCCGGGTACGCCGACCGGGAAACCGTCGGTGCGCCCGTCAGGCGGCACCGCGCCGACCACCACCACGCCGCGCTTGTAGGCGTATTCCACCAGCTGACGCAGCAGCGGATCGGCCGGCCCGCCCAGGCTCAGGTTGATGACGCGCGCGCCGGAGTCGATGGCGATCGTCAGGGCCTGTGCCAGGGTGAAGGAGTTGCATTGCGCGCCGTCGGCCAGCGGCTGCACCTGCCAGCAGGCCTTCAGCGCCAGGATGCGCACGCCAGGGGCGACGCCGACGATGCCTTCGCGGTTGTTGGCGTCGGCGGCGATGATGCCGGCGACCTCGGTGCCATGGCGGTCGGCGTCGAACTGGCGCGCGTCGTCGTCGACGAAATTGCGCCGCGCCTGGATGCGGCCCTGCAGATCGGGATGCGCGCTGTCGAGGCCGGTGTCGATCACCGCCACGCGCACGCCCTCGCCGCGCGACCACTGCTGGGCGTCGGCCGCGTCGATCTGGGCGAAGCCGCGCTGCAAGCCGAAATACGGATCGTTGTAGCCGGCGCCGAGCGTGCCGAAAGTCTGCAGCGGCTGCGCCAGGCTGACCCGCGGATCGCGGCCCAGGCGCGCCAGCATTTCCTCGCGCGAACCGCCGGCGGGAATCTCCAACACCACGCAGTGCACCTGCAGTGGCTGGATCGGCCAGCCGGCGATTTCGCGCAGGCCGTAGTCGTGCTCCAGCGCGGCCAGGGTAGCGCGGGCGCTCTCGCTCTCGGCGTACAGCGGCATGCCATCGTAGCCGCGCAGGCTGGAGCCGGCGTGCAGCGCCACCGCCTGCACCGGGTTGGCCACGGTCAGCAGGATCAGCAGCGCCGCGTCGTTGCGCATCCGCGGCGCGCTGGCCGCGGCATCGCCGCCGCCATCGGGTAGGGCGGCGCAGCCTGCCAGCCAGCAGACCAGCAGTACGGCGCAGGCCCGGCGCATCATGTCATGGCGCCCGTGGCACCGCGTCCACGGGCTCGGCGAAGCGCACACCGGGGTGGGAGCGCAGCTGCGCCACCGCGTCGGCCTGGACGCCCGCGCCGGCGCGAGGCGCCAGCGAATACACGCCGCCGTCGCCCGGACCGCCGACGATCTGCAAGTGAGTCCGGCCGAGCAGGGCTTCGAGCTCGCCCAGGCTCAAGGTCGGCGCCAGCACCGCACGGATGCTGGCTCGCGGCGCGCCTTCGGCCGGCGCGCTGAGAGTCTGGTACAGCGGCGCCTGCTCGCGCGCGGCTTCGCGCGACCACAGGGCAGCGCTGAGCGCGGCGATGCCAACCGCCTCGATCAGCACCGCGGCGAGGAGGCCGCGCGCCAGCGGTAGCGAGGCGGC
>CAYWPB010000495.1:0-2806 GCA_964458725.1 uncultured Nevskia sp. | reverse complement strand
CCCTGGCCACTCACCTGTATGTGCGGCTGCGGCGCAGCAGCGGCCGCGTGGTGGATGCGGTGTGGATGGCGCAGAACGACGAATACGCTCACGAGATCCTGCGTCTGGCCGCCCACGACCCCGACCCCGACACGCAGAACCTGGTGCAGCGCTTCCAGGTTCTGCTGGGTGGCCGCCCGGCGCCGCGCAAGCCTGCGCCGACACGACAACCCGCGGGGGAACCCGACGTCGCGGCGCATTACATCGGTACTCTGCGCTGAACCTTTAATCGTCGTGCCCGCGAAGCGGGAATGACATGCGCTATTTTCAGCCGCTCTGCGCGAACCAGAGTCCAGCGTAGACGCGCGGCTCCACCAGCTTGCCGGCGCGTCCCTGCTCCGCCAGCCATTGCGGCGCCTGGTCCAGCGGCACGACGTGCACGGTGATGTTCTCGCCGTCCACGCCGCCGCCGCCGTGCACCCGCCGCAGGCCATGGGCGCGATACAGGTGCAGCATTTCCGAGGTCAGGCCGCAGGCTACCGGGCCGCTGATGAGCAGCTCGGCGTGGCTGCCGCGGAAGCCGGTTTCCTCCTCCAGCTCGCGCAGCGCCGCGGCACCCACTTCCTCGTCCTTGAACACGACTTCGTCGCCGATGATGCCGGCCGGCAGCTCGATGCAGGGCGCGCGCAGAGGTACACGGTACTGCTCCACCAGCACGATCTCGCGTGCGTCGGTGACGGCGAGGATGAAGGCGGCGCCGCGCTGGTTGACGCGTTCGACGTATTCCCAGTGCCCGCTGCGGCGCAGGATCAGGAACTGACCCTGGTGCAGGGTGCGGATGGGTTCCGCCGGGTTGCCGGGTTCGGACATAGCGCTGGCTTCGGGCAGGGAGACCTACCCTGCCCCATCCGCCGCGCGCTGCGCAAGCACGGCGTTGACGTAGCCAGGCTCGAGTGTCTTCAGCGGGTGCGAGGCGGTGACGTGGCCCATGAAGGGCGGCCAGATACCGTAGCCGAGCAGCTGTTGCAGGAGCGGCGCCATGCCGCGCACCTGCTGCGGCGGCACGCCGAGGAAGAAGTTCTCCTGAGTCCGCGCCCAGGGTTCGCAATACTGGTTGGAGAAGGCCAGGCGCGGCGCGCTGCTGCGGTTGGCACCGCCACGGTGCAACAGCGTGCCGAGGAACACCACGCAGGCGCCGGCCGGCATTAGCAGCGGCCGCAGCTGGCGCAGCCATTCCGGATTGTCCTGGCCGTCCATACTGGTGCTGCCGTACTGGCCGGCCACCCGGGCGTCGTCCCAATCGTGGCTGCCGGGGATGATCTCGGTGCCGCCATTCTCGGCGGTGAAGGCGTCGACGGCGACGATGGTGCTGAGGCTGATCGCAGGGCGCGGCCGGGGGATGGTGTAAAAGCCATCATCGTGGTGCACCGGCTGCGGCGTCTCGCCGGGGTAGATGCAGATCGCCTGGCTGGCGGTGAGCAGGTAGCCGGGCTGGAGGAACAGGTCGAGCAGGGACAGGACGCGGGCATCGCAGGCGATGTCCTCGAACACCGGCGCGCGCGCCACCAGAGTGTAGACGCGCTCGGTCTTGTAGCCCTCGAAATTGTTGCGGCCCTGGTGGCTGCCGAGAAACGGCTTCAGACCCTCGCGCACGGCGTGCAGCGTCTCCGGCGACAAGAAGTCCGGAATGATGGTGTAACCCTCGCGCCGCAGGCGCTCGGCATGGGCGGCCGTGTCGAATGCGGCTCCGCTCTCGGCGGCCATACTCTCCTCCTCGGCGCTTTCTTATGTCTGCGTAATCGTAAAGCCTGCGCGCGGCCCCTGCGCCAGCCGCGGCTTGAGCCATTGCAGGGCGGCGCCGGCTTCGGCCTCGAAGCCGAACGGCGGATTCACCAACAGCAGGCCGCAGGCGTGCATGATCTTTTTGTCGGCAACGCGGGTAATGCCGGTGGAGACCTCGGCCTGCTGGCGGCGCCGGACCTCGGGCCGCTCGCGCCGCTGCGGCGGTCCGGAACGTGGCCGGTCGGTGCTGGCGAAGCGGATCTCGTCGTCGGCTTCGGCGCCATTGTCGAATTCCAGGTTCAGCACCGGCTTGGCTGTGTCCCTGGCCACAGCCCGCACGAAACGCGACACCAGATGGGCGTTCTTCACCGGGTACCAGGCGGCGTAGATGCCGCCGGCGAAGCGGGCCACGGCCTTGTTGATCAGTTCGGCGATGGCATCGAGCTCGTCGCTGCGCTCGAACGGGGGGTCGATCAGGACCAGCCCCCGCTTCTCCGCCGGCGGCAGCAGCGAGTGGGCCTCGTAGCCGTCGCGCAGATGCACGGCGGCACGGCGGTCGCCGCGCAGCGAGGCTTTCAGCGCCGCGGCCACCTCCGGCACCTTCTCGCACAGGACCAGGCGATCATCGGCGCGGGCCAGGGCGCGGGCGAACTGGGGCGAGCCGGGGTAATGCTCGGCCTGCCCCTGGCTGCGGCCGGCGGCGATCAGCCGCAGGTACTCGGCCACCAGTCCCGGCGCGCCGGCGGCGTCGCCGAGGCGGCCGATGCCATCGAGCCATTCACCGGTGCGGTTGGCACCCTCGAAGCCCAGGTCGTAGTCGCCGGCCCCGGCATGGGTCTCGAGGTAGCACCAGGGTTTGTCCTTGCGGTTGAGGGCGCCGAGCAGGCCGACCAGCAGGACATGCTTGAACACGTCGGCGAAGTTGCCGGCGTGGTAACTGTGACGGTAGTGGACCATGTCCCGCCATTATGCGGCTTTGGTCGAATAGGACGTGACAGGCCGATGCGGCTAAAACCTCGGGAGCGCGCGCCGCGCTTCAAGGCGG
>CAYWPB010000494.1:0-2808 GCA_964458725.1 uncultured Nevskia sp. | reverse complement strand
CGTTCGACTGCTGGCTCTGCCTGCGCGGCCTCAAGACCCTGGCGGTGCGCATGCAGCGCCATTGCGACAACGCGCTGGCGCTGGCCGGCTGGCTGGAAGCGCACCCGAAGGTGGCGAAGGTGCACTACCCCGGCCTGAAGTCGCACCCGCAGCACGCACTGGCGCAGAAGCAGATGAAAGGCCCCGGCGCAGCCGCCGGGAATCATTTGTACGGCGGCATGATCTCGATCGAGCTCAAGGGCGGCCTGGAGGATTCGCGCCGCTTTCTCGAGCGCTGTGAGCTGTTCGCCCTGGCCGAGTCGCTTGGCGGCGTCGAGAGCCTGATCGAACATCCCGCCATCATGACCCACGCCAGCGTGCCGGCCGCGGCGCGCGCCCAGCTCGGCATCTCCGACACCCTGTGCCGCCTCTCGGTCGGCATCGAAGACCTGACGGACCTGAAGTCCGACCTGAGCCACGCGCTCGGAGCCTAGTCGGCAGTGCTCCCCTCTCCCGTGAAGCGGGAGGGGCTGGGGGAGCGGGGCCGTTGCTGTCCGGATGACTGGAGAAGAAG
The DNA here is from genome assembly GCA_964458725.1 of uncultured Nevskia sp. GTDB lineage: Bacteria > Pseudomonadota > Gammaproteobacteria > Nevskiales > Nevskiaceae > Nevskia. Next base: position 2,255 of record CAYWPB010000494.1, on the reverse strand, counting down.
AATGCGAGCGCGACCCGTTTTTTGTGGCCTTGTCACCGGCCTCCTCATGCTCTCCGGTTCGGCCGGCGCCGCACCCTTGACCGAAGCGGAAGTGCCGACTCCGCTCAAGCCCTGGATCGGCTGGGTGCTGCACGACCAGGACCAGCGCGCCTGCCCGGCGGGCGGCGAGGACGGGCGTGCCTGCGACTGGCCCTCGCGCCTGCGCCTGGACCTGAACAACAACGGCGGCCGCTTCGAGCTGCAGCTGCGTCTCGACGCGACCGGCTGGGCGCTGCTGCCGGGCGGCGAAGAGCAATGGCCGCAGGAAGTGCGCGTCGACAACCGCCCTGCCCCGGTGAGCCTGCACGACGGTCATCCGGCGCTGTACCTGTCCACCGGCAACTACACGGTCGCCGGCAGCTTCGAATGGGCGCACCTGCCGGAAACCCTGCCCCTGCCGCCGAGCCTGGGACTAGCCTCGCTCAGCGTCAACGGCGCCGAGCGCCTCCACCCGGCGCGCGACGCCAACGGCGTCTGGCTCGGCCGCGGCGCGCAGCAGGCCGCCGCCGGCGACAGCCTCAACCTGCAGGTCTACCGCCTGGTCGACGACGACATCCCGCTGCGCGTGGTCACCCATCTCCAGGTGGAAGCCGCCGGCGCGGTGCGCGAGGCCCAGCTCGGCCCGGTGCTGCCGCCCGGCATGCAGCCACTGAACATCGACTCGCCGCTGCCGGCGCGGCTCGACGATCAGGGCGTGCTGCACCTGCAGCTGCGCCCCGGTGTCTGGAACATCGAGGTCACGGCGCGCGCGCCGGGGCCGGTGCAGGAGCTGGCGCTGCCGAAGCTGGCCGAGCCCTGGCCGGCTGAGGAGGTCTGGTCCTTCGCCGCGCATAACGCGCTGCGCATCGTCGAAGTCGGCGGCGCCGCGCCGGTGGATCCGCAGCAGACCCAGGTGCCGACGCCCTGGCGCGGCTACCCCGCGTATTCGATGAAAGCCGGCGACGCGCTGCATTTCAACGAGAAGCAGCGCGGCGATCCGCATCCGCAGCCCGGCCAGCTGTCGCTGCAGCGCCGACTGTGGCTGGACTTCGACGGCCACGGCTACACCGTCGAGGACCGCATCGGCGGCCAGCTCAACGACCAGTGGCGCCTCGGCGTCGCGGCGCCGCTGCACCTGGGCAGCGCCAGCCTCGACGGCGCGCCGCAGCCGATCACCCGCCTCGGCGCCGACGACCAGGGCGTGGAAGTGCGCCACGGTGCCGTCAACCTGGTCGCCGCCAGCCGTGTCGACCAGGGCCTGTCGCACCTGCCGGTGACCGGCTGGGACCACGAGTTTCAGCAGGTCAGCGCCGAACTCAACCTGCCACCGGGCTGGCGCCTGCTCGCGACCTCCGGCGTCGATAACGTGCCGCAAACCTGGGTCAGCCGCTGGAGCCTGCTCGACCTGTTCGCGGTGCTGATCGCCGCCATCGCCGCGCTGCGCCTGTTCGGCGGGCGCTGGGGCGCGCTGATGCTGTTGACCCTGGCGCTGAGCTGGCAGGAGCCGGCGGCACCGCGCTGGTCCTGGCTCAACCTGCTCGCCGCCGCGGCGCTGCTCAGCGCCCTGCCGGAGTCGCTGCGCAGCGGCCGGCTGGCGCTGTGGCTGTCGCGTTATCGCATGGCCGCCGCGGTGCTGATAGTGCTGCTGGCCATCCCCTTCGCCTTGCAGCAGGCGCGCAATGCGCTGCATCCGCAGCTGGAGCAGGATGCGGCGCCGTTGAATCCGATCGGGGGCGCGCCGCAGGCGCGGCTGGCACAGACCGCGCCTATCAGCGAACCCCAGCCTGAACTGGAGGCCATCCCGGATCAGGCCAAGGACCAGGCCGCGGCCAATGGTCCGGCCACCACCGGCGAACTGTCCTCCCCCACCGTGTTGATGGCGCCGCCACCCGCGCCGCCGCCGCAGGAAGCCCAGTTGGCTCGGCAGAAAAAAACCGCCGCCAAATCGGATCGTTTTGCCTCCTATGGAGTCTCACCCTCCAGCTCGATGCAGCGCGTCGACCCCAGCGCTCTCACCCCCACCGGCCCCGGCCTGCCCGACTGGGGCTGGCGCGCCGCGACCCTGAGCTGGTCCGGCCCAATCGCGGCGGACCAGAGCTTCCGCCTGTGGCTGCTGCCGCCGTTCCTGACACGGCTGCTGGAAGTGCTGTCGATCCTGCTGGTGGCGGCAATGCTGGGGCGCTGCGTCGAGCTGCGTCGGCCGCCACCGCTGCCGCGCATCCCGGGAGCCGCCGCGG
>CAYWPB010000493.1:0-2817 GCA_964458725.1 uncultured Nevskia sp. | reverse complement strand
CCTTCATCCTCGGCGTGCGCCAGATCCGCAGCGGCATGGACATCTCGCCCAAGGTGACCCTGCCCTTGCTAGTGCAGGACGCCACCGCGGCGGACGCCGAGCGCATCGGCCGCCTCGCCGCCTCGATCACCGCGCTGACCAATGTGCAGGAACCGCGCCTGCTCGCCGCCGGCGAGGAACCGCCGGTCTCAGCCACCTCCCTGCTCGGCAAGTTGAAGATCCTGGTGCCGATGGCCGGCCTGATCGACAAGAACGCCGAGCTGGCGCGGCTGAACAAGAAGAAGGCCCAGACCGAGTCCGACCTGGCGAAAAACCTGGCGCGCATGGGCAGCGAGAAGTTCGTCAACGGCGCGCCGCCCGAAGTGCTGGAGCGGGAGCGAGCACGCATCGCGCAGCAGCAGCAGGAGCTGGCGTTGCTGGCGGAGCAGATCGGGAAGATCGAGGCCTTGTAGTTTTCGCTCGTCATCCCCGCGAAAGCGGGGATCCATGCATTCTTTCAACGGACACTGTAACAGCCCGGCTGCGCTGGATTCCCGCTTTCGCGGGAATGACGAATCAGGAGATGGCCAGCCTGCAACTCCACAACTTGGCTCACAAAGCCGGCGCGAAGCGCCGGCTCAGGCGTCCTTGCTGCGCACCACGCTCAAACTCGGCTTGCGCCCGACCTCGCCGCCCTTGACCGACCGCCCCAGCCGCTGCGGCTCCAGGCTGCGCAGGCAGCGCTCCAGCGTCTGTGCGATCAGCACCTGGTTGCGCACCATCTCGATCCGCTTCCAGGTGGCGCGCTCGCCCTCGCGGATGAAGCGCAGCACCGCATCCATCTTCGGGTTGGCGGTGACGTTGGCGTAGCGCCAGACCGTCAGCTTGGGCAGGATCATGATGTTGCCGCGGTAGTCCTGATCGAGGATCGAGGAGGCGTAATCGAGGGTGTGCCGCACCCGCTGCACCGGCACGCTGACCCGTCCCACACCGATGGCGTATTGCGCGGTGCCGCGCACCAGGGAATAGCCGAAGTCGCGCAGGTTGCCGAGCAGGCCCTGCTCCTCGGTGGGATGACGCACGAACGGGATGACGTGCGGATTGGTCTGGCTGACGATGAAATGGTTGACGTTGTGCAGGCGCCGCAACCGCACGCCCGGCAGATCGGACTTGAGCGAACCGTCGGTCCAGCGCAGGCTCGGCATGTAGGGCACGCGCTTGCCCTGCTCGTCGCGGGTCATCAGCAGCACCGGCTCGAACAGGAACGGCACGGCGCTGGAGGCCAGCACCGCCTCGCGCAGGTAGAGGTAGGGGAAGGTCAGGTAGTTGAGCAGGCGCGGCGACTGGTTGCTGCCGGCCGGCGACACCGTGATGTTGATGGTCTTGCCGGAGCGGTGATACGACTCTTCGAAGGTCAGGTCGGGGATGTTGGCGGCGATGGCCTTGCGGATCTGCCGCTGATCCATCAGCACACCCTTCTGCCACATCTCGCGCAGAGCCAGCGGCTTCCAGAAGTGGTAGTAGGCGTTCTGCGGGTCGAGCAGGTCCATCAGCTCGTCGGGGCTGCGCGTGCCGATGGTGGCCGCCACCACCGAGCCGGCGCTGGAGCCCGAGATCACGTCCGGCAGCAGGTCTTCCAGCACCAGCGCCTTGACCACGCCCACATGGAACAGGCCCAGGGTGGCGCCGCCCGACAGCATCAGGGCGGAGCGGCCGTAGGAGCGCGCGGTTTCGTCGAAAAAGCGGCGCTTGACCGCACCGTCGAACTCGGGGAATTCGGTATCGCAGAGATAGTTGAGCGCGGCCACCACCTCGGCCACGTAGTCGTGGATCAGCTGCTTGGTGCCGACCAGGGCCCGCCCGTAGAGCGCGGTGTTGCAAAGATTGCCGAGGTTCCAGTACAGGCCCTGGCGCAGGTGGTGCACCAGCTTGCCCACCTGCCCCTCACTGCGCAGCTGCCGCAGATGACGCAGGCGGTTCTTGATCAGCTTCCAGTCGTACAGGTCGGAGGCTTCCTCCTGCTTCCATTCCTCGCGACCGGTGACCCGGTCGAACTCCGCGGCGGCCTCGCGCCAGGTGGCGTAGTCGGTGGCATTGCGCATCGCCAGGCGACATTCGCGCGCTCGTGGGTCCAAGGACAGCCTCCGTTATGATCTAAACTGCACAATCGAACAAACAGTATGGTCGCTCATCAGGGACCTCCTGTCCAAGAACGGCCATCCCTGACCCGACCGTTCAAAAAAGCGGACATATTCAAGTGTTAACATCGGGCCGGGCGCCGTGTCAGCGGCGGCCACTGAACCTTTAATCCTCGGGAATTCATGAACATCACCATCTTCGGCTCCGGCTATGTCGGACTGGTCACCGCCGCCTGCTTCGCCGACGTCGGCAACGATGTGCTGTGCGTCGATATCGACGCCGGCAAGGTCGCGCGCCTGCAGCAGGGCGAGATCCCGATTTACGAGCCCGGCTTGACCGAGCTGGTGCTCAAGAACGCGGCCGAAGGCCGGCTGCGCTTCACCACCGACGCCGCCGAGGGTGTAGCCCACGGCCTGTACCAGTTCATCGCCGTCGGCACGCCGCCCAACGAGGATGGCTCGGCCGACCTGCAGTATGTGCTGGCGGTGGCGCGTTCCATCGCCCGGCACGCGGGCGAGTACCGCCTGATCGTGTCCAAGTCGACCGTGCCGGTCGGCACCGCCGACAAGGTGCGCGAGGCGGTGCGCGACGAACTGAAGCTGCGCGGCACGGCGGTGGAGTTCGACGTCGTCTCCAACCCTGAATTCCTCAAGGAAGGCGACGCCATCGCCGACTTCAACAAGCCCGACCGCATCATCG
>CAYWPB010000492.1:0-2818 GCA_964458725.1 uncultured Nevskia sp. | reverse complement strand
GGGAGCCGACCGAGGAATACTTCGGTCCGGTCAAGGCCGCGTTCTCCGACCCGGCCCGGCTGAAGGCGGCGCTGGGCTACTACCGCGCCCTGCCGCGGCTGCTGACGCAGCGCGACGCCTGGCAGTTCCTGCTCAAGCCGATCTACGTGCCGGCGCGGGTCATCTATGGCGAGAACGACGCCTGCATCCTGCCGTCGACCTTCCTCGACCAGGAACACCTGTTCGGCGAAAAGTACGAGCTGGTGGGCATCCCCAAGTCCGGGCACTTCATGCACATCGAGGCGCCGGAGGCTTTCGCCGAACAGGTGATCGGGTTCCTCAAGGCCTAGGGAGCCTCTGACTCACCCTCGGCAAACGCGGGCGTTCTGCTGCCCCTCCGCACCCACGCTACGCGGCACCGTGTCGGGGCCGCCTTGCGCAAAACGGGGGGCAACCCTTCGGGCGGCTTGCCTTTTACGCGGGGCGGCGTTGCTCGTCGCTCATGTACTTCAAGTACACCACGCTCCTCGCGCCTTGCCCTGCGTCAAAGAGCAAACCGCGGCAGGGCTTGGGGTGAGTCAGAGGTTCCCTAGCCTATTTGGTGCGCGAGGTGTGGATGTAGAAGCGCCCGCCCTTGAAGTCGACAGTGTCGATGTCGGTCAGCGGATTGTCGCGCACCACCATGCCGGCGGCGATGCTGGCAGCGACGCTGCGGCTGGCATTGAGCGCGGGTTCCTCGCGGGGCGCCTCGGCGCCGAAGGAGTAGGCCAGCACCGCCTGCTTGTGGGAGGGGCGCAGCACCAGGGTGGCGTGGTCCATCCAGCGCGGCGCTTCGATGCTGCAGCCGCAGAGAACAATGCTGCCGGCCAGCAGGGCGGTTCGCGCCATGCCATGTGCCGCCGCCAGCCCTGTCCTTCGGCCCCGCATCGTAGGCCTCCGTGGTGGGACTACGACCACCCAACTTAGACCTGTGCTGCGCGTCAGAAGTGCCCGGCCCTCCGCCTTGCACCACCATCGATCATATGCCTGGAACGCCCCTCGGGTCAGCCCTCAAATAAGGTGGAAAACCTTACTTAATCAACGGTATGGATTTGAGCGTCCGGCGGCAGGCTCAGGCCGCGCGCCGGCGCCGCGCCGGGGCGGCGTCGGCCAGGCCGGGGAAGGCCTCGGCGATGTCCAGCACGGTGCCGCATTCGCTGCCGTCGTAGCCGGGCAGGGCGTTTACCGCGTGCTGGAATTCGCGGCTTCGCAGGGTGTCGAGGATGCGCAGCATCATCGGCGCCGCCAGCAACTGGGCGTTGCAGACGAAGAAGTAGCGCTCGCTCGCCACTGGCAGGAACTCCAGCTCGAAGCGCCGCGCGGCCGGTTCCACGCCGAGGCCGGCGTCGGCCATGCCGCTGGCGACATAGGCGGCCACCGCCGGGTGGGTGAACTCGCAGTTGTCGTAGCCCTGGATGCTGCGGCCGCTGAGGTGCTCCCGCTGCAGCAGCAGGTCCAGCAGCAGGCGCGTGCCGGAGCCCTCGTGCCGGTTGACGTAGCTGATGCCGGGTCGCGCCAGGTCGGCGACGCCGGTGATGTTCTTGGGGTTGTGCGGCGCCACCATCAGGCCCTGGCGGCGCGTGGCCAGGTGCACCAGGCGATGCTTGCCCGGGCGCAGCGCCGGCAGGTAATGCTGCAGCGCCGCGTTTTCCAGCTCGCCCAGCGGCACATGGAAGCCGGCCAGGTCGCAGCTGCCGCGGTTGAGCGAGCCCAGCGCCTCCTGCACGTTGCGATACTTGAGGTCGATCGGCACCTGCTCGCGCAGCAGCCACTGGCGCAGCGCTTGCACCGCGAAGCCATGGCTGGCGTGCAGGCGCAGGATGTTCTGCTCGTGCGACAGCGCCCGCTCCACTTCCACCTCCAGTTCCGAGGCCAGGCTGTCGAGCAGGGGCGAGAGGCGGGCGGCGATGCGCCGGTCGGCCCAGACCAGCTTTTCACCCAGCGGCGTCAATACCGCGCCGCGGCCGCGCTGCATCTTCACCAAGGGCACGCCGAAGGCGCGATGGCCGTCCTGCAGCACGCCCCAGGCATAGCGGTAGGACAGGCCGAGCTGGGTCGCCGCCTTGGCCAGGGTATGGGTCTCGTGGACCTTGAGCAGCAGGTTGAGCAGGTGCGGCATCGGCTGCGGTCCTTCCGCTCCTTCCAGCTGCCACTGCGGCTTGATCGACATCTTCAGCATGGCGGCGCGCGGCTCCGGCTTTCGAATAGGCTCTATGGAGCCGATTCAATTGGAACACGAAAGCATATTCCTTGTCTCGTCCATAGGTGTTAGCTTGGCCTATAGTCGAGTGACCTGTCGCGACATAAATATGTTCTATTAAACATATATATAAGTAAACCGAGGAGAAACCTGTATGTCGAGCATCGGAGGGAGCATCGAAGGATCCGCCGGATCCGGAGCGATGGGATTTCTCGCCAAGGAGAGAACCATCGTCGGTTCCGGCTACAACCGCTGGCTGGTGCCGCCGGCGGCGCTGTGCATTCATCTATGCATCGGCATGGCCTATGGCTTTTCGGTGTTCTGGCTGCCGCTGTCCAAGGCCATCGGTCTGACCAAGCCGGCGGCCTGCGCCGCCGACATGGGGTTTATCGAAGGCCTGTTCCAGAGCAGCTGCGACTGGAAGATCAGCACCCTCGGCTGGATGTTCACCCTGTTCTTCGTGTTCCTCGGCTCCGCCGCGGCTCTGTGGGGCGGCTGGCTGGAGCGCGCCGGCCCGCGCAAGGCCGGCTTCGTCGCAGCCTTGTGCTGGTGCGGCGGCCTGGTGATCGGCGCCATCGGTGTCTACCTGCATCAGCTGTG
>CAYWPB010000491.1:0-2824 GCA_964458725.1 uncultured Nevskia sp. | reverse complement strand
CCTCTCCCCTGCCCCGTCCCCGAAAGCGGGGGAGGGGAGTGGTGCGTACTCAGGCCAAATGCCTACGGACAGGGAATCGTATAGCGCCGATGGATCGCCTCGATCCCCAGCACCACGGCCTCGTTCAGCTTGAGCCGGGCCGAGGCAAGGTTGGACCGTAGCTGCTCCATCGTGGTGGCGCCGATGAGGGTGGAGATGGCGAAGGGCCGCGACTGCACCCAGGCCAGGGCCATCTGCGCCGGGTCCAGGCCGTGATGCCGCGCCAGGGCCACGTACTCGGACACCGCCCGGTCGGGATGCTCGCCGTTGTAGCGGCCGAAGCGCGGGAACAAGGTGATACGCCCGTCCGCCGGCCGCGCCCCGTCGAGGTACTTGCCGGACAGCAGGCCGAAGGCCAGCGGCGAGTAGGCCAGCAGCCCCAGCTTGTCGCGGTGGGCGAACTCGGCCAGGCCGACTTCGAAGCTGCGGTTGAGCAGGTTGTAGGGGTTCTGGATGCTGACCGGGCGCGGCCAGCCGTGCTGGCGCGCCAGGCGGAAATACTCGGCCACGCCCCAGGGCGTCTCGTTGGAGATGCCGATGTGGCGCACCTTGCCCAGCCGCACCAGTTCGGCCATGGCGCCGTAGGTCTCCTCCACCGGTACCGCGGCGCGGTCGTAGGTCGGGCGGTAGCCGAGCTGGCCGAAGTAATTGGTGCTGCGCGCCGGCCAGTGCACCTGGTATAGATCGATATGGTCGGTCTGCAGGCGCTGCAGGCTGCTGTCGCAGGCGGCCAGCACGCTGGCGCGATCCAGGCGCGGACCGCCGCGGATCCAGGGAAACTCGCCCGGGCCGATTACCTTGGTGGCGATCACCAGGCCCTGGCGGTTGCCGCGCGCCTTGAGCCAGCTGCCGAGGTACTGCTCGGTCCTGCCCTGGGTATCGGCCTTGGGCGGCACCGGGTACATCTCGGCGGTATCGATGAAGTTGACGCCCTCGGCCACGGCACAGTCGAGCTGTTCGTGCGCCTGCGCCTCGCTGTTCTGCTCGCCCCAGGTCATCGTGCCGAGGCAGATGCGGCTCACCTCCAGATCGGTCGGGCCGAGCTTGGCCAGCTTCATTATTTAGTCGTCCTTGTCGCGCAGCGCCTTGTTGCGCGCCTTGATCAGCCGCTTCACCGCCGGCTTGAGCGTGGCTTCCATCGCCACGTCCATCTCGGTGCCGGGCACCACCAGGGTGGTGGAGCGCGACAGGAAGGCGTTGGGGATGCCGTCCACCAGCTTGCCGATGTCGGCCTCGACCCTGGAATTGAGACGGAAGCTGATCACCACCAGGCTCTCCTCCTGGGTGGGAATCTCGCGGTCGACGAAGGGGTTGCTGGTATCGACCAGGGGCACGCGCTGGAAGTTGACGTCGGTGCGCGAGAACTGCGGAGTGATGTAGTTCACGTAGTCCGGCAGGCGGCGCAGGATAGTCTTGGTGACGTCGTCCGCGCTCTGGCCGCGCTCGTCGCGGTCGCGCTTGATCTTCTGGATCCACTCCAGGTTAACGATCGGGGTCACGCCGATCAGCAGGTCGACATGGCGCGCAACGTTGACCTCGGAGGTGACGACGCCACCGTGCAAGCCTTCGTAGAACAACACGTCGGTGTCCGGCGGCAGCTTGCTCCAGGGCGTGAAGGTGCCGACCGCCTGGTCGGCCTCCTCGGCTTCCGCCTCGGTGTGCAGGTAGCGCCGCACCAGGCCGGTGCCGCGCGCGCCGTAGTCGCGGAACAGCTTCTCCAGCTTGTCGAGCAGGTTGGCGCCGGGGCCGAAATGGCTGAAGTTCTCGCCGCGGATGCGCGCCTTTTCCACCAGGGCGCGCATCTGCTCGCGGTCGTAGGCATGGAAGCTGTCGCCCTCGATCCAGGCCGCGTTCAGGCCGAGGTCGTCGAAGATATGGTGGAACACCCTGCGTGCCGTGCTGGTGCCGGCGCCGGAGGCGCCGGTGACGGCGATGATGGGATGCTCGACCGACACGGCGCTATTTCCGGAGGTACTCGAAGTCCGCGACCGCGTGCCCCAGCCGCAGGCCGCGCGACTCGAAGCGGGTCAGCGGCCGGTCATCCGGGCGCGGCACGGCGCCGCCGTCGGCGGCACGGTTGGCGAGCAGCGGCTCCGCATTGAGCACCTCCAGCATGTGGCGCGCATAGTCGGCCCAGTCGGTGGCCAGGCGCAGGCGCCCGCCCGGACGCAGGGCGTGCGCCAGCACCTGGGCAAAGGCCGGCTGGATCAGGCGGCGCTTGTGATGCCGCTTCTTCGGCCAGGGATCGGGGAAGAAGATCACGATCTCGTCCACCGCGCCGGCCGGGAGGAAGTCGCGCAGCACTTCAACCGCGTCATGGCACAGCACGCGCAGGTTGGACAGGTCCATTTTCTCCGCCTGCTGCAGCACGCGGCCGGCGCCGGGGCGGTGCACTTCGATGCCGAGGAAATCGTGGCCCGGGCGGGTGCCGGCGCTGGCCAGCAGGTGGTCGCCGGCGCCAAAGCCGATCTCCACCACCAGCGGCGCGCGGCGGCCGAACACGGCGGCCAGGTCCAGCGTTCCGGGCTCGAGGCCGTAGCGCGGCCACAGCCGCTCCAGCGCGTCGGTCTGCGCCGGGGTGATGCGGCCCTCGCGCCGCACGAAGCTGCGGATCGGGCGCAGCGGCGCGGCTTCCGGCGCAGCCTCGTGGCGGGTGGGTTCGCTCAAGCGCGTGCTCAGCCGACGGTGCCGTCGAGCGGCGAGGAGGCCGAGGCATAGCGCCGGCGCGGCATGCGCCCGGCACGGAAGGCCTCGCGGCCGGCGATGATGGCGTGGCCCATGGCGC
>CAYWPB010000490.1:0-2832 GCA_964458725.1 uncultured Nevskia sp. | reverse complement strand
TGACCAAGCTGGAGCAGGCCGCGGCCAAGCTGTCGCGCCCCGATGCGGCGCCGTTCAAGACCCGCTCCGGTCTCTACTACGGCCGTGGCCCGGCGCCGGGACGCGTCTGCTTCCTCTACCCCGGCGAAGGTTCGCAGTACCCGGACATGCTGGCCGACCTGTGCCTGCAGTTCCCGCAGGTGCGCGACTGGTTCGACTTCATCGAAACCGCCGCGCGCCGGCGCGGCTCCGCCTCGCGCGCCGCCGTGCTCAGTCCGCCGCCGACGGCGCTGGACGCCGCCGCGCGCAAGGAGCTGGAGCAGCAGCTGTACGATATGGACGTGGCGGCGGAACTGGTGTTCGCCGCCAGCATGGGCCTGCAATCGCTGTTCGACGCACTGGGCCTGCACCCGGACGCGATGCTCGGCCACAGCACCGGCGAGAACACCGCGCTCACCGTCTGCGGCGTGCGCCGCATCGGCCAGCGCGAGGAGATCGCCGAGGCGGTCGGCGAGCTGAACCGCATCTTCCGCGAGCTGGACCAGGCCGGCCGCATCGGCCAGGGCGCCCTGCTCACCGTCGGCGCGCTGCGCCCGGACGCGCGCAAGCGCCTGCTGGCGCGGCTGGCCGAGAGCGGCAGCCGCGTGCTGCTGGCGATGGACAACTGCCCCAACCAGGTGGTGCTGTACGGCGCCGCGGCCGACACCCAGGCGCTGCGAGAGGAGCTGGCGGCGGACGGCGCGGTCTGCTCCGAGCTGCCGTTCGGCCGGCCCTACCACACGGCGCAGTTCAAGCCGGTGGCCGAGGCTTACCGCGCCTATTACGACCAGCTCGATTTCGGCCCCGGCCGCGCCCAGCTCTACAGCGCCTGCAGCGCCGCGCCGTTCCCGCACGAGCCGGCGGCGATCCGCGAGCTGGCCACGGCGCAATGGGATCACCCGGTGCGCTTCGTCGAGACCATCGAGCGGCTCTACGCCGACGGCGTGCGCGTATTCATCGAGGTGGGCCCCAGCGGCAACCTCACTTCCTTCGTCTCCGACACGCTGCGCGGCAAGGACGACGTCATCGCGGTGGCCAGCAACAGCCGCCGCCGCGCCGGCATGGCGCAGCTGCACCACATGCTGGCCCAGGTCTACGCCGCCGGCGTGAGCCTGCGGCCGGAAGCGCTGTACGCGCACCGCGACATCGCCGACGCCGACCTCTCCGCCCTACCGCGCCTGCCGCAGCGGCCGAAGTACCGGCTCAAGCTGCAGATGCCGGGCATCCAGGTACCAGCGGACTGGCACAAGCCGCTGCCGCAGGCGCGGCCACAGCATCCGGTCGCGGAACAGCCGGCGCCGAAAGTGATGAAGCCGGAGCGTGCCCCGGAGCCTGCCTCCGCTGCGCCGGCGGACCCGCGACTGCATGCCCTGCAAAGCCATTTCGGCCTGATGCAGGAATTTCTCGACAGCCAGGCCCGCGTGCTCGGCGCGCTCGGCCTGCCGGCCGCGCCGGTCGCGGCTGCGGCGGCTCCTGCGTTTGCAACGGCTGCCGGCGCCATGCCCTCGGCGCAGTACCCGCTGCTCGGCCGCGTGGTCGAGCGCGATGCCTCGCGCCTGGTGCTGGACTGCGTCTACGACCCCGACACCCAGCTGTTCCTGCGCGACCACGCCATCGGCCCGGCACCCTCGGCGCAGCAGCCGGAACTGCGCTCGCTGATCGTGATGCCGTTCACCCTGAGTATGGAGATCCTAGCCGAGGCCGCCTGCTGCCTCGCCGGCGACGCGCTCAAGCTGGTGGCGATCGAGAACAGCCGCGGCAGCCGCTGGCTCGGCACCGAACAAGGCGCGCTGCGCCTGCGGGTGGTGGCGGAGCGCGCGCCGTCCGGCGCCGGCGAGACGCGCGTGATGGTGCGCCTGTTCCTGCAGGAGGAAGGGCGCGGCACGGCGCAGGGCATCGCGGTATTCGAGGGCCTGGTGGTGCTGGCGGCCGTCTACCCCGCAGCGCCGGCGCCGCGCGCCTGGAACGGTGTCGGCGAGCGCGGCGCGATCAACAACCCGGCCGGCGAGCTGTACAGCCACGGCATGTTCCACGGCCCGCGCCTGCAGGGCGTCAAGCACCTGCGGCGCTGGTCCGAAGCCGGCATCGAGGCCGACCTCGCTGCCATCTCCACCCACGACTACTTCTCCTTCACCCAGCGGCCGACCCTGCGCATGGACGGCGCCCTGCTCGACGCCGTCGGCCAGTGCGCCGCTTACTGGCTGACCGAGAAATACTCCTGGGACTGGAACTGTTTCCCGTTCCAGGTCGGTCAGGTGACGCAGTACGCCGATCCGCCGCCGGCCGGCACGCGCCTGGTCTGCCGCGGCGAGGTGGCCCACAAGGACGGCGTGCGCATCGAGGCTTACTTCGACGTGTTCGACGAGCAAGGGCGTTTGTACCTGCGCGTCGCCGACTGGGGCAGCCGCACCTTCACCATCGCCCGCAACCTGCGCGAGTTCCGCGTCGACCCAGTGGCGCGCCACATGTCGCAGCCCTGCATGGAAGCGCACCTGGCGCCGCAGGGCCTGAGCGCGCGACTGCTGCCGCCGTTCCCCGACGGTTATCTCGAACAGGGCGGCGGCCTGTGGCAGCGCATGATCGCCAACCTGGTGCTGAACACCGACGAGCGCGCCGTGTTCTACCGCCAGCTGCCGCCCAACGGCCTGCGCCGCGAGGAGTGGCTGGTCGGGCACATCGCCGCCAAGGAAGCGGTGCGCGACTGGCTGCACCGGCACCACGGCCTGCGCCTGGCCAGCGCCGACATCGAGATCGCCGAAGCGCCGGGCGGGCAGCTCTACGTCTCGCGCGCCTGGGGTCTGCCGGCCGGAGTCG
>CAYWPB010000489.1:0-2836 GCA_964458725.1 uncultured Nevskia sp. | reverse complement strand
CTGCCGGTGCTGGGCTGGAGCAACGCGCTGGCCTACACCCTGCGCGACGCCAACCTGGAGAACACGCGGCTGATCAACCAGTTCTTCCTGTGGAACCTCGCCGGCAGCTTCGACGAGTTCAAGCAGCTGCAGAAATCCGTGCTCGGCGTGCCCTGGGTCAACACCGTGGCTTCCGGGCCGGGCGGCGACGCCTACTACGCCGACATCAGCGTGGTGCCGAACGTCTCCGACGCCAAGGTGCAGACCTGCTCGGCGCAGCCGCTGGCCCTGGTGCTATCGCAACTCGAGCCGGGCCTGCCGCTGCTCGACGGCAGCCGCGCCGACTGCCAGTGGGATACCGACCCCGACGCGCCGGCGCCCGGCATTTTCGGTCCCTCGCACCTGCCGGCGCTGGAACGCCAGGACTTCGTGGCGAACATGAACGACAGCTACTGGCTGACTAACCCGGCGCAGCCGCTGACCGGCTTCGCCCGCATCATCGGCAGCGAGAACAGCGAGCGCACGCTGCGCACGCGCCTCGGCATCCTGCAGGCACAGCGCCGCATCGCCGGCACCGACGGCCGCACGGGCAAGGGCTTCACCCTGCAGCAAGTGCAGGACGTGGACCTGGCGGCGCACGTCTACAGCGGCGAGCTAGCACAGCAGGACGTGCTGGCCAAGCTCTGCCCCAAGGCCGGGCTGAGCGACACCAGCGCCATCTGCGCCGCACTGGCGCAATGGAACCAGGCGGCGAGCCTGGATTCGATCGGCTTCCCCGAATGGCAGGAGTTCTGGCGCAACATTTCGGGTATCACCGGCTCGGTGTGGAATGTGCCGTTCAGCGCCAGCGACCCGGTCAACACGCCGAACTCGCTCAACACCAGCCTGCCCACCGTGCAGAAAGCCTTGTCCGACGCGCAGGCGACCGTGCAGAGCGCAGGCATCGATCTCAACGCCAAGCTGGCCGACCTGCAGCACTCCGGCGTCAACACGGCCCCGGGCGGCGCGCGCATCCCCATCTTCGGCGGCGAAGGCGATCCGATGGGCATCTTCACCTGCGCCAATTCCGACGGCCTGACCAAGGACGGCTACGCCATCAATTTCGGCAACAGCTACATCCAGACCGTGACCTGGGACAGCGGCGGCGTCCATGCCGAAGGCTTCATCACCTACTCCGAGTCCACCGACCCGGCCAACCCGCACTACTCGGACTACACACAGGCGTACTCGCAGAAGCAGTGGCTGCGCTTCGCTTTCCACGACACCGAGATCCAGGCGGCGAAGGAAAGCGAGCTGCATCTGACGGGGCCGTAGGCTCCGATCGCCCCCCTCTTGTCTCCCCTCCCCTTGCGACCAAAGGAAGTCCCTTCAGGACGGAAGGGGACGGGGGAGGGTAAGCACGTAGGATGCGCTGAGCGTAGCGAAGCGCATCGATCGAGACGACGCGGTAAACGATGCGCTTCGCTACGCTCAGCACATCCTACGGCACCCGGTTCAGTCAACAGACTGGACATCACCTTCGCCGCTCCGCGCTCGATCAGCACCGAGTCGCCGAACTCGTGCGGGCGGTAGTCGCGCGCCAGCAACTCGGCGTCGGCGCGACGCAATGCCGCTGCCGGCGCAAACGCGCCGAGCAGTTCGTAATGGCTGCTGCCCGCCTCGTGGGTGCCGGAGAGGATCGCGTCCACCACCCGCAGCCGGGTGGCGCCGCCGATGCGCTGCGTCGACAGCCCCTCGCCCGCCGACACTGTGCCGTCGCGGCGCGCCGCGTGTTCCAGCGCCCGAACCACGGTGGTGCCGACGGCGACGACGCGCCCGCCGCGTGCCCGCGTCGCACGGATCGCGGCGGCGGTGGAATCCGGTATGCGGTAGGGCTCGTCGAACGGCAGGCGCGCATCCAGCGCGGCGTCGCCGGTGGAGGAGATCCCCGCGGCGTGGGTCAGCGTGGCGAAGGCCACGCCGCGACGACGCAACCGCGCCAGCTGGTCCCAGTCCAGTGCGAAGCCGGCGGAAGGCGGCTCGAACGCCGCTGGCACCCCGGCCACCGCGGTCCACACGTCCCACAGCCGCAGCGGCTCGGCCAGATGCGCGTACTGGATCGGCCGGCCCTGCGCGGCAAGCCCGGCCCAGACATCCGCCGGAGCATGCTCGAAGCGCAGCCGCAGCAGGCGCGGGTGGTCGAGCAGAGCTTCGACGCGTGCCCGCAGCGGCCCGAGCCTCAGGCGGTCACCACCCTGCAGCGGCGGCGGTGCGGCACGGTCCTCGGTGCGCGTATGCCAGTCGCCGGGGCCGAATACCACGGCGGTGAAGGTCAGCACTTCCTCCGGCGCCAGCGAGCTGCGCCCGGCCAGGCGCACTTCGATCGCCGCGCCGCTGGGCAGGTGGATGCCGTGCAGGCTGGCCGGGAGGGTGGCGGCGTCGTTGGCGATCACCAGGTCGCCCGGACACAGCAACTCGGCGAAGTCGCGGCGCGGCAGATGATGCAGCTGCCCGCTTGCGTCGAGGTGCAGCAGCCGGGCCTGCGGCGGGCGCTGCACGGCTTGATCGGCGGCTCTCATGCGGGCTCCTCAGAAGCTGAAGACAGGGCTGCGCGCGGCGGGCGCGCTCCGCTGCGGCAGTGCCTGCGCCACCGCGGCCAGCAGCTCGCGCGCGGCCTGGTCCGGCCGCTTCAGCCCGGCCGGATCGGCCTCGGGTAGCGCCTGCCGGTGCAGCGGCGTGTCCATCTCGCCGGGGTCGAGCGAGAGCACCTGCACGCCCTCCTCCCGCCGCTCTTCGGCCCAGATGCCGCCGGCGTGGTTCAGCCCCGCCTTGCCCCCCCCATAGGCCCCCCAGCGCGGAAAGGGATATACCGCCGCAC
>CAYWPB010000488.1:0-2837 GCA_964458725.1 uncultured Nevskia sp. | reverse complement strand
CACGCGTCAGAAGGCGCCGGACGGCACCACCGTCAGCTTCACCGGCATCAAGAACGGCGACACCGTGACTAGCCCGTTCAAGGTCGGCTTCGCCGTCACCGGCGCCAAGGTCGCACCGGCCGGCACCGCCGACGCCGGCACCGGTCACTTCCACTTGCTGATCGACACCGACGCGCTGCCGCCGCAGGACGCACCGCTGCCGGCCAGCGACAAGATCAAGCACTACGGCAAAGGCCAGACCGAGGACACCGTGACTCTGGCGCCGGGTCCGCACACCCTGCAGATCGAGCTCGCCGACGGCGCGCACGTGCCGTTCGATCCGCCGGTGCTGTCTGACAAGATCAGCGTCACGGTGAAATAAGCCGACGCGCGAGTCACCTCAGCGTCGAAAAAGCCCCGCATAAAAGCGGGGCTTTTTTTTCCCGGATCGACTACAGTGTCGGTGCTGCGATTCAAGGACGAACGCGCATGACACCGCTGAAAGGAATCACCCGGCTTGTCGCGGGCGAGGATGCTGTTGCCCCATCGTTGCGTAGCGCCCGCCGCCGAAGGCCGCCGGCCCCCTGGGTCGCGCTTCTGCTCGCCGCACTGGCCGGCTGCACCGACAACGCCTTCTACGTACGGCCCGACGCTTCGGCCGGGATCCCGATCGACACCCTCGGCCTCGACGCCGCCGCCCTCGGCAAGCAGACGCTGGACGTGGCGGTCACCTTCAAATCCGACGGTGTGGTCCAGCCCAGCTCCTCCGACACGCTCTACCAATCGATCGAAACCGGCCTGAAATCCAGCGGGATCAAGCGACTGCACCGTTCCGGCGGGCGGCAGGCCGACGTGTCGCGCGAGATCGCCGGCCTGACCCCGGCAATTCCGGTGAATGCGGTGGAGATGTGCGCGATACCGCGCCTGCTGGTGCTGGTGGAGAACCATCCCGACCTGCGCAACGGCACCGAGGCGAAGTACTTCGTCTCCGGCATGACCTTCGGCGCCTGGAGCCTGAGCAAGCCCACCGACCGCTACGACATCACCCTGGCCTACCGCGATCCACACGGCCAGGCACGCATCTACCGCGGCCATCAGGACCTGATCTTCTCGACCGGCTCCAGCGTGTTCGGCCGCGACGAGGAGGCCGTGGCCGGGCTGCGCCGCTTTGACGATCCGCTGGCGGCGTTCGGCGCGGCCATCAACAACTCGATCAAGGGCGGCCCCGGCGTGATCAAGGTCGGCAGCCCTGAATTCGAAGCGCAGGCCGCGGATGCGGCGGGCGATACCAGCCGCCGCTGACGCCGGCACCGCGCCGCCTCAGCCGCGTTCGCGCGCGGCCGCCTGTTCGAGCTTGCGCGTCAGCGCGGCGTCGCCGCAGAGTTCATGCGGGCGCCGGCCGGCCTGGTTCTTCGTCTCGGCGCGCGCGCCGAGCTTGAGCAGCACTTCGGCGGCGCCGTCCAGCTCCGCCTCCGCCGCCAGGTGCAGCAAGGTGTTGCCGCGCAGGCGATCGGCCGCCTTGAGCAGGGTCTTGTCCGAAGCGGCAGCGCGGGCCAGCCGCTCGATCTCCTCCACCTCGAGGCGGTTGCCGGCGGCGAACACCGCCTTCAGCGCCTTGATCTGCTCGGCCTGACGCGCATGTTCCCGGGCACGCCGGCCCGACAGCTCCAGGTTGAAGCGTGCCTTCTCGGTGGTGCGTAGCTGGTCGAGGCGGATCTGCACGTAGCGCAGCTTCTGCCGGGTGACATCGCCGCCGCTCTCGACGAAGGCCTTGAGCCACAAACCGCGATCCATGCGGGCACCCTCCAGCTCCCGGTCGATCAGCTCGTAGGCGGCGTGCTCGTCGAAGCCGGCGTCGGCTTCCTGCTCCAGCGCCTCGGCGCCACGCCAGGCCTGCCAGGCGCGATCCGGATCGTAGCCGCCGCGGCCAGCCGGCGGCTGCCGCGCCAGCCAGCGGTCATAGGCCTCGCGCGCTGCGGCGTCGGAAACCACCGCATAGGCCTCGTTGACGAGGCGCATCAGCCGTTCGCACTCCTCGCGCAGGCCCGGTGGGCTGCGGTCCGGGTGCAGGTATTGGGCCAGGCAACGGTAGGCGGCGCGGATCACTTCCGGGCTGGCCGAGGGGATGACCTGAAGGGTTTCGTAGTGGGTGCTGGCTGGCGGTGTCATGCGGCTCCCGCGGTGGTTCGCGCCGGCGCAGAGACGGAGCCGGCCACTGCGGCTTATCGGCTGCCGCCGCTGGATCTTGAATCCGCCGCTGGGAAAGGCGGGTTACGCTTTGCCTGGCACCGGGCTTGCGCCGATACTCGTGCTCCCCGGCACGGCCGCGCCGCGGCCGTAGCAACGACAACAAGCTCCATGAGGATCGCATGCAGATCGAAGACAGCGTATTCATCGTCACCGGCGGCGCCTCCGGCCTCGGCGCCGGCACCGCGCGCAACCTCGCCCGCCTCGGCGGCAAGGTGGTGGTGGCCGATCTCAACGAAGTCGCCGGCCAGGCGCTGATCAAGGAACTTGGCCCGGCGCTGCGCTTCGTCCGCGCCGACGTCACCGCCGAAGCCGACGCCAAGGCGGCCGTCGCCGCCGCGCTGGAAGGCTTCGGCGCGGTGCACGGCCTGATCAACTGCGCCGGCATCGCCATCGGCGAAAAGGTGCTGGGCAAGGAAGGCCCTCACACCCTGGCCAGCTTTTCCCGCTGCCTCAATATCAACGTCGTCGGCACCTTCAACTTCATCCGTCTCGCCGCCGAGCAGATGGCCAAGCAGCAGCCCAACGAGGAAGGCGAGCGCGGCGTCATCGTCAACACCGCCTCCATTGCCGCCTACGACGGCCAGATCGGCCAGGCCGCCTACGCCGCC
>CAYWPB010000487.1:0-2849 GCA_964458725.1 uncultured Nevskia sp. | reverse complement strand
GGCCGCCGCCGGGCCGGCCCTTGCTCGACTGGTAGGGCTTACCGAACTGCGCCAGCATTTCCGGCGCGAAGCCGGGGCCGTGGTCGCGCACCCGCAGCACCAGGGTCTCGCCGTCGTGCGACACATTCAGGCCGACCCATTCCGGCGAGGCCTCGTAGGCATTGTCCAGCACGTTGCCGATGATCTGCTTCAGCGCCGAGTCGGAGACGATCGGCAGGTCCTCGCCGAAATCCTTGTCGTAGTCCAGCCGCGGCGGATTGCGCCGCGTGCGCCACTCCGCCACCAGGGCGTCGACGAAGCCGCCGACGGTGGTGATGGCCAGCGACTCGCCGCGCGCCTCGCCGGCCGACAGGAGGATGCCGCTGACGATGGCCTTGCAGCGCTCCACCGCCGCCTGCATGTCGCCGACCTCATGCAGCAGCTCCGGGTTCTGCCAGAACACCGGCATGTCCTCCCAGTCGTTGAGGATCACCGACAGCGAGGCCAGCGGCGTGCCCAGCTCGTGCGCCGCACCGGAGGCGAGCAGGCCCATGCGCACGATGTGGTCCTCCTCGGCGGCGCGCTGGCGCAGGTCGGCGAGCCAGGCATCGCGGCGGCGCAGGTTCTGGTTGATGCGACTCATGAACACCACCAGCAGGCCGGCGTCCAGCACGAAGCAGATCAGCAGGCCGAGGATGTGGAGGCTGAACAGCTGCTCCACCCCGCCGTGCGGCAAGCGTAGCGGCTCGTACCACAGGGTCAGGCCGGCGAAGCAGAGGGTAGTGACGGCGACGATGGTCCAGGTCGAATGCGGCCGCAGCAGCACTGCGCCGAGAATCACCTGCAGCGGATAGAGGAAGACGAAGGGATTGGTGGCGCCACCGCTCAGATACAGCAGCGCGGTCAGCGCCGCCACGTCGAGCAACAGGCGGCGCAGCAGCTCGCCGTCGCTGACCTGGCGCAGGCGGGTCCAGCGGTAATAGCTGAGAATGTTCAACGCCACCAGGGCGCCAACGATCAGCAGCATCGGCCCCAGCGGCAGCTTGATGCCGAGTACGAACTGGGCGAAGACGATGGTCAGGACCTGGCCGGACACGGCGATCCAGCGCAGCTGGATCAGCTGCATCATGTTCTGCAGCCCGGCGGCGTCGCGCTGAGCGGCGGTGCCCGAGGCGATGCGCTGCAGTCGTTGTTTGAGGGAGGCTCGCTTCAAGGTCGGCTCGGCCGGCGGTCCCGGATGCCGCGGCGTGCCGGCATTTTACCCCGCCGGGCGCCGCCGCCGGTGGCGCACCAGGATCGCCACCGCGCCCGCCGACAGGAGCGCCAGACCATACCAGGTCAGCGCATAGCTGAGATGGCTGTTGCGGAACCGCACCACGGTCAACCCGCCCACCGGCCAGCCGCCCGGATTGGCGTGGTCATCGGCATCGAGGAAATACGGCGCCAGCTCCGCCACCGGCACCTGCTGCGCGGCAGCGATGGCGGCGACATCGCGCGAATACCAGCGCCCCTCGGCTGGAACGTTGTGGCGCAGGAAGGCTCCGCCCGGCTCGCTCAGCCGCAGCAGGCCGCAAACCTGCAGCGGCCCTTCGGCGGCTGGCCGGCCGGCCGGATCGCGGTGGAGGGCATCGACGAAGCCGCGGTTGACCAGCACCGTGTCGTTCTGCGCCGTGCGCAGCGGTGCCAGCACCCACCAGCCGGGCCCGAGCCGGGTGACGGCCTGCACCAGAGTCTCCCGGCCCGGCAGGAAGACGCCGTCCAGGCACAGCTTGCGGTAGGCGTCGGCAGCGCCGAGCGCGGCCCACTGTGCCCGCGGCGGCGGTGCTTCGGCCGGCGCGGCGAGGCGCAGGTCGACGCGGGCGATCAGCGCTTCCTTCCAGGCCAGGCGCCGCAGCTGCCAGTTACCCAGGGCGACAAAGCCGGCGCAGGCCAGCACGGCGAGCGTGACCCAAACGAGAAAAGCCGCGCGGGAGCGCGGCTTTTCTGATGCTGCGGCCGGCAACGATGCGGTCACGGCATGTTGCGCATGTCCTGCGCGGACATCGGCATCATGTTGGCGTTCATGTGGTACATCACCCACAGCGAGCCGCTGAGCGTGATCACCACCAGCACGATGGTGAAGATCAGGGCCAGCATGTTCCAACCGCCTTCGGAGCTGGTGTTGAGGTGCAGGAAGTAGCCCATGTGCACCAGGATCTGCACCACGGCGAACGCCAGCACGATCCAGATGGTGGCCTGCGGGTTGTGGAGGACCTTGCCCATCACCAGCCAGAACGGGATCGCCGTCAGCACCACCGACAGCAGGAAGCCGATCATGTAGCCGCGGAAGGTGGCGTGCGGGACGTTCGGGTCGTGGGCATGGCCGTGGACGTGGCGCGCGTCGAAACGCGCATCCTGGTCGTGCACACCGTGGGCCCCGGCCTGTGCCTGTGGCTCGCTCATCGCAGCACTCCCATCAGGTAGACGAAGGTGAAGACGCCGATCCAGACCACGTCGAGGAAATGCCAGAACAGGCTCAGGCAGCTGAGGCGGCGGATGTTGGCGGCGGTCAGGCCGTGGCGACCCACCTGCGTCATCAGCGTGATCAACCACAGGATGCCGAAGCTGACGTGCAGGCCGTGGGTGCCGACCAGGGTGAAGAACGAGGACAGGAAGGCGCTGCGCTGCGGGCCCGCGCCCTCGTGGATGAAGTGCGCGAACTCAGTCAGCTCCAGCGTGACGAAGGCCGCGCCGAAACAGCCGGTGATCGCCAGCCAGAACAGGGTCGCCGCCTTGCGCTGACGCTGGATTTCCAGCATGGCGAAGCCATAGGTGATCGAGGACAGCAGCAGCATCGAGGTGTTGACCGCCACTACCGACAGGTCGAACAG
>CAYWPB010000486.1:0-2868 GCA_964458725.1 uncultured Nevskia sp. | reverse complement strand
CGCCGGCGCGCGCAATCCCAACGGCGGCGGCAACCAGCGCAAGAACGTGCTGCGCGCGGTGGAAGGCTCGCTCAAGCGCCTGGACACCGATTACATCGACCTCTACCTGCTGCACGCCTGGGATCAGGTGACACCGCCGGAGGAAGTGATGCGCACCTTCGACGATCTGGTGCGCTCGGGCAAGGTGCGCCATGTCGGCTTTTCCAACGTGCCGGCCTGGTACGCCTCGCGTGCCCAGACCCTGGCCGAGTTGCGCGGCTGGGAGCCGGCGGCGGCGCTGCAGCTGGAGTACTCGCTGGTCGAGCGCGGCATCGAGCGCGAGTACGCCACCCTGGCGCAACAGTTGGGCATGGGCATCATGGTGTGGAGCCCGCTGGCCAGTGGCCTGCTCTCCGGCAAGTACAAGCCGGGCCAGGATGGCGAGGGTCGCTTGCAGACGATGAAGGACAGCAGCAATCCCGGCTTCCAGAAGATCAACGCACGCAACTGGAAGATCGTCGCCGAGCTGGAGAAGGTGGCGCGGGAATCCGGCCGCAGCATGGCCCAGGTTGCGCTGAACTGGACCGCCAGCCGCCCCGGCGTGGCCTCCGTGATCGTCGGCGCCACCAGGCTCTCGCAGTTGGAAGACAACCTCGGGGCCCTCGATTTCCGCCTTGCGCCTGAGTTGGCAAAGCGGCTCGACGCCGCCGGAGCACCTGAGCAGCAGTACCCCTATTATTTCTTCGACGCCGAGTTGCAAGGCATGGTCCACGGCGGCGCCATCGTCGGCGACAAGCCCGAGAGCTACTACGCTGCGGTGCGCGTCGGCGGTGCGCAGTGAAGGAACGCAACAGTCATCCCAAGGAGATCAGCATGCAAACCCGCAAACTCGGCCAGCTCGAAGTGTCGGCCGTCGGCTTCGGCGCCATGAGCATCGGCATCGCCGACGTCTATTCCAGCAGCCTCAAGGACGAACAGTCGGCGATCGACCTGGTCCACCGTGCGCTCGACCTGGGCACCACCCTGATCGACACCGCCAACATCTACGGCGACTCGGAGATCAAGGTCGGCAAGGCCCTGAAGGGCCGGCGTGACCGGGCCGTGCTGGCCACCAAGTTCGGCATCACCGGCGCCACCGTTGGCAGCACCCAGGGTGTCAGCGGCCGGCCCGAGTACGTGCGCCAGTGCGCCGAGGAGTCGCTGCAGCGGCTCGGCGTCGAGGTGATCGACCTCTACTACCAGCACCGCATCGACCCGACCGTCCCGATCGAGGACACCGTCGGCGCCATGGCCGAACTGGTGCGGCAGGGCAAAGTGCGCTATCTCGGCCTGTCCGAGGCCGCGCCCTCCACCATCCGCCGCGCCCACAAGGTGCACCCGATCAGCGCGGTGCAGAGCGAGTACTCGCTGTGGAGCCGCGATCCGGAGGACGAGGTCCTGCCGACCCTGCGCGAATTGGGCATCGGCTTCGTGCCGTACAGCCCGCTGGGCCGCGGCTTCCTCGCCGGCCGCTTCCGCAAGCCTGAGGACCTGGCACCGGGCGATTGGCGCCGCGGCTCGCCGCGCTTCCAGGGCGAGAACTTCGCCAGGAACCTGGCCGTGGTCGAACGGATCGAGGCGATCGCAAAGGACAAGGGCTGCACGCCTTCGCAGCTGGCCCTGGCCTGGGTGCTGGCGCAGGGGCCGGACCTGGTTCCGATTCCTGGCACCAGCAGCGCCGCACGCTTGGAGGAAAACCTGGGCGCGGCGAAGATCACGCTGAGCGCCGAGGAGCTGAAGCGGATCGAGGCAGTCGCGCCGCAAGGCGCGGTGCATGGCGCACGCTACAACGAAGCAGGCGCCGCGCACCTCAACCACTGAAGCGCAGCGTGAGTCGCGGAGCGGGTGCCAGCTGCGCCCGCTCCGCATTCGTGCCGGGCCTTACTTCTCCTCGGCGATGGTGAACTTGCCCAGGTCCACGCCGATGTCCCAGCCACGGCCGGTGCCGCCGATGACCATGGTGACCTCGCCCTTGGTCAGCACCTGGCCGCCGGCCGATTTCACCGCGCCAGCCCCGGCGCCGCCCGAGGCGTAGTCGCCAGGGATGTCCTGGATGCTCTTCACGCCGCTGAAGTCGCCGTGGCCGTCGTTGATGCTCGACTTGCCGGCGGTGAGGCCGCCGCCGACCGAAGTGAGCTTGACCTTCATGGTGCTGCCGTCACTGCAATGGATGGTGCCGGCGCCGCTGTAGCTCTTGTAGATGGCCGACCAGCCCTTGAGCGTGAAGCCCATCTTGCAGCTGAGGTCGGCGGCATAGGCGGTCGTGGAAAGGCCGAAGCCCAGCAGCAGGGCTCCGGCGCAGGCGGTCTTGATGGAAGTTTTCATGGCAAGGTCCTTTTGCCGGGTCGATATTCAGTAGAACGCTGATGCGGGCCAGGGTTCCGCGATATGACCGCGGAACGCCCCCCTTCAGCTCGGGGTGGTGCTATTGCCCTCTCCCGCACGCGGGAGAGGGGTGTCTTACCCCGCCTCCATCGACACCAGAGGACGCACTTCCACGGTGCCTATGGCCGCGCCCGGGTGGCGCCGCGCATAGGACAGGGCTTCTTCAACCGTGTCGCACTCCACCACGTAGATGCCGGCGAGGAACTCCTTGGTTTCGGCGAACGGGCCGTCCACCACCACCTGTTTGCCGGCCTGGCGCTTGAGGCTGACCGCCTGGTGCTCCGGCGCCAGGCGTATCGAGCCGCGGTAGCGGCCCTTGCCGCGGACGTCCTCGGTCAGGGCATGGCACACGTCCTGGATTTCCTGCTCCTGCGCTTCGGTGACCTGGGCGGCGGCGCCGGCGGGCAGATGGATCAGCAGTGCGTACTTCATGGTTTGCGGCTCCGTTGCAGATATTGGCCGGTA
>CAYWPB010000485.1:0-2879 GCA_964458725.1 uncultured Nevskia sp. | reverse complement strand
TCCTGCGGGTAGGCCCAGTCGGCGACGATGGAGCGGTGGCTGAACTTCCACACGCCCTTGCGCTTTTCGTACTTGTCGAAGTAGCGGCCGCCGATCAGCACGTCGAAACTCCGTTCGCCCTCGCGCACCTTGTGGAAGGCGATGATGTAGACCTCGCCTTCGGCGCGGTCGCCGTCGAGCTTGAAGTTCACCGTGGTGACGTTGTGGTGCAGGATCTCCATCGGCGCCTGGATCTGCGGCAGCTTGTCGATGAACTCGTGCGCCGGGCCCTTGGCGAAGTGGCCGTGCTCGTCGATGGCGTCCTCGTGGTACAGCGTGCGCATCTTGTCGTGGTCGTGGCGGTCGGCGGCGGTGCAGTAGGCGCAGACCAGCTCGTACAGCTCCTGCTTGTCGAGCAGTTCCTGCACCCGGCGCTCCATGGGCTGGCTCATGGTGCCTCCTCAGCTCAGGCCGTTGACCGGGATGGCCGCGCCGTGCACCGCGCGGGCCCCGTCCGAGCACAGCCACAGGATCACCTGAGCCAGGTCCGCCGGGGCGACCCACTTGGCCGGGTTGGCCTTGGGCATATCGGCCCGGTTGGCCGTCGTGTCGATGATCGAGGGCAGCACGCAGTTGACGTTGACGCCCTGCTCGCGCAGCTCGGCCGCCATCGATTCGGTGAGGCGGATCACCGCGCTCTTCGAGGCGCTGTAGGCCGCCATCTTGGCACCGCCCTTGAGGCCGCCGCCGGCGCCGATGTTGACGATCTTGCCGGAGCCGGCCGCGAGCATGCCCGGCACCACCGCTTGCGCCATGTTCAGCACGGTGCCGGCGTTGAGGTCCAGCATCAGCTTCCACAGCTCGGCCGGGGTCTCGTGCACCGCCGGGCCCATCTTGAAGCCGCCGGCGACGTTGCACAGGCAGTCGATGCGCTTGAACCTGTCCAGCGCCGCCTGGACCGCCTGCTGTGCCGAAGCGGCCTGCATCAGGTCCGCGGCGAGCAGCAGCATGCGCTGGTCCTGCTCGGGATAGGCGGCTTTGAGCGCGGCCTCGCTGACGTCCACCAGCACCAGGCTGGCGTCCACCGCGGCGAAGGCCGTCGCGACAGCCCGGCCCAGGTTGCCGGCCGCGCCGGTGATCAGCACCACTTTGTTCTTGAAGCTCATGATTCTCCTCGCGCTTCTTTCGTATCGGGATGCGGCGCGCGCGGCGCCGCGGGCAGGGAGCAACCGTAGCACGCCGCCGCGCGGCCGGATGCCATCCGGTCAGACGAAGCCGGGCGACGGCCCCGGCGGAACAATGCGGCCCGTCGGATGCAGGCTTGTGCGGTCCTGGTGGGCTCCCGTACACTGATGAGTATAACTCACTAACTGCTGGAAACCGCCTTGCGTCCTGGCTCGAGGACGGCGGACCGGCGAGCAGAAAATCCTGTCCATTCAATGATGAGACAGGCTCACGGTTTGACGGATTCGTAGGAGGCAGCATGTCGGACGTACTGGTCGAGCGCCGCGGCGCGGTGCAGTGGATCACCATCAATCGCGCCGAGCGGCGCAATGCGCTGAACGAGCAGGTGGTGCGCGCCATCGACGCCGGCATCGCCGCGGCGGTGGAGGATCGCGATTGCCGCGCCATCGTGCTGACCGGCGCCGGCGACCAGGCGTTCTGCGCCGGCGCGGACCTGCAGAAGAACGTGCAGGGCGGCGCCTTCGACGTCGACTTCTCGCGGCCGAAGCACTACATCGTCGACCTGTTCAAGCGCATCCAGGAATGCACCCTGCCGATCGTGGCTCGGGTCAACGGCCATGCCATGGCCGGCGGCTTCGGCCTGCTCTGCGCCTGCGACATGGCGATCGCGGCCGACGACATCCGCGTCGGCACCCCGGAGAGCAAGATCGGTGTGACGCCGATGATGATCCTGCCGTTCATGCTGCGCGTGCTGCCGGCGCGCAAGCTGCAGGAAGTCTGCGTCACCGGTGAGCAGTTCAGCGCCGCCGACGGCCTGGAGATGGGCCTGTTCAACTACGTGGTGCCGCGCGTCGAGCTGGATGCCAAGCTCGAATGGCTGCTCAGCCGCATCACCAACAAGTCGCCCACCGCGGTCCGCCTCGGCAAGCAGGCCTTCAACGCAACGCGCGACATGGCTTTGCGCGAGGCACTGGAATACGCCCAGGCGATGGTGCCGGTGATGTCCAGCACCGAGGACGCGAAGGAGGGCAAGCTGTCCTTCCAGGAGAAGCGCAGCGCAAACTGGAGCGGCAAGTGAAGGAGCTGGTCCGCATCGGCTGCGGCGCTGGCTTCTGGGGCGACAGCAGCGAAGGGCCGAAGCAGCTGGTCGAGTCGAGGCAGGTCGACTACCTGATCCTCGACTACCTGGCGGAGATCACCATGTCGCTGCTGGCGCGGGCCCGCGCTAAGGACCCGGCAGCCGGCTACGCCACCGATTTTCCGGATGTGATCGCGCGCCTGGCGCCGGCGATCAAGGCCGGGGGCGTGCGCGTCGTCACCAATGCCGGCGGCGTCAATCCCAAGGCCTGCCGCGAGGTGCTGGCGGCGAAGCTGAAAGCAGCCGGCGTGGACCTGCGCATCGGCATCGTCGAGGGCGACGACCTGCTGCCGCGCGCAGCCGAACTGAAGGCGCAGGACGTGCGCGAGATGTTCAGCGGCGACGCCTTCCCGGACAAGCCGTGGAGCATCAACGCTTATCTCGGCGCGTTTCCCATCGCCGCCGCGCTCGACGCGGGCGCGGACATCGTGATCACAGGCCGTTGCGTCGACAGCGCCCTGGCACTGGCGCCGCTGGTGCATGAGTTCGACTGGAAAGCGGGCGACCACGATCTGCTGTCCGCCGGCAGCCTTGCCGGCCATGTCATCGAGTGCGGCACCCAGGCCACCGGCGGCAT
>CAYWPB010000484.1:0-2880 GCA_964458725.1 uncultured Nevskia sp. | reverse complement strand
CGGTTGGCCGCGGTTAGGATCGCCACGTCGCCGGTGCCGCCCTGGCCGCTGTGGCAGGCGTTGACGATGGCGACGTCGATCGGATACATGTTCAGCCGCCGCGCCACCAGGAAGCCGGTGCCCATCAGCGAGGCCACGGTGGCGATGATGGTGACCAGGTTGGCCAGGTTGAACGCCGCGACCAGCTTGTCCCAGGGCGTGATCGACACGCCGATGGCGAACAGCAGCGGATAGGTCACGGCGGTGGCGAAGAACTTGTAGACCACGAAGGCGCCTTCCTGGATCTGCGGCGACACCGCGTGGGTCAGCTTGACCAGCACCGCGATGAACAGCATCGCCACCGGCGCTGGCAAGTCGAACAGGCGCTGGCACATCAGGCCGACCAGGTACAGCGTCACCGCGGTGATGCCGGCGGCGGCGATGTGGCTGACGTCGACATGCCCGCTGATCTCCTCCTGCGCCACGTCCATGTCGGCATGCTCGCCCGGCTGCAGACGCCCTTCGCCGGTGAGGTGCGGATAGCGCTTGCCGAGGTAGTTGAGCACGCCGGAGAACAGGATGGCGGTGAGGCTGCCGAGCATCACGATCGGCAGCACCTGGGCGAACAGGTCGCCCTGCCCCTGGTGCAGGATGCCGGAGTAGCCGACGGAGAGCGGGATCGCACCCTCACCGACGCCGCCGGCCATGATCGGCACGACGATGAAGAAGAAGCTGTGGTACGCGCCCAGCCCGAGGGCGGTGCCGACCAGGGTGCCGACCACGGCCGCCACGATCGAGCCGCTGGCCAGCGGCACGAAGATCTTGAGGAAGCCCTTGATCAGCACCGCGCGGTCCATGCACAGAATGCTGCCGACGATGATCGAGGCGATGAACAGGTACAGGAAATTGGTCGACTTGGTGAACTCGGTGACCGACTTCACCAGCAGGTCCGGCAGCAGGTGGTAGTACACCAGGCAGGACGGGATGAAGGTGGCGAAGATCGCCGCGGCGCCGACATGGCGCAGCAGCGGCAGCCGCTTGCCCAGCTCGGCGCAGGTGAAGCCGCCCACGGCGATCACCGCGATCATCACCGAGATCTCGCCCGGCACCTTGCCGGTGGCGACGAAGCCCGCGGTCAGCCCCAGCAGCAGCAGGTAGACCGGCAGCGGCACCACGCCGATGCGGAACTCCATGATCTTCCACCAGCCGTGGGGCCAGAAGGCGCTGCCGGGACCGGCAGCCGGCTCCGCGACGTTCGCGGCCGGGCTTGTTTTCATCGTCTCTCCTTCGAAAGATGCGGTAGCGCAGCGCTCAGGCCGAAATATGCCGCGCTTGCGCCGCCCACAGCCGGGCCAGGTCCTGGGTGCCGTCGGCACCCTGCACCGCCTTGAGCGCCTTCAACGCCTCGTCCTTGCGGCCGGCGAGCAGGTAGGCCATGCCCAGGTGCAGCCGGGCGTCCTCGCCGTGCCTGAGCTGGCCCTTGGCGATGCCCTGCTCGATCAGGGCGATGCCCTTGTCGTACTGCCCGTTGAGCACCAGGTTGTAGCCGTTGTTGACCAGGGGGCCGCCGTCGGCGGCCTTGAGCATCTGCGGATCGGGCACCCCGAGCGCCTTCTGGTCCTCGGCGTACTGCTTGCCCACCAGGTCGCGCAGGCGCTGCTGCCGCTCCGCCTCCGCCCCGCTGCCGAGCACGCCGCTGGCGTAGCCCCGGTCCAGCGCCTTCTTGGCCTCGGTCGGATAGCCCGCCTGCAAGGCCAGCTGCGCCAGCTCCATGTAGTCGGTCGCGCCGGACAGGTTGTCGGTAGCCAGCTTGAGGCGGTACACGTCCAGCGCCAGGCGCTCGGAGAAGCCGGGCTTGCGCTGCACGCGGACCAGCACCTGGGCCCAGTACTCCTTCTTCGGATACCAGCTGACCAGCTCCTCCAGCGCCGCGGTGCAACCGGCGCCGTCGTTCTGCCGCTGCTCGCTGTCGGCCAGCATCTGCAGCTGCTCCTCGGCCGGTGCCTGGCCGGCCTTCTCCGCGGCGGCGACGTCGGCCTGCAGTACGTGCGCCGCGTCGGCATAGTCGCCACCCAGGTAGTAGGACTGCGTCAGCAGGCGCTCGACCAGCGGATCGGTGCCGCCGGCCTTGAGGTAGCGCTGCGCCCATGTTTCGGCCTTTGGGTAGTCCTTGGCGCGGTAGTAGGAGCCGGTCAGCGCCTGCATGATGCCCAGTTGCTGCTCCGGCGGCAGCTTGCCGGAAGCGATCACCGCGTCGTAGGCCTTGGCCGCCACCTCGACCTCGCCGGCGCCGGCGGCGGCCGCGCCGCGCACCTGCTCGACCACCAGGCTTTCGTAGGCGCTCTTGTTCGGCGCCGCGTCGGCCTCGCCGACCTTGGCCAGCGCCTCCTTGTACTTCTGCGCCTTCATCAGCGCCTCGGCCTGTTCCAGCGGCTTGCCCACTTCCGGGCGCAGGGTGTCCGCCGCCGCTGCCGGTCCGCCCAGCGCCGCCAGGGTCAGGCCCAGCGCCAGCGCTGCGCGGCGAAGATTCGAAAAGCCAGGAGTGCGTGTCATGTCAGTTCACGAATTGTTCATTGCCGACCAGGCCGATCCTGGTCACGCCCAGGCGCTGCGCCGAGGCCATCACCATGGCCACCTGCTTGTAGGTCGCCAGCTTGTTGGGCCGCAGGTGCACTTCCGGCTGCTCGGCCAGCTGCGCCACCTGCTGCAGGCGCGCCTCCAGCGCGGCTCGGTCCGGGACCACCTGGCCGTCCCAGCTGATGGTGCCGTCGAAATCGACGTCGATGTTCACCACCGGCGGCGGCTTAACCGGCTGCTGCGGCACGTTCACCGGCATGTTGAGCTTGACCGCGTGGGTCTGCACCGGGATGGTGATGATCAGCATGATCAGCAGCACCAGCA
>CAYWPB010000483.1:0-2881 GCA_964458725.1 uncultured Nevskia sp. | reverse complement strand
CATCAGCTTCCGGGTTCAGGCCCGGATGAACAACCTATTGAGAGTCCACACCTAACCCCCTCCCGCAGGGGGAGGGGGAATTAAAGCAGCGCGTTCGCCAGCGGCACCGTCAGCAGCGACAGCACGATCCCGGCGCCCAGCACCGTGTTCGCCAGCGGCGGCTCCAGGCCGTACTGGTCGGCGAGGATCGCGGCCGAGATCATCGGCGCCATCGCGGTCTGCAGAACGCCCACCGTCAGCACCAGGCCGCTGACACCGGTGAGCAGGCCCAGCCCCAGCACCAGCAGTGGTGCCACCAGCATCTTCCAGCCCAGACCCAGGCCCACCGCGGCGAGCTGCGAGCGGCCCAGGTGCAGCTTGAACTGCAGGCCGACCGAGAACAGCGCCAGTGGCGTCAGAGTGGCGCCAAGGCGTTCCAGCACGTAGTGCGCCGGCTCGGGCCAGCCGCCGAGGACGCCGGCGAGCACGCCGCCGATCAGCGCCAGGAACGAGGGGAACAGCAGGATGCGGCGCAGGATCTCCAGCGGCATCAGCACGCGCCCGGCGTAGACCGCGGTGACGGCGACGCCGCCCACCGCCAGCGCGACGAAGCAGCCGGCCTGGTCGGCAATGACTGCCAAACCAAGGCCCTCCTTGCCGCGCAGCGCCTCGATCATCGGGTAGCCCATGAACGAGGTGTTGCCGAGGCCGCCGACCAGGATCAGCGCGCCGATGCGTCCGCGCGACCAGCCCAGCCGCGGCCCGAGGGTGGCGAACAGGGCCCAGGCGCCGAGGAACAGCAGCCACATCGCCACCGGCAGGTACCACAGCTGCGGATCGAAGCGGATGCGCGGCACCAGGTCCAGCACCAGGGCCGGCAGGGCGATGTTCAGCACCCACCAGTTGAGGTGCTGCGCCAGACCGGCGGGCTGCTTGAACCAGCGCGCGACGATGGCGCCCAGGGCGAGGCAGAGGAAGAGGAGGAGAAGGGCGCTCATCGAAACATCAGAAATCACCGGGGCGTCCGGGGGCGCGAAGTTTAGCCCAGGTGCGGCGGCGTACCTGGGAAAAAGCCATACATATTAAGGACTCGTCATTCCCGCGAAAGCGGGAATCCATGCACTCTTTCAACGTGCGGCGCGACCTCCCGGCTGCGCTGGATCCCCGCTTTCGCGGGGAGGACGAGGGTTTGATTTGAAAGGGCGGCCTTCGTCTACGCGCTTCGCCAGCAAGCGGGCGCGGCCCCGCGAATCAAACCAAGCCAAAACTCCGCGGATTGAGAATCCCCTTCGGGTCGCGCCGGCGTTTCTCGGCCTTCAGCGCGGCCCTGAGCCGCTCCGGCGCGCGGGCCTGGAACTCGGCGGCCCACTTCGGCCCGATGCCGTGCTCGGCGGAGAAGGTGCCGCCATAGCGCAGGGTGATGTCGAACACCAGCCGGACCAGCTCGGCCGCATGGGCTTTCACCGGCTGGGTCTTGCTGCCGAGCAGGTGCAGGTGGGCGCCGCCGACGCCGGCGTGGCCGAAGGCCACCACTTCCACGCCCGGGAAGGCGGCGGTGACTTCCTTCTCCATCGCGGCCAGGTAGTCGCCGAACACCTTCACCGGCGTGGCCGTGTCGAAGCTGAGGCGGCCGCCGCCGAGCGCGCGCATCCGCGCGTTGCTCGACTCGGTGATGCTGTGGCGCAGCTTCTTCAGCACCGGCAGCGGCGCGTAGCCGATGCGCTCGGGCGGCCATTCGAGGATGCCGTTGACCAGGTCGTAGAGGGCGCCGGCCACATCCTCGTCGGCGTCCTGCGACTTCACCTGCAGCAGCACGTAGAACGGCGAATCGATCTGCTCCGCGCCCGCTTCGCCCTCGCCCGTACTTTCAAGGGGCCAGCGGAACGCGGCGCCGAGGTGTTCGCGCACCAGCTCCAGCGACTGGCGGCTCATGAACTCGAATTCCTCGATCGCGCCGGGGAAGCTGTCGCGCGCCATCTCCAGCACGCGCATCGCTTCCGGCATGTCGCGAACGGGCAGCAGCACCGCCTCGCGCTGCAGCGGCAGCGGATAGGTGCGCAGGCGCGCGCGCGTGACCACGCCGAACAGGCCCTGGCTGCCGACCAGGCCCCAGGCCGGCTGCACGCTGGCCGAATCCACGGCGAGTTTGTCCGGCGCCGGCGCGTCCCAGGCCACGGCCTGGCAGGGGCCGGTCTGGCTGCCGTCGGCCCAGTAACCCCAGGCGGTTTCGCACAGATGGGCGGCGGTGCCGTAGCACACGGCGTTGGCGCCAGCGGAGGCGTTGGCGACGCAGGCGCCGACGGTGGCGGCGCTGGTCGAGCCCATCTCCATCGGCCACATCAGGCCCAGCGGGCGCAGCAAGTCGTTCACCGCGTCCACCGCGACGCCGGCCTGGACCTCCAGGCGCGACTCAGCCAGGTCCGGCTGCTCCAAGCCACGCCACCACGCGGCCAGCGCGTCGGCGGCCTCCTCGGTCTTCTGCCCTTCGGCGAAATCGAAGCCGCGGCCGTCGGCCAGCGCGAAGCGCAGCGGCCGGTTCAGCTTCTCCAGCGACAGCACCGCCTCGCCCTCCGGGCGCTGCGACTCGACCAGGCCGGTGCGGCCGGCGCTGACCACGACTTTCTGCCCCAGCTCGTTGCACAGGCGCAGCAGCTGTTGCAGCTCGGCCTCGCTGGCCGGCAGCAGCGCGCAATCGGTATGGCCGGGCTCGCCGCGCTCGGGGATCTCGTAGCGCTGCAAACGGTCGCGGTCGTCGACGAAGCGCGCGCCCAGCAGCGCGCGCAAGGATTCTGCGTTGTTCAAGGCTTGGCGGCCGGAGGGGTGTTGGCGGTGACCGCGTGCTCGCGCGCCGCCAGCGGCGGCGGCGTGCCGGGGTTGCGGGCCTTGCGGCACTCGTGGGCGG
>CAYWPB010000482.1:0-2882 GCA_964458725.1 uncultured Nevskia sp. | reverse complement strand
GGGCGGCGTCGCCGCCGGCGCCTTCGCGGTGCTCGCGGCGTTGCTGGTGCTGGCCGCGGCGGTGGTCTGGCTCGGCGTGCTGGAGCAAGCCGCGCAGCAGCGGCTGGCGCAGACCGGCGCGGCGGCGCTGGTGCTGCTGGTGCTGGCCTGGAACCTGTGCTCGATCGGCTGGCTGCCGAAAGGCCTGTACGCCGCGCTGACCCCGCCGTTCCGCCTGGCGCGCATCGACCAGTATTGGAACATGTTCGCCCCCTTCCCCTCGCGCGACGACGGCTGGTTCGTGTTCCCCGGCGAGCTGGCCGACGGCACCCAGCTCGACGTGCTGCGGCCCGAGCGCAGCGGTGTCGGCTACGACAAGCCGCAATACATCTCCGAGACCTATCCCAACATCCGCTGGCACAAATACCAGGAAAACCTGTGGCTGGCTCGCTTCGCCCAGAACCGCTACTGGTACGGCAAATACCTGTGCCGCGAGTGGAACGCCAGCCATCCGGCCGGACAGGCGCTGAAGACCTTCAAGATGATCTACATGCTGGAGGAGACGCCGTCGCCGGGGCAGGACGCCACGGTGGAGCAGCGCGTGCTGTGGCGCCACGAATGCCTGGTCGAGCCGGCCGAGCCGACCGCGCCGCCGACGCCGGAAAATTCGCGCAACTGATCGCACCGGGCCGCGGCGTGCCCAAGGAATCCCCCCGCTTGATCGACATCGGCGCCAACCTCGCCCACGACAGCTTCGACCACGACCGCGCGGCGCTGCTGCAACGCGCCTGGGCCGCCGGCGTCGAGGCGATCCTCGTCACCGGCAGCAGCAGCGCCAGCAACGAGCAGGCGCTGCAACTCGCGCGCGCCCACCCGGGCCGGCTGTATGCCACCGCCGGGTTGCATCCGCACCACGCCAGCGAGTGGGACGAAACCCTGGCGGCGCGCATCGCCGAGCTGGCGCGTGAGCCGCAGGTGGTGGCGCTGGGCGAATGCGGCCTGGACTACAACCGCAACTACTCGCCGCATGAAGCGCAGCGCCGCGCTTTCGTCGCCCAGCTCGGCCTGGCGGTGCAGGCCGACAAACCGTTGTTCCTGCATCAGCGCGACGCGCACGCCGACTTCCACGCCATCCTGCGCGACTACCGCAAGGCGGTACCCGGCTGCGTGGTGCACTGCTTCACCGACAACCGCGAGGCGCTAGACGCTTATCTCGCGCTGGATTGCTACATCGGCATCACCGGCTGGGTCTGCGACGAGCGCCGCGGCCTGGCCCTGCGCGAACTGGTGCGGCACATTCCGGCCGAGCGCCTGCTGATCGAGACCGACGCGCCCTACCTGCTGCCGCGCACGATCAAGCCGGCGCCGAAGGACCGGCGCAACGAGCCGGCCTTCCTGCCCTGGGTGCTGCGGGGTGTCGCCGAGGCGCGCGGCGAGGATGCCGCGGCGCTGGCGGTGCAGACCACCGCCAACGCGCGACGGCTGTTCGGGCTCACGCCCTTGTAGATCGCCCTTCAGGGCGACATCCGCGCCGCCGTGGAGAGTGCGCGTCGGCCTGAAGGCCGACCTACAAAGATCGCAGCGCGGCAAACGCGAAGCGTTTGCCGGGGCTTTCCTCTCAGACCGCGTTGTGCGGTCGCGCTTCCCGGGCTACGCACTTTGTAGGGCGGCCCATGGCCGCCTACAAAGATCCCGGTGTGCGGCTATTGCTTCGGAATCCTCAGCACCTGCCCCGGTTAGATCTTGTCGGGGCTCTTCAGCTTCGGTTTGTTGGCCTCGAAGATCGCCGGATACTTGTTGGCATCGCCGTAGAAGTGCTTGGCGATGTGCGACAGGTTGTCGCCGCTGACCACCGTGTAGAACTGCGACTCGGTCTGGCCGGCCGGCTCCTTGGACGGGTCGACCGTCTCCGGCGCGGCGGCCGCGGTGGTGGTGCCGCCGGCGCCGGCGCCGCTGACGATCTGCAGCTTGTCCACCACCTGGTCGACGCCGCTGAGGTTGCCGACGGCGAGGATCGCCTTTTCCTTCTCGGCCTGGTCCGGCACGTTGCCGAATAGCACGCAGGTCTTGCCGTCCCAGGAGATGAACAGCTTGTCGATCTTGAGGTTCAGCGCCTTGATGTGCGCGACCAGGCTCTCGGAATCGACCGGCTTGCCGCCCGCCAGCGCTTCGCCGGCGGACTTGATGAAGCTGAACAGACCCATGGCGCAACCTCCCTGTGTGGACGAATAGCGGCCTCAGCTTAACGCAACGCCATGACCGCATCGGGTCAACAAGATCCACCATACCGGCCCAAGCCGGCACCCGGGCGACGACGCGCGTCCCCTCGCGCCGTCCAGATCTACGGGGCGAGGTCACGCGCAGCGTGCCGCCCACCGCCTCCGCCCGTTCGCGCATGCCCGCGATGCCGTGACGATCGGACGCGATGCGGCGCGGATCGAAGCCGCTGCCATCATCGGAGATCGTCAAAGTGATGCTCGTCTTCGTGCAGACGAGTGACAACGTCACGTTCTTCGCAAGTGCGTGTTGCCGCACATTCGTCAATGCCTGTTGCGCGATCCGGAACAAACTCTGCCTCCCCTTCCTCGCCGAGCGTGCCATGCCCCTTCTCGCTGAATGCGATGTGAAGCCCCGATTCGGCCGTGACTTCGCGCACGAGCGCGCCGAGCGCCGTCGCGAGCGGCTTGCCGGACGT
Organism: uncultured Nevskia sp.; assembly: GCA_964458725.1. Taxonomy (GTDB): domain Bacteria; phylum Pseudomonadota; class Gammaproteobacteria; order Nevskiales; family Nevskiaceae; genus Nevskia. Next base: position 208 of record CAYWPB010000482.1, on the reverse strand, counting down.
CGCCGCGCCGCGCAACGACGTCACCGAACGGCGCGCCTCTTCGAGGTTCGTGCGCGCGGTCGCCAGCGCTTTCTCCAACCGTTCCCGCACACGCGCGGGCTGCGTGCCGACGTTCTGCAACGCCGTCTCGATCTGCAACGTCAGCGCGGCGAGCCCCTGCGCGAGCGTGTCGTGGATCTCGCGCGCGATGCGCGTCCGCTCGGCGATG
>CAYWPB010000481.1:0-2885 GCA_964458725.1 uncultured Nevskia sp. | reverse complement strand
ATCATCATGATCGCGTTCTTCTTGACGATGCCGATCAGCAGGATGATGCCGATGAAGGCGACAATCGACAGGTCGGTGCCGGTGACCAGCAGCGCCACCAGCGCGCCGATGCCGGCGGTCGGCAGGGTCGACAGGATGGTCAGCGGGTGGAGCAGGCTCTCGTAGAGCATGCCCAGCACGATGTACACCGCCAGCAGCGCGGTCAGGCCCAGGATCGGCAGGGTGCTGAACGAATCGACCAGCAGCTGCGCGTTGCCGGCGAAGCTGCCGATGATGTCCGCCGGCATGCGCAGCTCCAGCATCGCCTGCTGGATCAGCTTGGTGGCATCGCCCAGGGCCACGCCGGGCGCGATGTTGAAGCTGATGTTGACCACCGGGAACTGGCCCTGGTGGCTGATCGACAGCGGCGCGATGCCGCTCTCGAAATGCGCCACCGCCGACAGCGGCACGATGCCGCCCGAGGACGCGACGATGCGGATGCGGTCGAGCGTGCCGGGGTCGCGCTGGTCGCTGGGCAGGGCTTCGAGGATGACGTGATACTGGTTCAGCTCGGTGTAGGTGATCAGCACCTGGGCCTGGCCGAAGGCGTTGCCGAGGGCGCGGTCGATGTCGGCCGGGGTCAGGCCCAGGCGCGAGGCGCGGTCGCGGTCCACCACCACGTTCATCTGCAGGCCGGACTTCTGCAGGTCGCTGCTGATGTCCTTGAGCTGCGGGACGGTCTTGAGCTTGTCCGCCAGCTTCGGCACCCAGGCATACAGCTCCTGGATGTCCGGCGACTGCAGGGCATAGGTGTACTGAGCGTTGCCAGGACGGCCGCCGGCGCGCACATCCTGCACCGGCTGCAGGTATACGCTCAGGCCGGTGAGGTGGGCGAACTTCGGCCGCAGGCGGTTGATGATCTGGTCGACGGTCGAGCGGCGCCCTTCGGCCTTGGTCTTGAGCGTGATGAACATGCTGCCGTTATTGGCCGAGTTGCGGCCGCCGACGAAGGAGCCCATCGAGACCACGTCCGGGTCCTGCAGCACGATCGCAGCCGCGGCCTGCTGCTTGGCCACCATGGCGTCGAACGAAATGTTCTGCGCCGCCTGGGTGTTGCCCTGGATCATCCCCGTGTCCTGCTGCGGAAAAAAGCCCTTGGGCACGACGATGTACAGGAACACCGTGCCGACGAATGCGGCGACGGTGATCAGCACCATCATCCAGGGGTGCCGCAGGGCCCAGCCCAGACCGGCCTTGTAGCCGCCGAGCAGGCGGTCGAACCCGGCTTCGGCGACGCGGGCGAAACGCCCCGGCGGCCGATTGTGGCGCTCGGCGCGCAGGAACTGGCCGCACAGCGAGGGCGTGAGGGTCAGCGAGATCAGGCCGGACACGGCGATCGCCGAGGCCAGGGTCACGGCGAACTCGTGGAACAGCTTGCCGATCACCCCGCCCATGAACAGGATCGGGATGAACACCGCGATCAGCGACAGGCTCATCGACAGCACGGTGAAGCCGATCTCGCGTCCGCCCTGGAACGCCGCCGGCAGCGGCTTCATGCCGGCCTCGACGTGGCGCTGGATGTTCTCGATCACGACGATGGCATCGTCCACCACGAAGCCGACGGCGATGGTCAGCGCCATCAGCGAGAAGTTGTCGATGCTGAAGCCGAACAGCCACATCACGGCGAACGTCGCGGTCAGCGACAGCGGCACGGTGACGCCGGCGATGGCGGTGGGGATGCCGCGGCGCAGGAACAGCAGCATCACCAGGATCACCAACGCCACCGACAGCAGCAGCGAGAACTGCACGTCGTGCACCGAGGCGCGGATCGTTATGGTGCGGTCGGTCTGCACCTCCAGCTTCACCCCCGGCGGCAGCCAGCTGCGCAGCAGCGGCAGCTGCGCGGTGACGCCCTCGACGGTGTCGATGACGTTGGCGTCGGACTGCTTGCGCACCAGCAGCAGCACCGAGCGCTGCTTGTTGAACCAGCCGGCCTGGAAGGGGTTGAGCTGGCCGTCGGTGACGGTGGCGACGGCCGACAGCGGGATCGGCGTGCCGTTGCTCATGCCGACGATCAGCGAGCGGAAGTCCTTGGCCGAGGCGAGCTGGTCGTTGGCGTCGATGACATAGACCTGGTCCTCGTTGCCCACCGCGCCCTTGGGCGTCAGCGCGCTCAGACCGGCCAGCGCGTTCTGCACGCTGGCCAGGTTCAGCCCCATCGCCGCCAGCGCGCCGGTGTTGACCTGCACGTGCACCGCCGGCTGGGCCCCGCCGACCACGTCGACCTGGCTGACGCCCTTGACCTGCGAAATGCGCTGCGCCAGCAGCGAGTCGGAGTAGTTGTAGAGATCCGCCAGGGTGTGCGTCTCCGAGGTCAGCGCCAGGATCATCACCGGCGCGTTGCTCGGGTTGGCCTTGCGGTAGGTCGGCGGCGAAGGCAGGCCGGCCGGCAGGTCGGCTTGGGACGCGCTGATCGCCTCGGCCACGTCGCGCGCGGCGCTGTCGATGTTCTTCGACAGGTCGAACTGCATGATCACCGTGCTGTTGCCGAGCGAGCTGGTGGAGGTGATCTCGTTGATGCCCGCGATCTGGCCGAAATGCCGCTCCAGCGGCGCCGACACCGTCGTCGCCATGGTCTCCGGCGCCGCCCCGGCCTGGCTGGCCGAGACGAAGATGATCGGCATGTCCACGTTCGGCAGCGGCGCCACCGGCAGGGCGTAGCGCGCCAGCATGCCGAGCAGGAAGATGCCGAGCGCCAGCAGGCTGGTGCCGATCGGCCGGCGGATGAAGGGCGCGCTGATGTTGAACAGGATGGCGTTGGTGCGCTCCTGGCGGCTGGGGCCTTCAGTTGTTTCCGGAGGCAGGCTCACGCCACGCCCCGCTTTGCAACTGCCTCAGCAATACCC
>CAYWPB010000480.1:0-2892 GCA_964458725.1 uncultured Nevskia sp. | reverse complement strand
CTGGAGTTCAGACGTGTGCTCTTCCGATCTCGACCAGCAGCGCCGCCGCGGCGAGCACCGCGCTGGCGCTGCTCTTGCACAGCATGGCCAGGGCGACGGCGATGGTCATGCCGTAAAGGTGTCGCCGCCGGCCGCCGCGCCACCAGCGCAGCATGAACCAGGTGGCGACCGCCGCCGCCGCGTAGAACGGCGGGTCATTGCCCAGACGCAGACCGTGGATGATGCCGCTGGGCCACAGCGCCAGGGCCGCGGTGGCCAGCGCCAGCGCCGCCGGCGAGCGGCGCAGGCCGATGCGCAGGGTCGCGGCCGAAGCGGCGAGGAACACCAGCCAGAACGCCAGCGCCAGGCCCTGCAACGCCTCGGCCGGCGGCAGCCCCAGCCATTCGACCCAGCGCCACAGCGCCGCGCCAACGACGTAGTACAGCGGCGGCTGGAAGTACTCCCAGCCCTCGTTGAGGGGCGGCAGCCGCAGATGGTGCGCGACATAGCCGACGTAGCCGAGGTGGCCGCTGGCGTCGTAGCGCAGCACGTCGTAGTTGCGCGTCATCCAGCTGGTCTCGCCCCAGTAGCAGGCCAGCACCAGCAGGGCCGCGCCGAGGATCAGGGTCTGCGAACGGCGCAGCCGGAACAGGCGCGCCAGTGCCAGCAGCCAGGGCAGCAGACTCGCCGCCAGCAGCGGCGTCAGCCAGCCGGGCAGCGGCCGCAGCAGGATGCCGCCGTCGAGGAAATAATTGTCGACGGTGAATTCGAGCTGGTTGTCGCCGCTGTGCAACCAGGGCGACAGGTCGATGTCGAAACCGCGGCGCCAGTCGCTGAGGCCGCCGGGCCGTACCCCGTCCAGGGGTACGGCGTGGCCATTGACGCTGAGCGCGGTGAGGCGGTCGTCCGGAATGATGTTCCAACGGCGCGGGCTGAACCAGTGCAGCGGCAACCGCACGATGAGGCGGTTGCCGTTGCTGACTTCGCCGAAGACCCAAGGCATCGTCACCGGGCTGGTATAGCCGTGGGCCAGCTGCTGGGTCGCCATCTGCGGCGGAAACACCAGCCACAGCGCCAGGCTGAGGCCGAGCAGGCTGGAAAAGGCCAGCGCCAGGACGCGGATGCCCGCGAGAGATTTCGAATGGGTCACGACGGCGATTCCCCGGAATGGCACCAGCATACCCGGAGATGCTGGCCGGTTCAGCCGGCGCGTCCGGCCTCGCCGCGGTTGACCCGCGCGAACGCCACCGGCAGTACCAGCAAGGTCAGCAGGGTGGTCGACAGCATGCCACCGAAGATCACCAGGGCCAGCGGCCGCTGCGCCTGCGAACCGATGGCATGGGAGAACGCGGCCGGCGCCAGGCCCAGCGCCGCGAGCAATGCCGTCATCAGCACCGAGCGGAAGCGGCGCACCGCACCTTCCACCACCGCGTCCTCGAACCGCCGCCGCGGATCCTGCGCCAGCTCGCGGATACTGGTGATGAGGATCACCAAGTTCTGGATGGCAATGCCGAACAGCGACAGGAAGCCGATGCCGGCGGAGATGCTCAGGTCCTCGTCAGCCAGGTACAGGGCGACGATGCCGCCGATCGCCGCGTAGGGGACGTTGACCAGCACCAGCGCGGCGTCGCGCAGGCTGGCGAAGGCCAGTACCAGCAGCACGAAGATCGCCAGCAGCGCCGCCGGGATGATCACCGCGAGCTTGCCCTGGGCCAGCTTCATTTCGTTGAACTGGCCGTCCCATTGCAGCAGGTAGCCGCGCGGCAGGGAGACGGAGGCGGCGATGCGCGCCTGCGCTTCGGCCACGGCGCTGCCCAGATCGCGCCCGCGCACGCCGAACTTGACCGCGATGTAGCGTCGCGCCGCTTCGCGGTAGACAAAGAACGGGCCGTCCTCGATCCGCACCTGGGCCACCGCCGACAGCGGGATGCGGCTGCCGTCCGGTGCGTCGAGCAGCAGGCGGCGGATCTGCCCGGGTTCGGTGCGCGCCTCGGGCGGCAGGCGCAGCACCAGGTCGAACAGGCGTTCGCCTTCCTGCACCTGGCTGTGGGCGTTGCCGCCGATGGCGTCGAGCACCAGGTTCTCGATGTCGGCGACGTTGACGCCGAAGCGCTGCGCCGCGACGCGGTCGACAGTGATATTCAGGGTCGGCTGGCCCAGCTCCTTGAAAATGCCGACGTCGGCGATACCCGGCACCTGCTGCAGCTGCTCCTGCACTTCCGCCGCCTTGCGCTGGAGCAGGTCCAAGTCGTCGCCGAAGATCTTCACCGAGTTCTCGCCCTTCACCCCCGACAGCGCCTCGTCGACGTTGTCCTGGATGTACTGGGAGAAGTTGACGTCGATGCCGGGGATGCCGTCAAAGTAGCGCTGCAGGCGCTCGATCACGTCCTGGCGGTCGATGATGCGGCCGAACTCGCGCGGACTCTTGAAGTAGACGCCGTACTCCTGGTTGAACACGCCGCCGGAGTCGGTGCCGTCGTCGGGGCGGCCGATCTGCACGGTCACGGTGCGCACCTCGGGCTGCGCCGCGATCTGCTCGCGGATGTGCGCGGCGAGGCGGCCGGAGTAGTCCAGGTCGACCGTGTTGGGCAGAGTGACGCGGATCCACAGGTTGTTCTCTTCCAGCGTCGGCAGGAAGCTGGTGCCGAGCCGGGCCAGGGCCAGCGCCGAGGCGGCGAGGAGCAGCAGCGACACCAGGCCGGTGCGCAGCGGATAGCGCACCAGCACTTCGAGCAGGCGCCGGTAGCGCTCCTGCAGCCAGTCGATGAAGCGCGGCGCGCGCACCACCAGACCGTGGCCGAACAGCACATCGGCCGCGGCCGGCACGAAGCTGCCGCTGAGTACGATCGAGGCGAGCAGGGCCAGGCCCATGGTGAAGGCCATCGGCTCGAAGATGCGCCCCCCGACGCCGCC
>CAYWPB010000479.1:0-2893 GCA_964458725.1 uncultured Nevskia sp. | reverse complement strand
CAGCAGCGCAACCACCGCGGCGACGCCGGACACGATCAGCGCCACCGGGCGCCAGCCGCCGTGCTCGACCACCGCTGCCAGCAGCGGCAGGAACACCAGCTGGCCGGTGGCGGTGCTGGCGGTGAGGATGCCCATCACCAGGCCGCGGCGCTGGCTGAACCAGCGGTTGACCACGGCCGCGGCCAGCACCACGGCGATGAAGCCGGAGCCGGTGCCGACCAGCACGCCCCAGCTCAGCATCAGCTGCCAGGTCGCGCTCATCCGCGTGCTCGCCGCCACCACCGAGGCCAGCGCCGCCAGCGCCGTGAGCACGGTGCGGCGGATGCCGAAGCGCTGCATGCAGGCGGCGGCGAACGGCCCCATCAGGCCGTAGAGGAAGACGTTGATGGCGATGGCCAGGGAAATGATCGAGCGGTCCCAGTGCAGGCTCTGCTGCCACGGCACGATCAGCACGCCGGGTGTGGCGCGCACGCCGGCGGCGGCCAGCAGGCACAGGAAGATCACCGCCATCACCACCCAGCTGTAGTGCAGCCGGCCGAGCTTGCCGGCGAGCAAGGCGCGCATTCGAGTCTCCGTCGGGCTTTCGCGCTGCTGGCGCAAAAGGAGGGTATGGAAAGTTTCAGGTCAAAAGGCTAGCATTGCACCGTCTTAGCGTAAAAGACCAATACCCCTCCTTTCAGGACAGATCATGGCCGGAAAGACCCGCTCGGTGGTGATCCTCGCCTACGAGAACGCCCTGCTGCTCGACGTGGCCAGCACCCTGCAGGTGTTCGCCACTTACAACATGCTGCTCGGCACGCCGGAGCAGCCGCCCTACGCGGTGAGTGTGGTCTCGGCCCGCGGCGGCCTGCTCACCACCAGCGCCGGCCTGGCGGTGCAGACGCAGGCATTGCCGGAACCCCGCGGCATCGACACCTTGATCGTCTGCGGCGGCGCCGGCCGCCACCAGGCGGTGAAGGACGACGCCTTGCTCGACTGGGTGCGTGCCGCGGCGGCGCAGGCGCGGCGGGTCTGCTCGGTCTGTTCCGGCGCCTTCGTCCTCGCCGCCGCCGGCCTGCTGGCGCGGCGCCGCGTCACCACCCACTGGAAATACTGCGAGGAGCTGCGCGGCAGCCACCCCGAGCTGACGGTGGAGGACGACGCCATCTTCGTCAACGACGGCAAGTACTGGACCTCCGCCGGCGTCACTTCCGGCATCGATCTGATGCTGGCGCTGCTCAAGCAGGACCACGGCCACGCGCGCACCATGCAGGTGGCGCGGCACATGGTGGTGTTCATGAAGCGGCCGGGCGGGCAGTCGCAGTTCAGCCAGCTGCTGGCCGGCCAGTCCAGCGGCCGCGAAGGCTTCTCCGACTTGATCGAGTGGATTTCCGAGCACCTCGGCGACGAGCTCGACGTGGAATGCCTGGCGGCGCGCGTGCACATGAGCCCGCGTCACTTCACCCGCGTATTCCGCGAGCAGCTGCACTGCCCGCCGGCCAAGTTCGTTGAGCGCATGCGCATCGAAACGGCGCGGCGCCTGCTGGAGGAGACGCCGCTGCAGGTCAGCGCGGTGGCCGAGCGCTGCGGCTTCGGTGACGAGGAGCGGATGCGGCGGGCCTTCCTGCGGCAGCTGAAGGTTTCGCCGAGCGCGTATCGGGAGCGGTTCCGGGATAGCCGAGGCGCCGCAGCGCTTACGGCGTAGGCAAGCCCTTGCAGTTATGGTCTCCTCCCCTTGCGGGAGGGGATAGGAGAGGGGTTGCACACCTAGCCTGTTGCGCAACCCCTCCCCCCAACCCCCTCCCGCAAGGGGAGGGGGAGTTCAGCTTCTACGCAAGGGGAAGGAAGTCAGCCTCAGCCCGTCTTGCTTTCGCCCTCGATCCAGCGCGAGAACAGTCCGGCCAGCACCGCGCCGGCGATCGGCGCCACCCAGAACAGCCATAGCTGCGACAGCGCCCAGCCGCCGACGAACAGCGCCGGTCCGGTGGAGCGGGCCGGGTTGACCGAGGTATTGGTCACCGGGATGCTGACCAGATGGATCAGGGTCAGGCCCAGGCCGATGGCCAGCGGCGCGAAGCCCTTGGGGGCGCCGTGGTGGGTGGAGCCGAGGATGATGACCAGGAACATGAAGGTCATCACCAGCTCGCAGACGAAGGCCGAGGACAGCGGGTATTTGCCTGGCGAGTGCTCGGCGTAGCCGTTGGAGGCGAAGCCGTTGGCGAGGTCGAAGCCGGAACCGCCGCTGGCGATCAGGTACAGCACGCCGGCGCCGGCGATGCCGCCGAGCACCTGGGCGATGACGTAGGGCAGCACGTCGCCGGCCGGGATGCGGCCGCCGGCCCACAGGCCGACGGTGACCGCCGGGTTGAGATGACAGCCGGAGATGTGGCCGATGGTGTAGGCCATGGTCAGGACCGTCAGGCCGAAGGCCAGGGATACGCCCAGCAGGCCGATGCCAACCTGTGGGAACGCCGCCGCCAGGACCGCGCTGCCGCAGCCGCCGAAGACCAGCCAGGCCGTGCCGATGAATTCCGCCGCGCCGCGGCGCGCAATGCCGATGCTCATAACCCCGCCTCCCTGTGTTGGTTGTGTTGGACCGCGCGCTTATTCTGCGCCAACGCCGCGCGCTGGCAAGTACCGTGCGGATTTAAAGCTGCGCTTTACGCAGCGTCGTGGAAAATGATCCCCAGGGCGTGGCGCTCGCCGCGTTCGACGCGGCTGACGCCGTGGCGCAGCTTGAGCCGGTACCAGCCGCGCGCACCGCCACCCGATCTCTGGGCCGGGCGGTGGTCGGTGGCGATCACCGCGGCGTCGCCGCGGCGCAGGGACAGCACTTGCGGCCGCGACTGCATGCGCGGCCGCTGCTCCACCAGCACCAGCTCGCCGCCGTCGAAGTCCTCGCCCGGCTGGTTCC
>CAYWPB010000478.1:0-2917 GCA_964458725.1 uncultured Nevskia sp. | reverse complement strand
AGAGAAGGCCCCTGTCAAAGGTGCGCGGACGCCCACCGGCCGACGCCCCCGACGCGCTCGCCGGGGCGCTGTGCCACGCTCAGCTGCGCGGCGCATCGGCGTTGCGCGTGGCCACCAGCAAAGGCAGAGGCGGCCGCTGGACCCCGGCCCAGGTGGCCGCGCTTACACGCGGAGAGAAGTCATGATCGGCCGCCTCAGCGGCACCGTGTTGAGCAAGCACCCGCCGCTGCTGCTGCTGGATGTGCACGGCGTCGGCTATGAGGTCGAGGCGCCGATGTCGACCTTCTTCCGCCTGCCGGCGGTGGGCGAGAGCGTGGTGCTGCACACCCACCTGGTGGTGCGCGAGGACGCGCAGCTCCTGTTCGGCTTCGCCACGCTGGCGGAAAAAGCGCTGTTCCGCGACCTCATCAAGATTTCCGGCGTGGGCCCCAAGGTGGCACTGGCGGTGCTGTCCGGCATCAGCGTCGAGGACTACTGGGGAGTGGTGCGCAGCGGCGAGAGCGGTCGCCTGGTGAAGATCCCGGGCATCGGCAAGAAGACCGCCGAGCGCCTGGTGCTGGAGATGCGCGACAAGGCCGGGGCGGGCGAGGTGAGCTTGCCCGGCGCCGCCGCGGTCCCGGTCGGGGCGCTGGCCGAGGCACGCTCGGCGCTGGCCTCGCTCGGCTACAAGCCGGCCGAGGTGCAGCGGCTGACCGAGGCCGTCAACAAGGACGGCATGAGCACCGAGGCGATCATCCAGGAAGCGCTGAAGCGGGCGCTGCGGTAGCCTGCTTCTACGTGCCCTTCACCCCGAGTGCCCGCGCAGCGGGCGTATCGAGGGGCTGCTACAAATGTCAGAATAGTTGCCGTGCCTCGATACGCGCTGCTTCGCGGCGCTACTCGGCATGAGCGGTTTTGAGAGAGTCTTAAAGTCCGATGAGCGCCGGTCCCGAAAACCGCCTGATCTCCGCTTCCTCCGCCGCCGGCGAAGAGGAGCGCTTCGAGCGCGCACTGCGCCCGCGCAAGCTGGCCGAGTATGTCGGCCAGCCGGCGGTGCGCGAGCAGATGGGTATCTTCGTCGATGCCGCGCGCAAGCGCGCCGAGGCGCTGGACCACACCCTGATCTTCGGCCCGCCGGGCCTGGGCAAGACCACCCTGGCGCACATCCTCGCCGCCGAGATGGGGGTCAACCTGCGCCTCACCTCGGGCCCGGTGCTGGAGCGCGCCGGCGACCTCGCCGCGCTGCTGACCAATCTGGAGCCGCGCGACATCCTGTTCGTCGACGAGATCCACCGTCTGTCCCCGGTGGTGGAGGAGGTGCTGTACCCGGCGATGGAGGACTACCAGCTCGACATCATGATCGGCGAAGGGCCGGCGGCGCGCTCGATCCGCCTTGACCTGCCGCCGTTCACCCTGGTCGGCGCCACCACCCGCGCCGGCGCGCTGACCGGGCCGTTGCGCGACCGTTTCGGCATCGTGCAGCGCCTGGAGTTCTACTCGATCGCCGACCTGGCCTCGATCGTGAAGCGCTCGGCCTCGATCCTCAAGGTGCCGATCGACGAGGCGGGGGCGAACGAGATCGCGCGCCGCTCGCGCGGCACGCCGCGCATCGCCAACCGCCTGCTGCGGCGGGTGCGCGACTACGCCGAGGTGAAGGGGCAGGGCGCCATCGACCAGGCCATCGCCGCGGCGGCGATGAAGATGCTGGACGTCGACACCAATGGCTTCGACCTGATGGATCGCAAGCTGCTGCTGACCCTGATCGAGCGCTTCGACGGCGGCCCGGCCGGCCTGGACAACCTCGCCGCCGCGATCGGCGAAGCGCGCGACACCATCGAGGACGTGATCGAGCCCTACCTGATCCAGCAAGGCTACCTGCTGCGCACGCCCAGGGGACGCCTTGCCGGCAAGCTGGCCTACCAGCACTACGGCCTGAAACCTCCGCAGCGCAGCGAGCCGGACCTGTTTGCCGATTAGGGCTTTCAGAGTGCTCCCCGCCGTCCCTGGCGCGACCTCGTCTTCTTGCAGAAACCCCGGCCCGGCCATCCCTGGCCGGGCGTTCGGTCTCGCAGGCGATGACATTGAGTCATCGCCTACCCGCGAGCCCTCACCCTTCGCTCCGCTCAGGATGACAACACAGCTGAACCCCGGCTGAATGAACCTAAGGCCGGTGGCAGGGTCTTTGCTGCGTCGCCGCATCCGGTAAAATCAACTAAATCACTGAAACCGTGAGCGTTCCCATCCCAGCCCCGTTCTCCTGGCCGATCCGGGTGTACTACGAGGACACCGACCTGAGCGGCGTGGTCTATCACGCCAGCTACCTGCGGTTTCTCGAGCGCGCCCGTACCGAGTGGCTGCGCGCCCTGGGCTTCTCGCAGGAGCGCCTGAAGGACGAGCTGGGTGTGGTGTTCACGGTGGCCGGCCTGGAGATCGACTTCCTGCGCCCGGCGCGGCTGGACGATGCGCTGGAGGCCACGGTCGAACTGGATGGGCGCAAGCGGGCCAGCCTGAACTTCGTGCAGACCCTGCGGCGGGTCGACGACGTTAATACGGTGCTGACCCGGGCGCGGGTGCGGGCGGCCTGCGTGGCGATGGACACGTTCCGGCCGTGCGCGCTGCCGGACGGGATTTTTGCGGCGATCGGGAAGATCGCATAGACATGGACTGCAGGATTACGGAAGGGCGGACAGGCGAATGAACGGCAATATCTCGATCCTCCAGCTGCTGCTGCAGGCGCATCCCCTGGTGAAGGTGGTGCTGTTCCTGCTGATCGCGGCCTCGGTGCTGTCCTGGACGGTAATCCTGGCCAAGCGCGCCTTGCTGTCGCGCACCCATAGCGCGGCGGTGGCCTTCGAGAACCGCTTCTGGTCCGGCGGCACCCTCGGCGACCTCTACGAGAGCCTGCGCCGCGGCGGCGCCAAGGCCGACGAGGGCCTGG
>CAYWPB010000477.1:472-2924 GCA_964458725.1 uncultured Nevskia sp. | reverse complement strand
CGCAGCTCGAAGTAGGCAGCGGGATCGTTGCCGCGCGGCAGCGCGGCAACGCCGAACTCGCCACGCAGGCGCTCGAGGATTTCTGCTTCGGTGACGACACGCTGCTGCGACCATTCGTGGCGCCCGTCGAGCGGCATGAACTCGATGAAGCGCAGCGGCAGGTTCTGCGTCATGGCCCAGCGCGTCAGCGGCAGGATCTCGTCCTCGTTGACGCCGCGCACCACCACGGTGTTGAGCTTGAGCGGCAGGCCTGCCGCCTGCGCGGCGGCGATGCCGTCCAGCACCGGCTGCACGTCGCGATTGCCGGACAGCCGGGCGAAAATGTCGGGGGTCAGCGCGTCGAGGCTGATGTTGAGATCGTCGAGGCCGGCGGCCTTGAGGCCGGCGGCGCGGCGCGCCAGCAGGGCGGCATTGGTGGTCAGGGAGATGCGCTGCAGGCCGAGGGCGCGCAGCTCGCCGCACTCGGCCACCACCGCCTCGAGGTCGCGGCGCAGCAGCGGCTCGCCGCCGGTCAGCCGCAGGTGGGTCACTCCCAATCCGGCCACGAACAGGCGCAGCAATTTCTGCAGTTCGCGGCGCGACAGACGGTCCGCCCGCTCCATGAACTCCGGGCTGTCCGGCATGCAGTAAGGGCAGCGGAAATTGCAGCGGTCGGTGAGGGAGACGCGCAGCTTGCGCTTGACCCGCCCGTGGCGGTCCTTCAGCGGACCGCCGAGCAGTTCGGCCAGCGGCATGGCCGCGACGGGTGGGCGGGGCAGCAGGGTCATGGCGTCATCCACGGGCCATTGTAAGGCCAAAAGCCGGACTGACTTTGTGTTCCGGAGAGCCGATTGGCGGAGCGCCTTGCCTTCGCCTTTCAGGCCGACAAGCTTGTCGGTCTGAAGCGCGACCTACAAGCGCTCGGCCGCTGCCCGCCGCCGTTCCCAAACCGTGCCGAGCCGGTCGGCGCCGTGCTGGTAGGCCAGGTCGTAGTCGCCGAAGGCGCGGAGGCAGTCCTGCGGGTCCTCGCTGGGGCGCAACTCGAAGGCGTTGATGCCGCAGCGGGACATGTGGAACAGCTGGTCGTGCGCCACGTCGCCCTGGGCGCGAATCTCGCCCTTGTAGCCGTAGCGCTCGCGCAGCACCCGCGCCTGGGAATAGGCGCGGCCGTCGGAAAACTTGGGGATCTCCACCGCGATCAGCGGCTGGCCGACCACTTCCTGCGCCAGGGTGGCCACGTCCTCGGTGTTGGGGATGCGCACGCCCACGGTCAGGCCCGAGGTGGCCAGCGCCTCGCGCTCGGCACGCCAGCGCTTGAGGCTGACGATGACCTTGCAGGAGCCGGGCAGGGCGGCGTCGTCGGCCAGGGTGGTCCAGTCGTTGGCGGCGATGCGGCCGTCGAGGATCAAGTTGGGGGCGCTCATGACTTACGCCGCCTCTTCTTCGGCGTCGGCTTCGGCGCCGCCGTAGAGCCGCTCCTTGAACGGCGCCATGCCCACACGGCGGTAGGCTTCGAGGAAGCTTTCCTCCTCGCCCTCGCGCTGCTCCAGATAGACCTCGATGATCTTCTGCACGGCGTTGCCGATTTCGGCGCGCGAGATCGAGGGGCCGGTGCGGTCGCCGAGGCTGGCGTCGTGCTCGGCCGAGCCCCCCAGCGTCACCTGGTACCACTCCTCGCCGTGCTTGTCGACGCCGAGGATGCCGATGTGGCCGACGCTGTGGTGGCCGCAGCCGTTCATGCAGCCCGACATCTTGATCTTCAGCTCGCCGATGTCGTGCTGGTAGTCGAGGCTCTCGAAGCGGTCGAAAATGTCCTGCGCCACGCCGATCGAGCCGGCGTTGGCCAGCGAGCAGAAGTCCAGCCCCGGGCAGCAGATCAGGTCGGTGAGCAGGCCGATGTTCGGCGTTGCCAGGTTCAGCTCGGTCAGGTGCTGCCAGACGGTGTGGACATCGTTCTTGCGCACCTCGGCCAGCACCATGTTCTGGTCGTGGGTGTTCCGCACCTCGCCGAAGCTGTAGCGGTCGGCCAGATCGGCGATGGCATCGAACTGGGCGTCGGTGACATCGCCCGGCGCTACGCCGTTGGCCTTGAGCGAGACGAACACCGCCATGTAGCCGGGGCGGCGGTGGGCGCGGGTGTTGCGCTTGACCCAGCCGGCGAAGCGGCTGTCGGATTCCAGGCGGTGCTGGTAGCTGCCGTCGTCGGCTTCGGCCTCCGCCACGTAGGCATGCTGGTCGAAGCGCGACTTGACGCGCTCGATGTCGCTGGGCAGCAGCTTGAGGTAGCCGTCCTTGAGCGTGGCCCACTCGGCTTCCACCAGTTCGGCGAATTTGGCCGGGCCGAGCGCCTTGACCCGCCCCTTGACCCGCGCCCGGTGGAATGTTTCGGCGGCGCCCGGGCCGTTGGTCCCCGCCCAGGACCCCCCGTAGGAGGGGAAAAAGGTCAGCCTCGGGCAGGAAACCCAGGACTCTC
>CAYWPB010000477.1:0-462 GCA_964458725.1 uncultured Nevskia sp. | reverse complement strand
GGCAGCGCCGGGTCGTCGATGCGCGCATATTCTTCTTCCACCAGCTGGCGGAACTTGTCCGGACCCTGCTCCTTGACCACGATCTTGATGCGCGCGCGGTGGATGTTGTCGCGCCGGCCGAAGCGGTTATACACGCGCAGAATTGCTTCGCAGTAGGCCAGCAGCTCGCCTTCCGGCAGGAACTCGCGCAACCGCGTCGCCAGCATCGGCATGCGGCCGAGGCCGCCGCCGGCATACACCGCGTAGCCAAGCTGGCCGGCGGCATTGCGGCGGATGTGGATGCCGATGTCGTGCACCTGGGTCGCGGCGCGGTCGATGGTGGACGCCGAGAACGCGATCTTGAACTTGCGCGGCAGCCAGTTGAACTCAGGGTGGAAGGTCGACCACTGCCGGGTCAGCTCGCAGTAGGGGCGCGGATCGACCAGCTCGTCCGCCGCCACGCCGGCCAGGGCGTCGGTGGTG
>CAYWPB010000476.1:0-2929 GCA_964458725.1 uncultured Nevskia sp. | reverse complement strand
GGGGGGCAGGGGCCGGGCCCCAGCAGCGCGGTGGGCGGCCTGCGCGGGGGGCAGGCCACGCCGGGGCAGCTGGGCCGCGGCAGCGATGGCCTGATGCGGGCCCAGCCCGGCGTCGACCTCCGGCCCAGCGCCGGCGAAACGGTGATCCCCGGCGCGCTGGAAAGCTCCAACGTCAACCTCGCCGCCACCATGGTCAACATGATCGAGCTGGCGCGCCAGTTCGACCTGCAGACGCGGCTGATGAAGTCGGTGCAGGACAACGCCAGCGCGGCGTCGTCGCTGGTGAAGATGGGTTAGGGCGGCAACCATCATAAAACGTCGTCATTCCCGCAAAAGCGGGAATCCAGCGCAGCCCGGATATTGCGCCGCACTCTGAAAGTGCCCATGGATCCCCGCTTTCGCGGGGATGACGAGCAATTGGGGCGGCGTCCCCACGCATCTCCGGCCGTTCCACCACGCTGGATTCTTGACACCCCACCCCTGGCCCAGGACTTGTAACAAGGCCCCCACTAGCCGGGATTCCGGCATGGAGGCTTTCAGATGACTTCAGCACTGTGGGTTGCCAAGACCGGCCTGGATGCGCAGCAAACGCAGATGGCCGTGATCTCCAACAACCTGGCCAACGTCAACACCACCGGGTTCAAGCGCGGCCGCGCCGTATTCCAGGATCTGATGTACCAGAACCTTGGCCAGGCCGGTGCGCAGACCAGCACCCAGACACAGTCGCCTTCCGGCCTGATGCTCGGCACCGGCGTGCAGATCGGCGCCACCGAGAAGCTGTTCCAGCAGGGCAACATGCAGCAGACCAGCAACAGCTTCGACCTCGCCATTAACGGCCGCGGCTTCTTCCAGATCCAGATGCCCGATGGCTCACTGGCCTATACCCGCGACGGCAGCTTCCAGGGCAACAGCCAGGGTCAAATGGTAAATTCCAGCGGCTACCCGCTGCAGCCCGGCATCACCATTCCGCAGGCGGCGCAGAGCGTCACCGTCTCGCCCGACGGCATCGTCAGCGTCACCCTGGCCGGCCAGGCCGCGCCGCAGCAGGTGGGTACCCTGACCACCGCCGACTTCATCAATCCCGCGGGTCTGGAAGCGCGCGGCAGCAATCTTTTCGTCGAGACCGCCGCCAGCGGCAACCCGCAGACCGGCACGCCCGGCCTCAACGGCCTGGGCCAGCTGGCCCAGGGTTCGCTGGAGGCCTCCAACGTCAACGTGGTGGAGGAGATGGTCAACATGATCGAGACGCAGCGTGCCTACGAGATGAACTCCAAGGCCATCTCGACCGCCGACCAGATGCTGCAATTCATCACCCAGAACCTCTAGGCGGTGAGTGTCATGCCAGTTTCCGTGATCCGCCTCGGCCTGCTCGCCGCCAGCCTCGGGCTCGGCGCCTGCAACATCATCGAGGAGAAGATCCAGGAGCCGCCGCCGCCGATGCCGGTGTTGCCGATTCCGGAGCAGCCGCGCGCCGGCGCCATCGCCGCGCCGGGTGGCACCGGCCTGTCGCTGTTCGAGGACGCCAAGGCGCGCAACGTCGGCGACCTGCTGACCATCCAGCTGGTCGAGGCCACCACCGCGCAGAAGTCGGCCACCACCGACAGCAGCAAGGCCGACAATGTCACGCTCGGCAACATCGGCATCTACGGCAAGACTATCCACACCAATTCCAGCGTTTCCAGCTCCCGCGCCTTCAAGGGCGGCGGCGACAGCGCGCAGAGCAACTCGCTGCACGGCAGCGTCACCGTGGCGGTGGTGCAGCGCATGGCCAACGGCAACCTGCTGGTGCGCGGCGAGAAGCAGATCCAGATCAACCAGGGCCAGGAGTTCGTGCGCCTGGAGGGCGTGATTCGTCCGGCCGACATCGGCACCGACAACACCGTCACCTCCGACCGCGTTGCCAACGCGCGCATCGCCTACAGCGGCCGCGGTCAGCTGGCCGACGCCAATGCGCAGGGTTGGCTGACACGCTTCTTCAGTTCGCCTTGGATGCCCTTCTGATGAAGCCATTTCTGTTTGCTATCGCCGTGCTCTGCGGCTTTTGCGCCGTTCCGGCCAAGGCCGAGCGCGTCAAGGATCTCGCCGATGTCGAGGGCGTGCGCAGCAACCACCTGATCGGCTATGGCCTGGTGGTGGGCCTGGCCGGCAGCGGCGACCAGACTACCCAGGCGCCGTTCACGGTGCAGAGCCTGGAGAGCATGCTGCGCCAGCTCGGCGTCACGGTGCCGAGCAACGTCAATCCGCAGTTGAAGAACGTGGCCGCCGTGGCGGTGCACGCCGAGTTGCCGGCCTTCGCCAAGCTCGGTCAGTCGATCGACGTCACCGTCGCCTCGATCGGCAACGCCGCCAGCCTGCGCGGCGGCAGCCTGCTGATGACGCCGCTGAAGGGCTCCGACGGCCAGGTCTACGCCATGGCCCAGGGCAATGTGGTGGTCGGCGGCCTCGGCGTCTCCGGCAAGGACGGCTCCAAGCTCACCGTCAATATTCCCAGCGTTGGCCGCATCCCGTCCGGCGCCAGCGTCGAGCGCGAGGTCGCCAGCGACTTCGGCAACGGCGATCTACTGCTCAACCTGCGCACCGCCGACTTCACCACGGCCTCGCGCACCGCCGCCGCGATCAACCGCGTGCTCGGCGCGCCGGTAGCGCGCGCCGAGGATGCCGTCACCGTCGCGGTGAAGGCGCCGACCGATCCGAACGATCGCGTCAGCTTTCTGGCTTCGCTGGAGGCGATCGACGTCGATCCGGGCGAAGCGCCGGCGCGGGTCATCGTCAACTCGCGCAGCGGCACCGTGGTCATCAGCAGCCAGGTGCGCGTCACCCCGGCGGCGGTGGCCCACGGCAACCTCTCCGTCCCCATCACGGAGCGGCCGCAGGTGAGCCAGCCGGCCCCGTTCTCGCCCGGCGGCCCCCCCGGAGTGGTTCCAGCCTC
>CAYWPB010000475.1:0-2936 GCA_964458725.1 uncultured Nevskia sp. | reverse complement strand
GGGCAGGGCTCGCAGTCGGTCGGCATGCTGGCCACGCTGGCGGCGGCCGAGCCGGCGGTGGACGAAACCTTCAAGGAAGCCGGCGCCGTGCTTGGCTACGACCTGCTGCAGCTGGTGCGGCAGGGGCCGGAAGCGGAGCTGAACCGCACCCAGCGCACCCAGCCGGCGCTGCTGGCCGCGGCGATCGCGGTGTGGCGGGTGTGGCGTGCCGGCGGCGGCGGCGCGCCGCCGCTGCTGGCCGGCCACAGCCTTGGCGAGTAAAGCGCCCTGGTAGCGGCGGAGGCGATCGGCTTCCATGACGCGCTGAAGCTGGTCGAGCTGCGCGGCGAGCTGATGCAGAATGCGGTACCGGCCGGCGAGGGCGCCATGGCTGCGGTCATCGGACTCGATGATGCCGCGGTGGAACAAGTCTGCGCCAAGTTCTCCGGTCCAGGCGCGCTGGAGCCGGCCAACTTCAACGCACCCGGCCAGGTCGTCGTGGCCGGCAGCAAGTCCGGCATCGACTGGCTGGGCGAGCACGCCAAGGACCTCGGCGTGCGCAAGCTGGTGCCGCTGCAGATGTCGGTACCTTCGCATTGCTCGCTGATGCGCACGGCGGCGCAGCAGCTCGGCGAACGGCTGCGGCAGATCGAGGTGCGCAGCCCGGCGTTGCCGGTTCTGCACAACGTCGATGCCGCAGCCCGCCGCGAGCCTGGGCAAATCCGCGAAGCGCTGGTGGCGCAGCTCTACAGCCCGGTGCGCTGGTCGCAGAGCGTCAACGCCATGGCGCAGCAGGGCATCGCCGCGTACTTCGAGTGCGGCCCGGGCAAGGTCCTGACCAATCTCAACAAGCGTATCCTCAACGCCGGCAACTACGTCGCCCTGGAGGAGCCGGAAAGCATCCAGAAGGCGCGGGCCGCACTTAACACGGAGCAGTAGGAATGAGTGCAGGAAGCAGATTCGGCGACAACGCGGTGGCTCTCGTTACCGGCGCCAGCCGCGGCATCGGCAAGGCCATCGCCACCCGCCTGGCGCAGGACGGCGCCCGGGTCATCGGCACCGCCACCAGCGCCGCCGGCGCCGAGGCGATCGGCGCCTATCTCGCGCCGCACAACGGCGCTGGCCGCGTGCTCGACGTGCGCGATGCCGCGGCCGTCGAAACCCTGGTGGCCGAGGTCGGCAAGAGCGTCGGCGCCATCACCATCCTGGTGAACAACGCCGGCGTGACGCGCGACACTCTGCTGCTGCGCATGAAGGAGGAGGACTGGAGCCAGGTGATGGAGACCGATCTCAACTCGGTGTTCCGCCTGTCCAAGGCGGTGATGCGCGGCATGATGAAAGCGCAGCATGGCCGCATCATCAGCATCGGCTCGGTGGTCGGCACTATGGGCAATGCCGGCCAGGCCAACTACGCCGCCGCCAAGGCCGGCCTGATCGGCTTCTCCAAGGCGATGGCGCGCGAGATCGGCTCGCGCAACATCACCGTCAACGTGGTTGCGCCAGGTTTCATCGAGACCGACATGACCCGCGACCTGAAGGAGGAAAGCCGCGCTGCGCTGCTGCAGCAAATGGCCATCGGACGGCTTGGTGCGCCCGAGGACATCGCTGCCGCGGTGGCGTTCCTTGCGTCCAGCGAAGCGGGTTATGTCACCGGCGAAACGCTGCACGTCAACGGCGGCATGTACATGGTCTAGTTTGGCAGTTTGTGCCGTGTTTCCGCCCCGCGGTCCGGCCCGAGCAAGCGTTTGATTTCGCAAGAATCAATCGCCGCGCTGGCGACATGTAACGGGAATCCGGCTAGACTAGGCGACGTTTTTTACCACCCCGAACTGAGGGAGCCTCAATGAGCAGCCTGGAAGAGAAAGTCAAGAAGATCATCGCTGAACAGCTCTCGGTCAGCGAAGACCAGATCACCCCCGAGGCGTCGTTCGTCGAAGACCTCGGCGCCGACTCGCTCGATACCGTGGAACTGGTGATGGCGCTCGAAGAAGAATTCGAGATCGACATCCCCGATGAAGAAGCCGAAAAGATCGTCACGTTCCAGGACGTGCTGAACTACATCAAGTCGCACACCAACCAGGCCTCCTGATCCTTCGGGAAGGCGCAGCAAAATCCCCCTCCAGCCTCCGAATTCCGCCATGACTCGACGCCGCGTGGTCGTCACCGGCATGGGCATCGTTTCGCCCGTCGGTTCCGATCTCAACACCGCCTGGTCGAACATCCTTGCCGGCAAGAGCGGTATCGGCCCGATCACCGCCTACGACGTGTCTGCCTACAGCACGAAGTTCGCGGGCATCGTCAACGGGTTCAAGGCCGAGGACTGGATGGGGCCCAAGGAAATCCGCAAGACCGACCGCTTCATCCACTACGGGGTGGCGGCTGCCAAGCAGGCGGTCAAGGATTCCGGCCTGGAGATCACCGACGCCAACCGCGACCGTATCGGCAT
The DNA here is from genome assembly GCA_964458725.1 of uncultured Nevskia sp. Taxonomy (GTDB): domain Bacteria; phylum Pseudomonadota; class Gammaproteobacteria; order Nevskiales; family Nevskiaceae; genus Nevskia. The sequence continues at coordinate 511 of CAYWPB010000475.1, read as the reverse complement.
CTGTGTCGGTTCGGGCATCGGCGGCATCGGTTCGATCGAGGAAGAAGTGACCGCCCTGAACAAGGGCGGTCCGCGTCGCGTTTCACCGTTCTTCGTGCCCTCGAGCATCATCAACATGATCTCGGGGTACATCTCGATTGACCTCAAGATCACCGGCCCCAACTTCGCGGCGGTCAGCGCCTGCACCACCTCGGTCCATGCCATCGGCTGCGCTCTGCGCATGATCCAGGGCGGCGATGCGGAAGTATTCATTGCCGGCGGCGCTGAGGCGGGCTCCAGCCCGGCCGGCATGGCCGGATTCTGCCAGGCGCGCGCGCTGTCCACCCGCAACGACGATCCGACCCGTGCCAGCCGTCCCTGGGACAAGGACCGCGACGGCTTCGTGCTCGGCGATGGCGGCGGCGAGCTGGTGCTGGAGGAGTACGAATTCGCCAAGGACCGCGGCGCGCGCATCTATGGCGAACTGATCGGCCTGGGTATGTCCGGCGACGCCTACCACATCACGCTGCCG
>CAYWPB010000474.1:0-2936 GCA_964458725.1 uncultured Nevskia sp. | reverse complement strand
CGAACGAAGTTTTCCGCTGCGCGCCTTCATGGCCCACGCAAGAGGGGCCAGGTGAAGGGTGAGGGGCAAGGCCACGCCCGGCCGCAAGCCCTGGAACGCGGTCGGCGGGCACGACGGCTCCTTCGCCATGGGCCTGCTCGAGGCGGCGGCCCTGGTGCATGGCGACGGCTGCGGCGTGCTGCTGGTCGCCTTCGACGGCATTCCGCCGCCGCTGCTGCGGCCGGTGCGGCCGATGGCCTGCGCCGGCAGCATCGCCCTGGTGCTGCACGCCGAACCGGGCGGCGCGGCGCTGGCGCGGCTACACCTGTCGCTGGCCGACGCGCCGGAAACTGCGCTCGACGATGCTGCACTGGAGCCGCTGCGCCGTGGCAACCCGGCGCTGCGCGGCCTGCCGTTGTTGTGCGCCGTGGCGCGCGGCGAAGCGGCGCGCGTGGTGCTGCCGCACGCACCGGGCTGCAATCTCGCCGTCGCGGTGGAGCCGCTCTAGTGTCAACAATCGGCAAGGAGCGCATCCGCGACCTGGTGCCGCACACCGGCAGCATGTGCCTGCTCGATCAGGTCGAGCATTGGGACAAGAGCTCCATCGTCTGTTTCACCCACAGCCACCGCGATCCGGACAATCCGCTGCGCCGTGACGGCGCGCTGGCGGCGCTGCACCTGATCGAGTACTGCGCGCAGGCCATGGCCCTGCACCGCGGCCTGGTGTCGGAGTCGGAAGGCGAGCGCGCGCCCCCGGGCTGGCTGGTGTCGGCGCGCGATTTCAGCTTCGCGGTGGAGCGGCTCGACACGCTGCCCGGGCCGATCGCGATCCGCGCCCGCGAGCTGGTCTATTTCGAGGGCGGCACCCAGTACGAGATCAGCGCCGAGGCCGGCGGCCGGCCCCTCGGCGGCGGCCGCATCTCGGTGGTCAAGGTGCCGGACTGATGCTGCTCTCCACGCTGTTCCCGCCCGCAGTCGCCGCCGCGGAGACGCGCCAGCCCGGCGATCCGGCCCTGCTGTATCCGGCGGAAGCGGCGCACCTGCGCAAGGCCGTGGCCAAGCGCGTCGGCGAGTTCGCGGCGGGGCGGCTGTGCGCGCGGCAGGCCCTGGCGCGCTTCGGCGTACAGGACTTTCCCCTGCGCGTCGGCGAGGACCGGCGGCCGCTGTGGCCCGAGGGCTTCGTCGGCAGCATCACCCACACCCACGGCTTCTATGGCGCGGTGGTGGCGCGCGCGGCGGAGCTGCGTTCGATCGGCGTCGACGCCGAGCTGGTCGGCAGGGTTGGACGCCATCTCTGGCCGAAGATCTGCAGCCCTGGCGAGATTGCCTGGCTGGAACGCCTGGACGAGATCGGCCAGGCGCAGCTGGGGGCGCTGATCTTCAGCGCCAAGGAAGCCTTCTACAAGTGCCAGTACGGCCTCACCGGAGCCTGGGTCGGCTTCGAGGACGCGGAGCTGGACCCGGACGCCACCGACTTGCGCGCCGGCGTCTTCACGGTGCGGCCGCTGGTACCGCTGCAGCTGGAGCGACAGTTGCCGCAGCCCTGGAGCGGCCGCTGCCGGCTCGAGCCGGACCTGGTGCTGAGCGGGATGAGCGTGCCGGCCTAAACAGATCGGCCAGGGCCGCGCCAGCCGCCGGCGCGGGGCTGCGGGGCGGGGTGGTTTTGCGAGATACTTTGCGCATGACCGTTCCCTCCAGCGAAGCCGCCCGCCTGGCCGAGGCCTGGCCGCGGCTTCCGTATCTGATTGAAAACGCAGGCCCGGCCGGCCAGGCCCTGCCCGAGCACGCGCTGTGCGAATTCCGTTTCGCCGCGGCGCCGGCCGATCGCGACCCGCGCCGTGTCGCCATCAACCTGCCGGCGCTCGACGGCAGCGATGGCGGCGACTTGTGGTTGAGCCAGGCCCCGGTACGCCACGGCTGGGACGGCGACATCGGCTATAGCGAGAATGGCGAGGCGCTGCTGATGCAGCTGCGCCTGGAGGAGCCGGCGCTGGCCGACATGGAGCGGGCGGTGTACGAAGCCTACCTGCGCATCGGCGCCTTTCTCGCCGCGCGCGGCTATCCGGAACTGTGGCGCGTCTGGCACTACCTGGGCGAGATCAACGAGGGCGAGGGCGACGGCGAGCGTTACCGCCGCTTCTGCGTCGGCCGTTACCGCGCGGTGGCGGACAGCGCGGATTTCGAGTCGCGCCTGCCCGCCGCCACCGCCATCGGCACCCGCGGCGGCGGCCTCAGCCTGATCGTGCTGGCCGGCAAGCGGCCCGGCCAGCAGGTGGAGAACCCCCGCCAGGTCAGCGCCTTCCGCTACCCGCGGCCCTATGGCCTGCGCAGCCCCAGCTTTTCGCGCGCCACCCTGCTGCCCTGGGCGGACGGGCCGCGCCTGCTGGTCTCCGGCACCGCCAGCATCGTCGGCCACGCCACTGCCTTCGCCGGCGATCCGGCGGCGCAGCTGCGCCAGACCGCGGCCAATCTGCAGGCCCTGCTGGCGCACGCCGCGCACACCCGCCTGCCGGGGCGCGACGCACGCGAGTTCAAGGCCGATTCCTACATTGTGTACATCCGTCATCCCGAGGACCTGGCGCGGGTGCGGACGGAGCTGGCCGAACTGTTCAGCGATGCGCCGCGTCGTATCGTGGTCGGCGACATCTGCCGCAGCGAGCGGCTGATCGAGGTCGAAGCCACCTACCGTTTGCCCGCCTAGAGGAATCCCAAGGTGCAGCAGGAAGCGCTGGTCGATGTCCTGGTAATCGGTGCCGGCCCGGCCGGCGCCATGGCGGCAGCCCTGTCGCGCCGCGCCGGCTTGTCGGTGCGGGTGCTCGAGAAAACCCAGTTCCCGCGCTTTTCCATCGGCGAGAGCCTCTTGCCGCAGAGCCTGGTGCTGCTGGAGGAGGCGGGCATGCTGGAGGCGGTGGAGAAGTTCGGCTTCCAGTACAAGGACGGCGCGCAGATCGTGCGCG
>CAYWPB010000473.1:0-2936 GCA_964458725.1 uncultured Nevskia sp. | reverse complement strand
CATCAACGAGTTCTACGCGATGTACTCGGCCAAGCTGGCGGCCTACCAGGCCAACGGCCAGTATCCGATGAACGGCCCAGTGGAGATCCGTGTCACCGGCCTGGACCAGCCCGCCGACGTGGTCGGCATCAGCGGCGCGGTCTCGCCGCAGCTGTCGGCGCTGCGGCCGCGGCCGGACCACCCGGAGTGGAACGTGGCGGTGTGGTTCGACATCCTCACCATCCCCGGCACGCAATACGCCGCCCAGTTCTACCGCGAGGTGGAGCAGTGGATGTACTCCAACTACGCCAGTTACGCCGCGGTGCGGGTGGAATGGTCCAAGGGTTGGGGCTACAGCGGCAGCGCCGCCTGGAGCGATCCCACCGCCCTGGGCAGCACTATCCCCAACAGCCTGCGCACCGGTCAGGCCGCCGGCGACAACTGGGATGCGGCGAAGGCGACGCTGGACGCGCTCGATCCGTCGCGGCTGTTCAGCTCGCCGCTGCTGGACACGCTGCTGCCTTGAAGGAGTAAAGATGCGGCGCGGCACTATGGCCGCGCCGCATCACTGCTTCAGCGCGCCGATCGCCACCAGCAGGTCGACATAACGCTGCACACCGTCCGCCGACACCTGCCCCAGCTTCTGCAGCCGCAGCAGGCAGGTCATGCACAGATCGTAAGCGCCATAGCAGCAATGCATCACCAGGCACAGCTGCTTCAGCTGTGCCGCGTCGAGCGCGTCCGGCGCGAAGTAGTTGCGGACGTAGACCAGGTCCGCCTCCAGCAGCTGCTTGGCACCGGCGAGCTGGTGGTGGTCGATGGTCACCGGCGACAGGTCGTAGACCTTGATCCCCTCAAAGCAGAACGGCAGGAACCCCTGCGCGCGCAGCTCGCGGTCGATCTCGCCGCAGCCGGCCTGTCCCTGGTACAACGTCGCGAAGGAGATCTCCGTCTGCACCACCACTGCCTGCCGCAACTTCTCGCGGCCATGGCACAGCACCGCCAGCTCGCCGCCCTGGACGTCGAGTTTGAGGAAATCGATGGGCTCCAGCCCGGCGATGTCGTCCAGGCGCCGCGTCTGCACCGGCACTTCCTCCAGCACCTGCGCATCGGGCTTGAGCAGCGCGAAGATGTCCAGCGCCTGCGGATCGGGCGACAAAGTGCTGGTCAGCCCGGAGTGGCCGCACACCTTGAGCGTGTGCATGCCGCCATCGCCCACCACCCAGGGCAGGTAGGTTTCCAGCGGCCCCTTGCGGCGGTTCAGCGCCTCCAGCGCCGCCGGCTGCGGCTCGAACCCGGTGACGCGGCACAGGCCGGCGTCCAGCATTTCGCGGTACGGCGGTGCGGAACCGATCGGATTGGCGCCGACGTCCACCACATGGGTCAGGCGCTCCGGGGCAAGCACCTCGCGGAGCACCTGCAGCGCAGCGGTCTGGTCCGTCATGGCTCCCTGTCCGCGCTCGCGCCGGCGGGAGCCGGTGCTAGGCGAAGCGCTCCGCGTAGAGCTCGGGCTTGAAGCCAACCAGGGGCTTGCCCCTGCCCGTCTCCAGCACCGGCCGCTTGATCATCGACGGCTGCTCCAGCATCAGTTTGACCGCCTTGGCCTCCGTCAGGCCCTCGCGATCGGATTCCGCCAGCTTGCGGAAGGTGGTGCCGGCGCGGTTCAGCACCGTCTCCCAGCCCACTGCCTTGATCCAGGCCTGCAGGCGCTCGCGGTCGATGCCGGAGGCCTTGTAGTCGTGGAAGGCGTAGTCCACGCCATGCTCCTCGAGCCAGGCGCGGGCCTTCTTCATGGTGTCGCAGTTCTTGATGCCGTAGATGGTCGGTTTGGCCATTGAGCTAATCCTGGTTCGCGGCTGGAGCCGCGGCGGGGGTATCGCCGTCTGGCGGCTTGCCCCCGTCCTGCGGCTTGTCCTTGTCGTTCTTCTTACCCTTGTCGCCGCCGCTGGCCGCTCCAACCACGGCACCACCCACGGCGATCGGGACTTCGACTGCGGTCTTCACCGCCGTCTCCGTCACGTCCACCGCGGCGCCCACCACGGTAGTGACCAAGCATCCGGACTGCGATATCGCAGTGGTCGCGAGCAACAGGACGAGCGCCGCGCGCATCAGACGAGGCCTTTCCTCACTCCCACTCGATCGTCGCCGGCGGCTTACCGGAGATATCGTAGACCACGCGCGACAAACCCGGCACCTCGTTGACGATGCGGCGGCTGCACTCGTCCAGCAGCTCGTACGGCAGGTGGGCCCAGCGCGCGGTCATGAAGTCGATGGTCTCCACCGCGCGCAGAGCGATCACCGGCTCGTAGCGGCGGCCGTCGCCGGTGACGCCGACGCTTTTCACCGGCAGGAACACGGCGAAGGCCTGGCTGGTCTTGTCGTACCAGCCGGCGCAGCGCAGCTCTTCGATGAAAATGTGATCGGCCAGGCGCAGGGTGTCAGCCGCCTGCTTGGTCACTTCGCCGAGGATGCGCACGCCCAGGCCCGGGCCCGGGAACGGATGACGATGCACCATCTCGGCCGGCAGGCCCAGCTCGACGCCGATGGCGCGGACCTCGTCCTTGAACAGCTCGCGCAGCGGCTCGACCAGCTTGAGCTTCATCCGCTCCGGCAGGCCGCCGACGTTGTGGTGGCTCTTGATGACGTGGGCCTTGCCGGTCTTGGCGCCGGCCGACTCGATCACGTCCGGATAGATGGTGCCCTGGGCGAGGAAGCCGACGTCCTTGATCTTGGCGGCCTCTTCGTCGAACACCTCGATGAACAGCCGGCCGATGATCTTGCGCTTGGCTTCCGGATCGCTGACACCCTTGAGCGCTTCCAGGAAGCGTGCCTCGGCGTTGACCCGGATCACCTTGACGCCGAGGGTCTTGGCGAACACCTGCATCACCTGGTCGCCTTCCTGGGGGCGCAGCAGGCAGTGGTCGAGGAACACGCAGGTGAGCTGGGCTCCGATCGCC
>CAYWPB010000472.1:0-2963 GCA_964458725.1 uncultured Nevskia sp. | reverse complement strand
CGCGCCGCCCGCGCGCCGACGATGCGCCAGCCGCCGCCGCGCCGCCGCCCGCTGCTCCGGCTTCCGCGCCGTCGCCGGAGCTGGCCTCGATGCAGCGCGAGCTGGGCAGCATGCGCCGCCTGCTGGAGGAGCAGCTGTCCGGCCTGTGCTGGAACGAACTCAAGCGCAGCCAACCGCGCCGCGTCGCGGTACTCAAGGCGCTGAGCAATCTCGGACTCGACGCCGACCTGGCGCGCGCCATCGCCGACGAATTCGCGCGGGAGGTGGACGCCGGGCGCGCCCGCTACCTGCCGCAGGCGCTGCTGGCGCGGCGCATCCCGGTCGGCGCGCCGGACCCGGTGCTGCAGGGCGGCGTCATCGCCCTGGTCGGGCCCACCGGCGCCGGCAAGACCACCACCATCGCCAAGCTCGCCGCGCGCTTCGCCCAGCACAACCGCCCGCGCGACATCGCGCTGGTGACGCTGGACCACTACCGCATCGGCGCGCAGGAGCAGATCCACAGCTACGGCCGCCTGCTCGGCGTGCCGGTGCACGCGGTGCAGCCGGACCAGGACCTGGGCCGGGTGCTGGAGCAGCTCTCCGACCGCCGCCTGGTGCTGGTCGATACCGCCGGCATGAGCCAGCGCGACCGCAATCTGCAGGAGCAGGTCGGCCGCCTCGCCGCGCTCGGCCCGAAGCTGCGCAGCTACGTGGTGCTGGCGGCCAACGCCGCCAACCCCGACGAGGTGGTGCGCCGTTTCGCCGCGCTCAAGCCGGCCGGCGCCATCCTCACCAAGATCGACGAGGCCAGCTGCATCGGCGCCTGCCTGTCGGCGGCGATCCGCCACGCCCTGCCGCTGAGCTACGTCGCGCACGGCCAGCGCGTGCCGGAGGACCTGCACCTGGCCCATGCCGACCGCCTGGTGCTGTGCGCCACTCAGCTGGCGCGCGCGCTTCCCAAGGCGCTGGACGACGAGAGTCTGGCCATGCGCTTCGCCAATCCCACTGCCAAGGCGTCTTCAATCCATGCCTGATCCCCATCCCAACCAGGCCAGCGGCCTCCGCCTGCTCAAGCCGGCGCCGCCGGTGCGCGTCATCGCCGTCACCAGCGGCAAGGGCGGCGTCGGCAAGACCAGCGTCTCGGTCAACCTCGCCGTGGCCATCGCCCAGGCCGGCAAGCGTGTGATGCTGCTCGACGGCGACCTCGGCCTGGCCAATGTCGACGTCATGCTCGGCCTGCAGCCCAGCTGCAACCTGGCCCACGTGCTGGAAGGAAAATGCACGCTGGAGGAGACCATTCTGGAAGGGCCCGCCGGCGTGATGGTGGTGCCGGCGTCGAGCGGCAAGCAGCACATGGCCGAGCTGTCGCCGGTACAGAGCGCCGGCCTGGTGCAGGCTTTCAGCGAGCTGAACCGTCCGCTCGACACGCTGATCGTCGACACCGCCGCCGGCATCGCCGGCTCGGTCATCACCTTCAGCCAGGCCAGCCAGCAGGTCATCGTGGTGGTGACCAACGACCCGGCCTCGCTGACCGACGCCTATGCCCTGATCAAGGTGCTGAACCGCGATCACGGCATCCGCCGCATCCAGGTGCTGGCCAACCAGGCCCACAGCGCGGCCGAGGCCAAGGATATCTACGAGAGCCTGCGCCGCGTCGCCGAGAAGTTCCTCGACGTCACGCTCAGCTTCATGGGCAGCGTGCCGCACGACGAGTGGCTCAAGCGCGCGGTGCGCCGCCAGCTGCCGGTGTCGATGGCCTATCCCAACAGCCCCTCCGCCCGCGCCTTCGCCGACCTGGCGAACAAGGCCGAGCGCTGGAGCCTGCCGCCGGGCCCGCGCGGCAACCTCGAATTCTTCGTCGAGCGCCTGGTGCACCGGGCGCCCGCGGCGGTGCCGGTGTGAGCGCCCAGCCGCAGTTCTTCACCGAGCCGCCGGTGAACGAGGCGCAGCTGGTGCAGCGGCACAGCGACCTGGTGCGGCGCATCGCCCATCACCTGATGGCGCGGCTGCCGCCGAGCGTCGACGTCGGCGACCTGATCCAGGCCGGTTTGATCGGCCTGCTCGAAGCCGCGCGCAATTTCAGCGGCGCCCACGGCGCCTCGTTCGAAACCTATGCCGGCATCCGCATCCGCGGCGCCATGCTCGACGAGCTGCGCCGCGGCGATTGGGCGCCGCGTTCGGTGCACCGGCGGCTGCGCGAGATCGCCGCGGCGATGCGCGCGATCGAGCAGGAATGCGGGCGCGAGGCCAAGGACGTCGAAGTGGCGCAGCGCGTCGGCATTCCGCTGGACGAGTACCACCGCTGCCTGCAGGACGCCACCCAGTGCCAGATGCTGTCGATCAATGCCCGCGACGAAGAATCCGACGCCTTCGACGCGCCGTCGGGCGAGCGCACGCCGCTGGAGGAAGTCGAGCGCGAGGAGTTCCAGCACAACCTGGCGGAGGCGATCGAATCGCTGCCGGAGCGCGAGAAGCTGGTGCTGTCGCTGTACTACGACGAGGAGCTGAACCTGCGCGAGATCGGCGCGGTGCTGGACGTGAGCGAAAGCCGCGTCTGCCAGATCCACGGCCAGGCGCTGCTGCGGCTGCGCGCGCGCATGGCCGCCCAGACCGGCGCTTCGAGCCACGCCTGATAACGCTGCGCCCGCGGCCGGCAAGTCATTACCCGAACACTTTAGGGAGTCTGAATGGACAAGAGCAGCAGGATCCTGATCGTCGACGATTTCTCGACGATGCGCCGCATCGTCAAGAACCTGCTGCATGACCTCGGCTACGTCCACACCACCGAGGCCGACGACGGCCGCTCGGCCTGGGCGGTGCTGCAGGGCACGCCGATCGACTTCGTCATCACCGACTGGAACATGCCGGGCATGACCGGCCCGGACCTGCTGAAGAACATCCGCGCCGACGAGCGCACCGCGCGCCTGCCGGTGCTGATGGTCACCGCCGAGGCGCAGCGCGATCAGATCATCGAGGCCGCCAAG
>CAYWPB010000471.1:0-2978 GCA_964458725.1 uncultured Nevskia sp. | reverse complement strand
GGGAAAGCCTAAACAGCGGGGCCTGCGCGCAGGAGAGCCGAAGCGGACAACAACTGGTCATTTCCGGCCACGGCCGCTAGATTTGATCGATGATCCGCAACGCCTTCGGCGCCGAAGACGCGGTGCTGCCGTCCTATTTTCCCGGCGTGCTGTTCCGCATGCTGGTGGCGGAGGGCGTGGCCGCCGCGGAACTGCTGGACGGCACCGGCTTGAACGCCGGCGATCTGGACGACGAGCACGCGCGCTTCAGCTTCGTCCAGCATCGCCAGCTGATGCGAAATGCCATGCGGCTAACCGGCGATCCGCACTTGGGGCTGCGCTTCGGCCGCCATATCAACGTCACCGCGCTCGGCATCCTCGGCTATGCCGCGCTGAGCAGCAAGACCGTGGGCGAGGCGATCGGCACGGTGGTGAAATACTTCGCCATCCGCGCGCCGCTGTTCGAGCTGAGCCTGGTACGCGAGCCGCCGCAGGCGGCGGTGCAGATCGACGAGGCGCTGGAGTTCGGCGACCTGCGCTGGTTCCTGCTGGGCAGCACGCTCTGCGCCACCGAACGCCTGTTCGGCGACCATCTCGGCCGCGGCATCATCAGCCATGCCACACTGGCCTGTCCCGAGCCGCCCGGCGCCGCGGCGGCGCTCGCGACCTTGGGCTTCCCGTGCCGCTTTGGCCAGCCGCACACCCGCCTGTATTTCGCCGAGCGCTGGCTGGCGTTCGAGCTGCCGACGGCGAACCCGCAGACCGCATCCTCCACCCGGCAGATCTGCGAGCAGCTGCTGGCGAAACTGGGCGAGCAGAACGGCATCGTCAGCCGTTGCCGCGCCCTGCTGCTGCGGGCGCACGGCCGCTTCCCGACGCTCGACCAGGCCGCCGCGCATTTCTGCGTCTCCCCCAGAACCCTACGGCGCGAGCTGCAGAAGGCCGGCACCACCTGGCAGACCCAGGTCGACCGGATCCGGGAGAGCATCGCCGTCGAGTACCTGACCACGACGCGCAAGCCGCTTTCCGAGATCGCCTTCGCCCTCGGCTACGACGATCTGTCGAACTTCCGGCGCGCCTTCAGGCGCTGGACCGGCAGGGCGCCGGGGGACTATCGCGGCTGAACCTCGGCGTCGCCGCCGCGCAGGCCGGCGTCGCCGATGTGATAGCGCTGGCCGACCACGCCGGGTGCGCGGTCGGGCCATAGCGCCCGGAAGGTGGTGCTGTCGGCGAAGACGCAGGGCAGGGGTTCGATCTGCTCGATGCGCAAGCCGGGCCGCAACCGCGCGCCGGCGAGCCTGGCCAGATCCAGCGGCAGCGAGAAGCGCACCCGGGTGCCGGGCGCAATCAGGATGCGGTGCCGCACCCGCAGGCCATGGCCGCGGGCCGGGCCGCCCGGCTCGCAAGCCAGCGGCGGTGCGAATTCGGCGCCGTCCAGCAGCGCCAGCCTGCCGTCCTTTCTGGCCGAGGCGAGGCGGCAGCCGAACACGGTCAGCTGGCCGGTCACCTTGCGTGTCGTCCCGCCGGCGTTGAGGTTGACCCGGATCAGGGCGGGGCGGATGGCGGTGGCCGCGAAGTCGCGCAGGGCGTCGATCACCGCCGGCGCGTCGAGTCCGTCCCGGTACTGCTCGGTGTCGTCATGCGGCGCTCCAGGCAGCGGCTGGGCTCCGCGCGCGGTGAATCGATCCCGGCGCTCGATGCGGTAGGGACGCGTGCCGCGAATCAGCAGGTGGGAGTTGGCCCAGGGATACGAGAGCCAGGACGGATAGAGCGAGTAGTTGCATTCCCTGAAGGCGAAATCGCGCTCGACGATCTGCAGCAGCAGATCGGACGGAACGGGACCAACCGGCCGGGCTGACGGCATCCTGGCTTGCAAGGCTTCTGCTCCCTGGGCAATCCGCCGGCGTCGGGCGGTTCTGCGGAGGCTCTTTAATAATCCAGCCGGCGCCGCACGGAAAATGATCTGTGCGTCTACCGATATAACGCCGCGGTGGCGCGCCGCCGTTGCGCAATCCATCTATGGATAGCCCGATTCGGTCTGGAATTGCGGTGTCGGCCGCGCCGGGCCCGCTTCTATGATGCGCTGCCGCGCGCATTGCGCCCGGCAGCGGCTCAGGAAAAAGCAGGCCATGACATTCCGATATCACGCGGCACGAAGCTGCAGCTCCACGCTGCTCGCAATACTGTTGACCGGCTGCGGCGGCGCGCCGTCCGGCTTGCCGTTGCGCATCGAGATCACCCACATCGTCGGCGAGGCGCCGCTGCGCCTGGGCGAGAGCTACCGCACCGCCGCGGGCGACGAGTGGAGCGCCGAGCACCTGCGCTACTACCTCAGCAATTTCCGCCTGCGCCGCGGCGACGCGGCCTGGTTCGCCAACCCGCAGAGCGAACAGGACAGCCGCGGCTACTTCCTGGTCGACGAGGCGGATGCGGCGTCGAAGCGCTTCGCCATCGGACCGGTGCCGCCGGGGAGCTATAGCGGGCTGGAGTTCGCGGTCGGCGTCGACGCCGCTCGCAACAGCGGCGGCGCCCAGACCGGCACGCTCGATCCGGCGCGCGGCATGTTCTGGACCTGGAACACCGGCTACATCTTCTTCCTGTTCGAGGGGCATTCACCGCAGTCGCCGGACGAAGCCTATGCGCTGACCTGGCATGTCGGCGGCGCCGGCGCGGCGGCGCATACGGTGTTCCTGCAATTCCCCGCGCCGGTGGAAGTGACGGCAGAGCAGGGCGCGGAGCTGCACCTTCACGCCGACTTGTCGCGGCTGTTCGACGGTACGCATCGCCTGCGGCCGGCGCAGCTGCCCACGGCAATGGACCCGGCGGGATCGGCCTTGGTGGCGGACAACAGCGCCGGCCTGTTCCGCATCGACCATGTCCACCAGCTGCCGCGGGCCGCGCTGGCCGCGGGTTTGTGAAGCGGCAGCCGCTGCTGCTGGGCGCCGCTGCGCTGGCGCTGCTGGCCGTGGCCCTGCCCTGGGCTCGCGCCGCGCTGGCGG